>JADLFO010000250.1 GCA_020845455.1 Caldilineaceae bacterium
CTCACGTCTTCGCCTCGATATCTTGGCAGACCTTTTCGCAGAGCGCCACCAGCCGGGGCTTCCAGCGTGTATAAAGCTCCAGCGGGTCGATCCAGTTGACGCGGTAGGGGTCTTTGGCCATCTGTGGCAGTTCCATGCTGCCGTCGTCGGCGACTTTGAGCTGCGCCTCGCGGCCCGGCAGGTGTCCATATTGGCCCTGCAGCACCACCAGCGGCGGGATGCGGTAGACGGTCTCTGCCGGCCAGCGCCCTACCTCGCCAAAGAAGAGACGCAGCGGATGATAGCGCCGGTGAACCGCAGGCGCGGTCAACACCAGTTGATGCCAAAAGTCGCTGCTGCTAAAGGTGCGGTCGCTGCGGTTGATGGGCAGTTGGTAGAGCAGCGCCAATGTGACGGCGCAGCTATCGAGCAGCGCCTTGGCGGCGGCCAGAAAGCCGAGCAGAAATGAGCGCGTCAGGACGGCGGCTTTTTCGTCCTCGCTGCGCTGCAACGAATTGCGTTTGCGTACATCCTCTAACAGAAAGGCGTACATTTCCACATCGGCCATACGCCCGCAGACGCTTTCGGCCAGCAGCACCGAGGGATGGGCGTAGACGTTTTGGTCGTAGGCCAGTTTGTTTTCAAAGTGCTCGTCGAGCTTGAGAAAGAAGTCCGGCACCGGCTCTGAGGAGAGCTTGTAGGCGGTACGTTCATAAAAATAAGTCTTCATGCTGCGCCGTCCAAATACAAGGGGCGCTGTGACCCCCGTGAATGTCGTTCCATGTGGAGTATATCACCGGCGGGCAGTAAAACAGAAGGCACTGCCTTCCTTGCTCCGCAGATGGCTCGATGATACAATCGCGGCTATGAGCAAACATTACTATGGTGGGCAGGCTGTCCTCGAAGGCGTGATGATGCGTGGGCGCAAGACCATGGCCGTAGCCGTGCGCAATGCAGCCGGCAGCATTGTGGTGCATACCGAACCGCTGACGGCCCGGATCTATACCAGCGCCTGGGGCAAGTGGCCCTTTGTGCGTGGGCTGTCACTGCTGTGGGATGCGCTGGGGCTGGGCATGCGCGCCCTGATGTGGAGCGGCGAAGTCGCCGTGCAGGAAGACGAGAGCGAGCAGGTGGAGTTTTCCGGCCCGGTGGCGTGGACCACGCTGGCGGGCAGCCTGGTCTTTGCCGTGGCGCTCTTTTTCTTGCTGCCCACCTTGGCCAGCCGCTGGCTCGCCGCCTATGTTGACGACCATGCGCTGGTCGACGCCTTCTTTGAAGGCGCGCTGCGGCTGGCGCTCTTTGTCGCCTATATCTGGGGCATCAGCTTTATCCCCGACATTCGCCGTGTCTTTGGCTATCACGGCGCGGAGCACAAGACGATCAACGCCTATGAGGCGGGCGCGGACCTTACGGTCGAGTCGGTGCGGCGCTACAGCGTGCAGCATGTGCGCTGCGGCACCAGTTTTCTGCTCTATGTGCTGGTGATCAGCATCATCCTCTTTGCCCCGCTCACCTTTGCCGGCGTGGAGCCGGACTGGCTGGCGCTGCTGCTGCGCTTTGTCACGCGGCTGTTATTGGTGCCGGTCGTGGCGGGCATCGCCTATGAGATTATCCGTTTCAGCGCGGCCCATGCGCGCAACCCGCTGATGCGCGCTTTGATCGCGCCCGGTCTGGCGCTGCAGCGTCTGACGACGCGCGAGCCGGATGACGGCATGATCGAGTGCGCCATTGCCGCGCTGGAGCCGGTCTTAGCCGCCGACGGCATCGACGCCCGCGCCGTGGTCCATTCGTCACGCATCTTGGCCGGCGCGCCGCGCGTGCCCGATGCAGGGTTGGTCAGCGCCGACTAGGCCGCCGGGCTATTTTCTGGCGTATCCTGGTCTGGAGTCACCTGTACGACCAATTCTTCTCCTTCGACGACGACGACATCGCCGTGGCGCAGCTTACGCCCACGGCGTGTTTCGATCTGACCGTTGACCTGCACCGCGCCCGATTGGATCAGGTATTTGGCTTCGCCGCCCGACTGGACGACCTGCGCCAGCTTGAGAAATTGGTCAAGTTTGATGGTCTCGGCTGCGGGTTCCATGACGCGTGCTTGTTCCTATCTCCCCAGTGAATCCTCATTTTGTAAAGATATGTGGCCGGCCGAACGAACTGTAGACTAGATCGAACGAGGCCGCGGGCAGATCGAGGCTTTCAATGTCCGCCGGCGCATAGCCGATCCCCGGGTCTTGTGTCAGGGACTGGGCACGCGCCAGCATCTTCTCGGAAAGGTCCACGCCGAGGACGCCGGCTGCGCCCGCGGCGCGCGCCCAGCGTGCAAAAGCGCCGCAGCCGCAGCCGAGATCGAGCACGCGCAAGTTTTGCAGCGGGGAAGCATGCTTTGTAGGGTGGGCCATTCGGGAGCGCCGGCAAGCCCCTCGCGTGATCGACGAAACTCACTGTAGCCTGCAAAGAAATCTGGGTCATCATAGATGTTCTGAGGCATCCGCGCTCCTCGTCGTTCAACCGATCGAGCCGGTTCCGGCCAATCAAAAACGGGGCCGCATGGGCAGACCATCACCCATGCGGCCCCGCGCGATCCGATTCGCCGGCTGTGTTTGCCGGCCCTATCTGATAGCTGGGGTGGCCGCGGGGGCTACTGCCCCATGATCACAAACTCTGTCGAGATCCAGCCGCCGTTTTCCAGGTTCAGTTCGGGGATATCGATGCGCACCCACAAACCGTCTTCGCTGACCTCCAGCACCCGGTAGATTTCGCCGTCGTAGACGTTGCCCACCTTGTTGTCTTCCTCCGTAGTGGGCGCGCTGCGCACACGCAGGGGGGTGTCGCCGGAGTTGATGGTCACATAGCCCGGCGCCGGGGCTTCAGCCTCCGCGGTGGCCGTCGTTTCCTCCGTGGCGGTTACTTCTTCGGTCGCCGTCACCTCTTCAGTCGCCGTCACCTCTTCGGTCTCAGCCACTTCCTCTGTTTCGGTGACTGCTTCCGTGCCGGTCACTTCCGTCGTGCCCGTGACCTCTTCGGCAGCGGTCACTTCCTCGGCGGCTTCCTCGGTGGGTTCGGGCGTGGCTTCCTCGGTGGCTTCCTCAGCGGCTTCGGGCGTTGCCGCTGCGCTCGGAGCCACGCCTGCCTCGGCCAGCACGTCCTCCAGCTCGACCGTGGGGATATTGGTGATGTCGCCTTCAAGCGTCACAAAGCTGGAAGCGACCCAGCCGGCGCCTTCGGGTGCGCGCTCAATCTCCAGTTGCAGCCAGCCGCCATCCGAGCTGATCGCCAACACGGCATAGGTCTCGCCCTCGCGCGCGCCGGTCACAACTTCGGCGTTGTCGCTGGGGGCGCTGCGCACGCGCAGCGATTCAGCCGTAATGGTGGCCTTTGCCGGCTCTACGCCTGGAACAGTACCTGCCGTCGGTGTCTCGGCGCTGGTCGCACCCTGTTCGAGCAAGCTCGGGTCCTGGATGGGCTGGCAGGCGGCAAGCGCAAAGACCAGCGCGATCAGGCCGCAGAGCAGGGGGAGCCGGGCCACACGGACAAGACGGGGCGAAGTTTGCATAGGTTCATACCTCTTTGCGGAATAGTCAACTGCAGGATGGTCAGTCATCGATGATCTTCCTCTAAGCCGGGCCAAACCGGACGGAGGGCGGGCCGGCGCCGGTCATGGCACACAAGCTCAAACGCGCCCCATTATGGCACGCTTCCCACTACTTGACAAAAATAGCGCCGCAAATGTGATCGTAGGCACACTTGCTCATTTCTTTCTTGTTTGCGATCTTTGCGCCCTCTGTGGTTGATCTTCTTGTGTGAATCCTCCTATCCTTCTGTAAGGCGGCATGGGCCGCTTCACAGCGGTCGTTTTCTAGCGTTTACCGGGCGGGTACGGCGGCAGCGGCAGTTCGGCCCGGCCCCACTCGGCCACGGTCGTGCTGTCGTAGACGATGATCAGAAGCCGGTCGAGCGCGGCGGCCTGCGCCGGGGGGACGGGCAGGAGCTGGCTGTCGCGCACCACGTCGCCCACCGTCCACTGCGGCGCAGGGGCCATCTGGTGGATGGGAAAACGGTCTTCGACCGCGGCGCGCCCGTCGGTCCAGACGAGCGGCACGCCGGCGGCATCCAGCAGCCGGAACGAGACTTTGAAGACCGAGCTTAACGCGGCCTGTGGCTGCCAATCAAGCGTCACCGCCAGCCACGGCTGGGCGGTGACGGCAGAATAACGCGCATCGTAGCCTGCCAAACGCAGCGCACCGTCCGCCAGCGTGATGTCGAGCGGGTGGCTGGGCGGCGCAAGCCGGGCCGCGCCGCGCGGCCAGACACGCACCAGCGGGCCTTCGCCGCTGAAGTTATAACGCTCGGCCAAGCCGGGAAGTTCACGCGTCAGGTAGACAGGTTGGCCCGCGGCCAGCGCCGCGTCGACGGCGGCGCGGCGGGCGTCGGGGTCGTTGTAGGTCGCGGGGGTGACATGCCGGCCCAATCCCTCGGCGGCCTGCATATAGCGCACGGCGGTCATCTCGCCTTCGATGCCCAGGATGAGGCTGCCGGGCGGGAAGGGGACGCTCGCCATCAGGCGCGCTGCGTCGTGTTTGGTCCAGTTGGCGTGACGGTTGACCCCCGGCCCGCGGCCGCCCACCCCCAGCGCCAACAGGATGACCAGCGCGGCCTGCACCAGCACGGCCGCCCAGGGTTGCCGGCGGGGCGGCGTCAGCCTGGCCGCCAGGCTGACGCCGCCACCCACAAAGATGGCGGCGCAGAGCAGGACGGGCAGCAAAAACACTTCCGGGTCGGGCACGCGGTAGGCCAGCACAAACGCCAGGTTGGTGAGCGCGATCAGCGCCACGGCGACCCAGGCGCGCGCCGGTCGCCCGTGACGGTCCACCAGGCGCAGCAGCCCCAGCCCGGCCAAGACGAGCGCGAGCCAGCCGATCTGGCCGCGCAAAAGTTCCAGCCATTGGGCAGGGCCATAGACAGCCGCCAACGGGTTATCGCCAAAAAAGGCGGCGTATTGCCGTGCCAGCACATGATCCCAGAAGCCGGCCCAAGTGTTGACATAACTCTTGTTGAGGTCGTATGCGCCGCGCGCCGCGGCCAGCGGCAAATAGAGGTAGAGCAGCAGCGGCGCGAGCAGCGCGCCGAGCCACAGCCCCCAGGCACGCTGTGGCCGCCCCAAGTGCGGCGCGCTCCAGAGCAGATAGAGCGCCACCCCTGGGATCGACAGGACGATGGTGCGATGGTGGGCCAGCCCCAACCCAAACAGCAGCGCCACCAGCGCCATGCGCCGCGTCTGGGCTGCGCCCTCCAACCGGTTGATGCCCAACATGGCGGCCAAGATGGCGGCGACGAGCAGGTTGTGCAGGGCGTAGACCTCGGCGACGGTCGCTTGACCCCACCAGACCGGCCCCAGGCCAAAGGCCAGCGCCGCGGCCAGCCCAGCCCAAGGATTGGGCCGGCCTGCGCTGCCGGTCGCCAGCCGCCGCGTACCGTCAAACAGGAGCGCGATCGTGCCCGCGGCGGCCAGGACGCTCCACAGGTTCATGCGCCCGGCCCAGGCGCCGATGGGCAGCAGCCGCGTCCAGAGGCCGCCCAGCAGGATATAGAGCGGATAGCCGGTGGGGTGGGCGATGGCAAAGGTGGGCGCGACCAGTTGGAATTCCAGGCTGTCGTCATAGAAGGTGACGATGCCGGGGGCGGCAGTCCAGCCATAGAGCAGCAGGGCGGCCAGCCCTACCAGCCAGGTCAGCAGCCGGTCGCTGCGGCGGGCGGAGCCGATCCAGGCAGGAAGTTGCATGGGCGGTGGAGCGGCGAGACGGCGGTGCATAAGGGATCAGTTTATCACAACTTTGGGGTTCATTCGCCAATTTGGTATGATACGGGCCAGTTCAGACAGGCGTCTAGGGGAGGAGCGCTATCGCCTTACGCATTCTCATCGACCCGGGGGCTAACTGTATGCACCAAGCACGACTCCTGGCGCGGGCGGCGCGTCTGCACGGGTGGCTGGCCTTGAGCATTCCGTTGCTGCTCTTGTTCTGCTTGCCCTCTTCCTTGTTTGCACAATCTCCCGAAAGTACAACTGAAAGTAGCGCGGCCGGTTTGGCCTTTGCTCCGGTCTACTGGTATCTCTTGACCGCGGCGCTGGCCATGCTCGTCCCTGCCGGTTTTTTGCTGGTGGGGGTAGCCGGGCTGGAACCATCGCGCGCCTGGGACGCGGCGTTAGGCGGGATGGCCGCGCTGGGTCTGGCGAGCTTTGGCTACTGGGCCGTGGGCTTTGCCCTGCAGTTTGGCGGGGTCGGCCTGGTCTATCCTCAGGCGGAGCTGCGTGAGCTGGTCTGGGAGTGGAGTCCCTTTGCGGCGGATTGGGGAATAGGCTGGGGCGTGGCCGGTCTTAGCGGCTGGTTTCTCTCCGGCGCGGGGGTGACGCCGCTGGCCTATGGGCTGTTCTTGGCGCATGTGCCCTGGACGATGACCGCGGCGTTGCTGCCCATGGTGGCGCTGCGCGGGCGCGCGCCGGCCACGGCGACGTTGATCCTGGCGCTGGCGATCGGCGCGGTCATCTACCCGTTGGGCGAAAACTGGGTGCGCGGCGGCGGCTGGCTGGGCGCGCTGGGCAACAATTTGAACCTGGGCCATGGCTTTGTCGACTTCGGTGGGGCCGCGACGGTGCATCTGGTCGCGGCGGGGTTTGCGCTGGCCGCGCTGGTGGTCTGGGTGCCGCGCCGTCCGCGGCGGACACAGCCGTCGCCCTTGTTGGCTCCGGCGCAACTGCCCCTGCTGGCCGTGGTGGGCAGCCTAATGATCCTGGGCGGCTCGATCGGCTGGCTGTGGTCGAACCCGCTGCAGATGAGCAGCCTCAACGCGATCGGGCTGATGCGCGGCAGCGTCAATATTGTGTTGTGCGGCGGGGGAGGCATCCTCGCCCCGTTGATCTACACTTGGTTTGTGACCGGGCGCAGCGAGCCGTTGTTGAGCGCGCGCGGGCTGGCGGCGGGAGTAGTAGCCGGGCTGGCCGCTGCGCCCTTTGTACAGCCGGGGGTCGCCTTTCTGATCGGCGTGGCCGCGGGGGCGACGGTGCCGTTTGTCACCTATTTGGTGGATGACCTGTTGCGGCTGGACGACGCCACGGGCGCGCTGGCGGTGAGCGGGCTGCCCGCGGTCGTCGGGCTGCTGCTATTGGGGCTGTTTGCCGACGGCGTGACCGGTCAGGGCTGGCAGATGACCGGGGTCGACGCCTATTTAGGGGTGGCGGGCCAGGGAGTCTCCGGTCTGTTTACGGCGCGCGGCTTTCAGATGGATTTCCCTGGCCAGCTTCAGGCGCAGGTGATCGGCATTTTGGCGCTGGCGCTGTGGGGTTTCTTGGCAGGAATGCTGCTCTGTGTACCGCTGGGGCTGCTGCTGCATGGGCTGCTGCGCAGCAGTGGGATCGTGCCGCCGTCGCCGCGCCTGCCGGTCGAGCCAGGCCCCGCACCCGTGTCACAGCCCACGGGCGACTGGATGAATATGCCCCTGCGTGCCCCCGACGACCGCCCGCGCGGGTGATCTTCTATGTTAGAATGGCGGCATGGACACAGCGACAATTTTCCCTAACCCCATTCGCATTGTCTTTATGGGCACGCCCGACTTTGCCGTCCCCAGCCTGCAAGCGCTGCAGACCCAGTCCGCGGCGCAGGGGTGGGAGATGGTCGCGGTCGTGACGCAACCCGACCGGCCCGCAGGCCGCGGCAAACAGATGACCCTCTCGCCGGTCAAACAGCAGGCCTTGGACGGCAACCTGCCCGTCTATCAGCCCGCCGGCCTGCGCAAAGACCCTGCGGCGGTCGAGGTCTTGGCGGCGTTGATGCCCGACCTGCTGGTTGTCGCCGCCTATGGATTGATCCTGCCCAAGCGCGTGCTTGAGATTCCAAGCTATGGCTGCATCAACGTGCATGCCAGCCTGCTGCCCGCCTACCGCGGGGCGTCGCCGATCAGCGCCGCTATTCTTGACGGGCAGGCGGAAACTGGCGTCTCGCTGATGCTGATGGATGAGGGGATGGACACCGGGCCGGTGCTGGCGCAGGCGCGCCAGCCGATCCACCCCGACGACACCACCCTCAGCCTCTCGGCGCGGCTGGCCGCCCAAGGCGCTGAGCTGTTGATCGAAATGCTCCCGCGCTGGCTGACGGGCGAAATTGCCCCGATTCCCCAAGAAAGCTTGCCCGGCGCGCCCTCGGTCTGCCGTTTGATCCGCAAGGAGCAGGGGCAGATCGACTGGCATCTGCCCGCAGCCCAGATCGAACGCATGGCACGCGCCTATACGCCGTGGCCCAGCGCCTATACGACCTGGCGCGGGGAGCCGCTGAAGATTTGGCAGGCCGCGGTTCGTCCCGGCGCTGCGCCGGTGGGTCACGTCATCTCGACGCCCGAAGGCCCCGCCGTAGGCACGGGGGAGGGGCTGCTGCTGCTGCAAAGCGTGCAGCCCGCGGGCAAACGCGCCATGGACGCGCGCAGCTTCCTCAACGGTGCGCCCGCCTTCATCGGCAGCGATCTGGGAGAGGCAGTAGGCAGTGGGCAGTAGGCAGTGGGACGCCGCCGATCTTGAACCGAGCGCGCCTTTTGGAACCACTGCCTACAGCGGAATCGGGTCGCCCATGACCGGCGGCGGGGTGCGGCGGATAAGGTCGAGCAGCGCGGCGACCAGCGCCGGCAGTTCGCGGCTCTCCGACCAGGCAATTGAGCGCGGGTCATAGGCACGGCGATCCGCCGTCACCCCCACCACGCCGATGCCCAGGTTTTCGCACAGCAGCAGAGCGCGCGGTAGGTGGAATGCCTGCGTCACCAGCACCGCCTCCTGCACCTGAAAAATGGCGATGGCTCGATAACATGTGTCATAGGTGCGACGTCCACCATAGTCCGGCTGGATGGCTGCGGGGGGCACCCCCTGCGCCAAGGCATAAGCCATCATTGCCCCCGGCTCGTTGTAGTCCGCCGCCTGATTGTCCCCACTGAGCAGCAGTTTGTCTACTTTGCCGGCGCGATAGAGCGCGATGGCCGTGTCCACGCGGTCGCGCAGCATGGCGCTGAGCCGGTCGTTGGCATAGACGCGCGCGCCAAAAACGATGGCGACCCGCGCCCCCGGCGCGGCCTCCGTCGTATAGATGCGCTCCGCATAGTGCTGGGTGACCCACCAGCGCCACAGCCAAGGGAAGCTCAAGAGGCCTACGGCGGCTGCCATCAGCAGCAGCCCAAGCCAGGCGCGGCGCGGGGGACGGCGGAGCAGAAAAAACGGCCGGTTCAACACACGCTGCACATACAGTCCTTTCGGTCGCCCTGCGATTGTCGCTCTCTGTCCCTTTAATACGCTGCGCCGCGGGCTGCGGTTCCCCGCCGGGCCGGCTGCGCCATGAACTTGACAGCCATCGGGTCCCCTTCCATACTTAGCGATATGCACATATTGCCGTGGGAGCCGCCGGAAGAGTCGCGTCGCCGGCCTGCACCGGACGACAGCACGCCCCATCTGGAGAATCGACCGGCCTCCGCCGAGGATACCGGCTCCGGCCACGCCGCTGACTGGGCCGATGACCGTGTCGAGGGCGCGGGCACGGCTGCCGAAGACAGCGTCGCGCAGGCGCATATCCCCGCGCCGCTGCGCAACTGGCAGGTCGTCGAGATCGAGGGCGAAGCCACCGTATTGGATGCCGGCACGGGGGAAGGCCCTGCTGCCCAGGCGCAGCCTGCGCCGCGCAGCCCGATCCGCGAGCAGATCGACCCGTTGGTCGTGGCGGTGCTGAAGCAGCGCCGCATCGAGGTCGCGCCGGGCGAAAGCGAGCGCCTGGCCGTCGAAGTGGTCAACAACGGCGACCGCGCCGCCCGCTTTGAGGTGACGGTCGAAGGCTGGATCGACGAACGCTGGTGCGGCGAACTGCCGGTGCATGTGCCGCTCCAGCCCGGCGCGCGCCAGGTCGTCGAGATCGCCATCACCATCCCGCGCGAGGCCAAGAACCAGGCGGGCGACTATCCCCTGGCGGTGGTGGCGCGGGCGGCGCGCTATCCAGGCCGGGTGACGCGCCTGGCCGCGACGTTGGCGATCCGCCCCTATGTGGCGTTTACGCTGGCCGCGCCGGAGCCGCGACAGCTTTCGGCGGGATGGTTTCGCCCGGCGGCGGTGGCGTTGATCCGGCTGGCGAACCTGGGCAACCAGACCACAACCTTCCAACTGCATGCCCAAGACCGGCGGCGTGTCTGCGACTATCTCTTTTGGCTCGACGAGTTGGGCGACAGCGGCGAGCGCGGCCAGGTGACGCTGGCGGCGGGCCAAAGCGTGGAGATCGCGCTCGAAGTGCGCCCGCATCAGATGCCCCTGCTGCGCGTCAGCCCGCAAACCGTGCCCTTCTGTGTGACGGCGCGGCCCATGGATGACCCCTCCCTGCGGCGCAGCGTGGACGGCGAGATCACCTGTCTGCCGCTGGTGGGGCCGTGGCACTTGGCCGCGGCGGCGGCGCTGGCCGTGGTCGCGTTGGTGGGCAGCGGTTTGGCTGGGCTGGTTTTGCTGCTGGCGCTGCGCACCCCGCCGGCGCCTGCTGTCCCTGCGCCGGCTGCTACGGCCGCGCCGGTCCCCTTGGTGGCCTTTGTGCTTAAGATGGATGACCCGGTGACCGCGCCCGCCGCGTCGCTCGTCCAGCCCGGCGATGTCACAGCGCCCGGCAGCGCGGGCACAGCCGGGCGTGGCAGCGGGGAGCCGCCTGTAGTGCGCGCCGACCAGGTGACCGCGCCCGGCCAGGAACTGCCGCCTGCGGCGCAGACGCCGCTGCCCCAGCCGGTCTTTGCGCCCGCCTCGCCGCCCGCCGACGCTGCGCCCGGCGAGGCTGTAGGCAGCAGCCCAACAGACAGCAGCTCCGCCGGCGGCACGATGACCTATGCCCAGATGTTCCGTGAGGTCGCGCTGCGCTATGATCTCGACTGGCGGATGCTGGCCGCCACGGCCTATGTAGAAAGCGGCTTTGATTCGCTGGCGCTGGGCAACCGCGGCGACCTGGGGCTGATGCAGATCCAGCCCGCCACCTGGCAGGAATGGGCGCCTGCCGTCGCCGCCGCCGACCCCTTTGACAGCTACAGCAATACGCTGGTGGGCGCAGTCTATCTTGACTATCTGCGCAGCCTGCTCAGCGCCCGCGGCTATCCTGGGCAAGAGTGGATGCTGGTCGCCTATAACTGGGGACCGGACCAGTTGTTGGCGTTTCTGGAGGCAGGCGGCAGTTGGGAGAGCCTTGCCGCCGAACGCCGCCAATATGCGCTGGATATCTTGCAGACCGCGGCGACGATTCCGGCGGACTGAGCGCAGCCGTCCACACTGCCCCCAAACCAATCCAGTCACTTGTGTGGAGAGACAACCCATGGCGTTGGAGCGTCCAGACCTGAGCAATGTTGCGCCCGCGGTGCGGGCCTATATCGAGGCGCTGGAGGCGGCGCTGGCCGATCTCCAAGCCGCGGCTGAGGACGAAGGCCGCGAGACCGCGCTGGAGCCGAGCGAACCGCCTACCAGCATCAATGTGATCACGGTCAGCGCGGCGGGGCTGGCCAAACGTACGCCGCGCCACTTCTATGCGCGCCAGCGCCGCGGGGGCATGGGTGTCTTTGGGGTGGAGACCAACGAACAAGACCCGCCCGCCTTTTTGCTCTTGGCCGACCAGGGGGCGGCGCTGACGCTGGTGACCGACCAGGGCCGCGCCTTCTCGCTGCCGGTGGCCGAGGTGGTCGAGACGCCGGTCTTTGGCCGCGGGCGTCCCCTGTTGGAGCGTTTCCCGCTGCGCGCCGGCGAACAGCCGGCGCTGCTCTTTGCCGACCCGTTGGAGGAGCGGCAAAGCGCCTATCTGACGTTGGTGACGCAGCGTGGGCAGGTGCGCCGCATCGGACGCCAATACCTGGGTAAGAATCTGCAGTCAGGTACGGTCTTGTACAACGTGGCCGAGGGGGGCGCGCCCGCTGCAGCCTGTTGGAGCAGCGGTGGTGACGAGTTGATGATTGTGACGCGTGCCGGGCTGGGCATCCGCTTTGGCGAACGGTTGGTGCCGGTGCGCGGCTGTTTGGGGATGCGCGTAGACCCCGGCGACCGCGTGGTCGGGGTAGCGGCTGCGCCGCTTGACGGCGGGGTCTTTCTCCTGACGCATGAGGGCAAGGGCACGATCCGGCTGTTCAGCGGCTTTAGCGCCAACAAGGAGCCGGGCGGCGGCGGCAAGGTCGCCATCAAGGCAGACCGCGTCGTCGCGGCGCAGGGCGTGGCGCTCCGGGACGATCTCTTCCTGCTCTCGCGGCTGGGCAAGGCGATCCGGTTTCAGGCGGCGGAAGTGCCTGCCAAAGAAGGCGTGGTGCAGGGGGTGAACTGCATGAATCTGCGCGCCGACGAATGTGTCGCTTGCGTAACCAGTCCAGGGCCGGGGGCCTCCAATTTGACCGGCGCATAGTGGACACATTGCACAGAAAAGCCGAGTGCAATCGTGACGAATCGGACAAGCGCGACGTATCTTGTTGTGATATAATACGCGTTTGCAGCCGTCTGCAAACGCGCATGTCGGGTGGTCCCAGGCGCGGCTGTTCATCAACTGTTAACGATGGCAGTGTAGCTTGGGGAAGACGGTCAGTCTGGGGGCCTTTGGCCGCACGGTGCGGCGCAACCCAGGCGGATCGAAAACACATGTGACGGCCACCGCGCGCCGCAGCCCCCTTGGGGTTGGCTATCTGGGGGTTGGCTACCTGGGGATTGGCTGCGGTGCTGACGCTCGCAGGCTGCGCATGGATTGGAGAGTGTGGATTCGATGATATCAACAGTGCATCAAGTGGAGGCGCGCGAGCGCTTCCGGCGCAGTGTGACCCAGGCCCAGATCGCAGACCTGTTGGGCATGATCACCGGCGCAGAGACAAGTTTATATAGCTACGACGAAGTAGCTACACGGCTCAATGCCCGTCAGCAGATCGAGAAGGGCACAGAGATGGTGCCGCTGACGCAGATTGTGGGCAGCGTAGGGCGCTACCGGGACTTCACCCGTTCGTTCCTGCCGCGCGCCGGGGTGAACCAGGAGCGCTGGGCGCGGCTCGACGCCGCGCTCAACTCGATGGAGGGCTTTCCGCCGATCGACCTGTTTAGGATCGGTGAGGTCTATTTTGTGCGCGACGGCAACCACCGGGTGAGCGTGGCGCGCGCCAATGACGCCACCCATATCGAAGCCTATGTAACTGAGATCGAGACCGACGTGCCTTTGACCTCGGACGATTTTGAGCGCGACCAATGGATCATCAAGATCGAGCACAAGGAGTTCATGGATAGAACCGAGTTGGACCGTCTGCGCCCGGATAACAATATCCATTTTACCGAGCCGGGCCGCTATCAGATGCTGCTGGACCATATCGAGGTCCACCGCTATCTGCGCGACCTCGACCTGGAGCGGGCGGGCAGTTCCAAACAGCTGGAGTGGTTCGAGGCGGTGGAAAGCTGGTATGACACGGTCTATCTGCCGGTGGTCGAAGCCATGCACGCCTATGATCTGCTGCGCAACTTCCCCGGCCGCACAGAGGCCGACCTCTATATGTGGATCACACTGCATCGCGAACGGCTGGCGATCCGCTATGGGTTGGCTCCGCTCAGCCCGGCGGCAGCCGTTTCGACCTTTGCCCAGGCCTACAGCGATACCTTGGTGCAGCGCACGGTGAAGGGGCTGCTGCTGGGGCTGCACCGGGTCTTGGGCGATGATCGCCCGTTGGGCATGAGCGAGGAGGAGTTTCAGGACCTGCGCGCCCGCTATGAGGCAGGCGAACTGACCTTGGCCGAGGCCGAGCAGCGTTTGGAACAAATGGCCCAAGCCACGCTGTCTTCCGGTTGGGCAGAGGCCCACGATGAGCCGGAACCGCAGCACAGCGTTTGAGCGCCGAGGAGTGGCATCCCCGCACAGGCCGGCGCGCTGAGTTGTAGGTTGGCGATGAGCAGAGGGCGCGGCCATGCGCCGTGCGCAAAGAGGCGTCTTCGCACAAGCGGAGACGCCTCTTTTTGTGGCGCGGCCTGCCGTGTTCGGTTTCCCCCCATAGATCGGCCTTCCCGATCGCCGGTCATGTGGTATACTGCACGATCACTGTTGCAGGTAGCGATGAGAGGAACCTATGCTGCGAGTAAAGATTATCTGTACCATCGGCCCGGCCAGCCGTGAGCCGGACGTGCTGACCCAGTTGGCCGGCGCAGGCATGGATGTCGCACGGCTCAATATGAGCCATGGCACTCATGAATATCATCGCGGCACCATCGAGCGCGTGCGTCAGGTTTCGGAGCGGATGAAAAAGCCGATTGCCATTTTGGCCGACCTGCAGGGTCCCAAGCTGCGTGTCGGCAAAATGCAAGAGGGGGGCGTTCCCCTCAAAAAAGGTGAAGAACTGCTCCTCACGACTGACGATATCGTCGGCGGCCCGGGTCGCGTCCCGATCCAGTATGATGAACTTCCCCGCCAGGTGCGCTCCGGCGAGCATATTTTGGTAGACGACGGCCTGTTGGAACTGGAGGTGGTCTCCTCTGATCAGACCGAGATCAAGACGAAGGTGCTGATCGGCGGGCTGTTGACCGACAACAAGGGCATGAATCTGCCCGACGCTTCGCTGGATATCGCGGCGTTGACCCCCAAAGATCTCGACGATGTGCATTTTGCCCTGACGAATCAGGTAGACTGGATCGCGCTCAGCTTTGTGCGCACGGCGCATGAGGTGCTGGAACTAAAATCAATCATCCAGAATAATTCGGCCTTTGGCCGCGTGCCGCCCGTGGTCTCTAAGATCGAAAAGCCCGAAGCAGTGCGCAACATCGACGCCATCATCCACGCCTCGGACGCGATCATGGTGGCGCGCGGCGACCTGGGGATCGAGGTCGCAACCGAGACTGTGCCCATGATCCAGAAGCAGATCATCTCCAAGTGTCTGGCCGCGGCCAAACCGGTGATCACCGCCACGCAAATGCTGGACTCGATGATCCGTAACCCGCGCCCGACGCGCGCCGAGGCGAGCGACGTGGCGAACGCGGTGTTGGACGGCAGCGACGCGATCATGCTCTCCGGCGAGACGGCCAGCGGCTCCTTCCCTGTGGAAGCGGTGCAGACGATGGTCAAGATCGCCGAAGAAGCGGAACGCGCCATGTTTTCGACCGACACCTGCCGGAGCTATGCCAAACCGGAGGTCTATACGGCAGCGGGCGCGATCTGCCATGCGGCGATGCAGACTGCCGACGAACTTAACGCCAAGGCGATCATCGCGCCGACCGTCGGCGGGGCGACGGCGCGCCTGATCGCCAGCTTCCGGCCCATGGTGCCGGTGATCGCGGTGACGCCCAGCCCGATGGTGCAGCGCCAACTGTGTATGCATTGGGGGACCTATCCGCTGCTGACGCGGCGCTTGAGCAACACCGACGAAGTGGTCAACGACGCCATCAACGTGGCGCAGCAGGCCGGGTTAGTGCAGGGAGGCGATTCGGTCGTCCTGACCGCGGGCGTGGTGGGGAGTGTGCGCAGCGCCACGAACTTGATGATGGTGCGCACGATTGAACGTGTGCTGGTGCGCGGCACAGGCTTGGGTCAGCGCGAGATCGCCGGACGAATTATTGCGATCCAGCCGCCGGCCAACGGCATGAACCTAGTCATCGGCCCGCAGGACATCATCTTTGCCAGTAATATCGACCGCTCCTGTCTCAAACTGCTCCAGCGCGCCGGCGGGCTGATCACCTCCGACGTGGGGCTGGACAGCTATGGCGCGGTGGCCGCCGTGGAACTCGGCATTCCGGCGATCATCGGCGCGCAGGGCGACCTCGACGCGCTGGTGGACGGCAAAAACGTGATCTTGGACGCGACCACCGGCCAGGTGATCGAGTGGAAAAAATAGCCCGGCCTAGACATTGGCTGGGACTTGGTTGCCCGCCTCGCGGATGGCGCGGCGCGCGTCCACACGCAGCAAGACGAGCAGCCCCAGCGCCAAAAAGATCGCAATCGAAAGAATGGCGAGCCGGTAGCTGCCGGTAAACTGGAGGGTGAGGCCAAAGAGCAGCGGCCCCATCCAACTGGTGCCCCGTTCGCTGATCTCATAGAGGCTGAAGTATTCGGCCTCTTGGCCCAGCGGGATCATCAGCGAGAAGAGCGACCGGCTCAGCGCCTGGCTGCCACCCAAGACCAGGGCGATCACCCCGGCCAGCACAAAAAACTGTGCTTCCGTGCGCAAGAATCCATAGGTGTAGACGACCACCGCCAGCCAGATCACCAGGCTGGCGGCGATGGCGCGCTGTGTGCCGATGCGCTGGGCGACCTGGTTAAAGGCCAGCGCGCCAAAGAAGGCGATAAACTGCACCATCAGGATCACCTGGACCAGCGAGGCGGTTCCCATGTTCAGTTCTTCTGCGCCGAACTGCGCCGAAAGCGAGATCACGGTCTGGATGCCGTCGTTGTAGAGCAGATAAGCGATCAGAAAAAGCAGCGAATGGGGATAGGTGGGCAGTTGGCGCAGGGTATGGCGCAGTTGCTTGAAGCCGACCGTCCACACACGTTCGCCGGGCGGCATGGTCTTGACCGGCAAGCGGCGGCGCAGCGCGGCCAAGGGGATCAGCGTAAAGATCGCCCACCACATCCCCGCCGAGGCCAGGCTGATGCGCACGGCGTGGCCGGTGCTGACGCCCAGCGGTTCGGCCAGGAACTGGACAAAGACCAGGTTGAGCGCCAGCAGCAGCCCGCCGCCCAGATAGCCGAGCGCCCAGCCTTGCGACGATACCTTGTCGCGGTCGTCGGGCGAAGCGATGTCGGGCAGAAAGGCGTTGTAAAAGACGATGGACGCGCCAAAGCTCAGGTTGGCGAGCAGAAAGAGCAGCCCGCCCAGCCAGTAGTTGCTGCCCTGCACAAGATAGAGCGCCAGCGTTGCCAGCGCGCCCAGATAGGCAGTGACGCCGAGCATCTGCTTTTTGCGGTGCGAATAGTCGGCCACGGCGCCCAGGATGGGCAGGAAAAAGACCTGGAGGATCACCGACAGCGCCAGGATGTAGGGGAAGAAAGAGTCGGCCAGCACCGGGACGCCAAGCGGGTAGACAAAACCTTGAGCGTCGGCAGCGGCCTGGGTGACCGCCGTCAGATAGGGGCCGAGAAAGACGGTGACGACAGTGGTCGAAAAGGCGGAATTCCCCCAATCGTAGAAGTACCACCCGATCTGTTCGCGGCGGCTGTAGTCACCGCGGGCGACGGTTTGCACGCTCATGGCGCTCCTTGTCTGCGGTGATATTCGGCGTTGTGCCGCGCCGGCCCGGATATAGCACTACATCGGGCTACATGCAGGTTGAGAATTGAATAGAGCAAACGTCATTCTGACCGGCGGGAGGAACCCCTCTGGGCGGTACGCTCCTCAGAGAGATTCCTCGACAGGAGTCTCAGAATGACATTGCCGTCCTTCTTACTGTTTGTCAAGCCCGGCGTGCGTAGTCCAAAGGGAAGGCAGCCGGACAGGCAGGTAGGGGATCGTGCCGTGCTGCGCTTAGGCCGGCACGGGGAAATCTTGCACCAGCGCCACGACCTCTTGTTTGACCTGCGCCTGCAGATCGCGGTTGTTGGGGTCGCGCGCCACGGTGGCGATCCAGCGCCCGATCTGAGTGAACTCGGCTGCGCCCATGCCGCGCGTAGTCGCAGCCGGGCTGCCCAAGCGGATGCCGCTGGTTGTCAGGGCCGGTTTGGGGTCAAACGGGATCATGTTCTTGTTGCAGTGGATGCCGGAATGGTCCAGCGCCTTTTCGACCGACTTGCCGGTGATCTCGTCGCTCTGGAGCACGCCTAGGTCGACCAGCATCAGATGGTTGTCGGTGCCGCCGCTGACGATACGCAGCCCTTCATCCTGCAAGGTGTGG
The DNA here is from genome assembly GCA_020845455.1 of Caldilineaceae bacterium. Lineage (GTDB taxonomy): Bacteria > Chloroflexota > Anaerolineae > Caldilineales > Caldilineaceae > QEUY01. The sequence goes on from JADLFO010000250.1 coordinate 17,837, forward strand.
GCCAAGGTTTTGGCGTTGTCCAGCACGCGCTGTTGATAGCCCTTGAATCCGGGGCGCAGCGCCTCGCCAAAGCTGACGGCCTTGGCCGCGATGATATGCATGAGCGGGCCGCCCTGCGTGCCGGGGAAGACGGCGCGGTCGATCTCTTTGGCGTAGTCGGCGCGACAGAGGATTAGACCGCCGCGCGGGCCGCGCAGCGTCTTGTGCGTGGTGGTGGTCACGACCTCGCAGTAGGGAACCGGGTCGGGGTGCAGCCCGGTGGCGATCAGTCCGGCCACATGCGCCATGTCCATCATCAGCTTGGCCCCCACGCTGTCGGCGATGGCGCGCAGCCGCGGGAAGTCAAAGTGGCGCGGGTAGGCGCTGGCCCCGGCGACGATCAGCTTGGGACGCTGTTCTTCGGCCATGCGCTGCAGCGCGTCATAGTCGATACGTTCGGTTTCGCGGTCCACGCCGTAGTGCTGGAAGTTGTAGAGCTTGCCCGAACTGTTGAGGTGGAAGCCGTGGCTCAGATGGCCGCCGTGGTCGAGCTTGAGCGCCAAGACCGCGTCGCCCGGCTGGAGCAGCGCCAGATAGACCGCCTCGTTGGCCTGTGCGCCGGAATGGGGCTGGACGTTGGCATGGTCTGCGCCAAACAACTGCTTGGCGCGGTCGATGGCGATGCGCTCGGCGATGTCGACAAACTCACAGCCGCCGTAATAGCGTTTGCCGGGGTAGCCTTCGGCATACTTGTTGGTGAGCACGCTGCCCATGGCCGCCAGCACGGCGGGCGAGACATAGTTTTCGCTGGCGATCAGTTCGATGCCGTTGAACTGGCGGCCGCGTTCCAGTTCGATGGCCGTGTAGAGTTCGGGGTCTTGCGCCGCCAGGATCTGGCGCGGGTCGGGTGTGTCGGTCCAGGCCGGCAGCGTCGAGGGGCCGGAGGTCGTATCCTGGACAGGGGTGGACAGATTCATGCGTACGGTTCTCCTTGCATCACCGGATAGCGTTCAGGCGTCGTGCGGCATGGGCAGGTGATCAGCCGGCGCAGACGCAGGCAACATAGCATGTTTGGGGTGGTTCGTCAATAAATCCGCCGCGGTTCCGCCGGCACGCCGCGCCGCCATTTTTAGGCGCGCTCATCGCCCGCCGCCGTGGAGGGCGCGGCGGCTTCGATCGGGGGCAGGATGGGCGGTAACGGCCGTGTGTTCATGGTCAGAAAGACGGTGAGCCAGTGGGTCTCCGGGTGGCTGGCGAGGATCATGACCACAACCACGGTCAGCGGAATGGCGAGGATCAGCCCCAGCGGGCCGAGCACCCACGCCCAGAAGATCAGCGAGGCCAGCGCCACCACGGGCGCAAGGTTGAGACCCTGGCCCATCATGGCAGGCGCGACCACATTTTCCACGGCCACGTTGATGATGGTGACGCCTATGATCACCAGCGCAGCCCACAGCATGCCTGATTCCGCTAGGGCGAGCAGAACGGGCGGCGTGGCGGCGATGACGAGACCAACGTACATGACAAAGCTCATAAAAAATGCCAAGATGCCCCACAGCACTGCCAAATCGACGCCCAGCATGGTCAGCCACAGCGTGATGCCGATGGCGACGATCAGGTTGACACGCACGCGGATCGCAAAGAACTGCGCCACGCGCTGGCCGATCTGTAGGGCCTGGGCGCGCAGACGGCTGTCCGGCCCCAGTTCGATCTCCAGCCGGTTGGAGAGATGGGTGGCTTGGAGCAGTAGAAAGATGGTGGCGACGACCACAAAAAAGCCCATCGAGATCAGCGATCCCAGCGTGCCGATCAAGCGCGCCGCGCTGTTGACCATCCACTGCCGGTTGAGCAGTTCGCTGTTTAACAACGTGGAGGCGTCGATGTCAAGCTCCGCCAGCCCTTCGGCCAGGCGCAGGCGCAGGATGACCATGCGGTTGGCATAGATAAAGAGATTTTCGCGCAGTTGGGCCAGCGAGACCCAGAGCAGCGCCAGCAACCCGCCGCCCACCAACAGGATGCCGAGCACCATGACCGTGACGGTCAGCCAGGTGGGCATACCGCGGTCGAGCAGCCAGCGGTAGGCCGGGTAGAGCAGAATGGCTAAAAAGAGCGCCAACAGCAGGGGGCTGAGAAAGTAGGCTGCGGCGCGCATCCCGGCGATGATGATAACCAGGGCGGCGGCTATCGCCAGCCCCTGCAAAATCGGTGTAGGGGTGATCTTGGGCAACGTCTCGTTTCTCCTTGCATCGTGCGCCGGGCGACGCCATGCGCTGGGCGCCCATATTGTACACCGTCTGTCCCATTGGGCGAACCACTTTGTTCTAGGGCGCGAGACCCGGCGCGCAATGGGCGGCGCGCGCGTCCTGTGATAGAATGGTCGCCACCGGTGCAGCCATCAGCCCACGGGGGGCAATCGATAGAGGGCGGACTCACTATGCAGACCGATGGGCGGATCAGCGCTGCTGACAGTCTATATGATGATACCCCTGATGGCACGCCTGACGGCAGCTTTGACGAAGGGGGCGACAATCTTGCCGCCGACAAGAGCTTGGCCTATTATGCTGCGCCAACCTTTGCAGACTATCTGGCGCTTGTGCCGCAGCGCAGCGCCGCACTGGCGGCGCGCCTGGGCGAGATCCGCATCGCCCCAGACGAGCAGCTTTTCTTTGTCACCTATCCCGATGCTATCCGTTGGCTGGCGGTGGCAGATGACAGCCCCGCGACCGCAGTCGTGCTGCCAGTGGTAGCCCATGTCGCCGCGCTGTCGCCCCGGCTCGATTTGCGCATCTTGGGCGAAGATGAGGCTGCGGCCGTGCTGGTCTGTCTGACCGGCGACCCCGGCGCTGCGGCTGTCTTGGACGATGCCGACCTGCCGCTGCTGCTGGCTTTTGACGAGGAATGGCAGTTTCAAACATCATGGGGGCCGCACCCTGCCGCCATCGACCCCTATCTAGAGCAGTGGTTTGAGGCGCATCCCGCGGCTGAGTCTGAATCTGAGGAGATGGACGAAGCGCTGCTGGCGCAGTTGACCCAGGAGATGCGGCTTTGGTATAACAGCGGCTTGAATCAAGCCTGCGCGGCGGACCTGCGCGCCTTTCTGGCAGGGATGCAGTCTGCCGGCGAGTCGGACGCGGCTTAACGCCGTTGCGCTCTTTCTCTCTCCTTTGCGCCCTCTGCGTTCTTTGCGGTTCATCTCTCCGCACGATGGCAATTCAAGCAAATCCGTAGGCTTTGCGCCGTGTCGCCGCCGTGTCGCCGCCGTGTCCCCGCCATGGAACAGCCGGCCATACCGGTTTTATGGACTTCTGGGGCCATGATAGAATGAGCGTAGCTAGTTCACGACGACTGCGCGGAAGGCGCATAGGCCGGCATTAGCGTGTGTCGGGGAACCGGGATAGATGGTGTGAGAAGTGACGGCACGCGGCGCAGGGCCGCCCTGAATCTAGACGAGCGCAACCTACCCCAGTGGCGGCTGCGCCGCCTGGCGTTGAGCCTGGCGGCCGGCGCTGCCGTGGTGCTGCTGCTGGCGACGGGTCGCGCCTGGGCCGCGGTGGAGTTGGCCTATTTTCGCGGCGCCCCCACCCAGTCGTCCGTGCTATTGGAGTGGGCCACGATCAGTGAATTCAATGTCTCTGGGTTTGAGATCCTGTGCAAGCTGGAGAGCGAACCGGAGACGGCCTATCACCCCATCGGGTCGCGCATCGGTCAGGGCAGCCCAGACCAGGGCGCAAGTTACAGCTTCAATGTCACGGCGCTGACCTTTGGCGTGCGCTACTGCTTCCGGCTGCGCGAAGTGACCGCCGACAACGTGCCCGGCGAGCAGTTTGACATCTGTGGCTATGGGCCGGGCGTGGGGCCGCCGGCTCTCGACGTGGTAGGCGAGGTCACGCCGACCCCGATCGTCCTGCAGGCGCAGCTGGGCATCAGCCCCGCGCCCACCTTGGCGACGCCAGGGGTGATCCTGCCCGGCGGGGCCACGCCGACGCCCACCCTGCAGGGCCAAGACCAGTTTGGCAGCCCCTTGGGACTGCCGACTCCGACGCCGCTGCTGCCGGAGCAGCAGGGGATCTCCCCGCTGCCCACCGCTACGCTCATGCCTGGGCAGTTTGAATCGGCGCTGCCCACGCCCGTGGGCCAAGCGCCCGGCGTGGGGCTGGCGGGCGTCGATGTGACGCCGACGCTTGACCCGTTTGCCTCACCTACGTTGACAGGCCAAGCGCCCGGCACGCTGCTCGGCGGCGCGCAGGTCACGGTGGATACGACCACCTTCGCCACGGAGACGCCCACGGCGACCTGGGTCCCGACCGATACGCCCGTTCCCTTTGATACGCCCACGCCGCTGCCGATGCAGGAAAGCCCGCTTATTCCCGATGCGGGCAGCGGTGTGGCCCTGTTGGCGACGCCGACGCCGCTCTATCTGGTCGTCACGGCGACGCCCACCCCCGAAACGCTGGCTGCGGCGCCGGTCTTTACGCCTTGGCCCACGGCGACCCCACCGGGATTTCAGACCGGCGACCTGTTGGCGCTCAACAGCCAGAACTTGATGGTGATGCTGCTCTGTCTGATCTTTCTCAGTGCCAGCGGGCTGGGCGTCTTGGGGCTGGTCACCAGCGTCATCTATATGCGGTCGCAGACGGCGCGTGACCGGCCGCCCGTGCCCTACTATGAGCGCCGCCGCTACTACTGATCTGCGTACCTTTGTGGCGGTGGAACTGCCGGCAGAGGTCAAGCGCGCCATCGCGGGGGAGCAGGCGCGCGTGCAGGCGGCATTGGCGGGGCAGGGCATCGCCTCTACCCTGCGCTGGAGTCCGGTCGACAACATTCATCTGACGCTGCGCTTCCTGGGCGATACGACCCCCGCCCAGCAGCGCGGGCTGATCGACGGGCTGGCGGCAGCGGCGCGCGCGTGGCCGCCCTTTGCGCTGTCGAGCGGCAGGCTGGGCTGCTTCCCCAACTGCCGCGCCCCGCGCGTGGTCTGGCAGGGAGTCGCGGGCGACGTGGAGGCGCTGGCCGCGATCCAGGCCGAGGTAGAGCGATTGGTGCAGGGGGTGGGCTTTGCGGCGGAGGAGCGCGCCTTTTCGCCCCATTTGACGCTGGCGCGTGCCCGTCGCGAGGTCAGCCGCCCGGCGCTGCAAGAGACCGGGCGCGCGCTGGCGGCGTTGGCCGCCGATAGCCCGTCGCCCGCCGTCTCATTTGGCGTGGACCACGTCGTCTACTTCCACAGCGACCTGCGCGCCGGTGGGTCGGTCTACGCCCCGCTGGCCGTCCTCCCTTTCGGGGTGTGACCTTTCTCCCCTATTTCCTCTCTTCTAGCTTCTCCTCTGCCTTCTCCTCTGCCTTCTCTCCTCCGGTCTTAGCGCTCTTTGCGGCTGAGCCCCTCTTCCCATCCCCACACCCCCAACAGCGCCAGCAGCGTCGCCCAGGAGATGATCGCTCCGGTGATGCGCGGCGGGGTTGGCCCCATGCGCACGTCGATGCGGTGTTGGCCGCCCGGCACATCCACCTCGATCAGCCCATAGGGGTTGGAGACGCGCGCCGCCGCAAGCTGCCCGTCGACGCGCACCTGCCAGCCGGGGAAATAGGTCAGATGAATGCGCACCGTGGCCGGGCCGTCGACGCGCACCACACCGCCTGCGCTGGAGCCGCGGCTATATTGGCTGACGATCTCACCCTGGCCTGCGCTGATCGCCAGCCGTGTCAGCCGTCCGTTTTCGCCATAGTCTTCGCGATAGCCGGCGGCGGCATAGTCGCCGGTCATAGGCGAGGTGGTGAACGGTTCCTGCACCCACTGCGTATAGGCGATCATGTCGGGGTGTTCTTGTTCAAAGCGGAAGACGGCGCGGCCATCCTCGCGCCAGGGTTCGACTGGCTGCAACGGTGCGCCCACATAGCCAAAACCGGCGAAGATCGCTAACAGCGCCAGCAGCAGCGCACCCGCCTCCGGGGTGGTTGGCGCGCCCGGCGCAGGCGGGGCCTGTGTCCAGAGCGCGTCGGCCGCCAGCCCGCCCAGCGCCGACACGGTGAACGCGCTCAGCGCCAGCAGCCGCCAGGGAAATTGGATGATCGCCAGCATGGGCAGCGTATTCCACAACAGCAGCGCGGCCGAGGTCATCATAAAGAGCAGGATGATTGAAGCCGAGGCTAGAAAGCTCAAATAGGCGCGGCGCATGCCGGTGGGGTTGCCGCTGCGCAGCAGCACATAGCCGCCCACGCTCGCCAGGATCAGCGCCACGCTGCCGATCTGAAAGCCCATGCCGTCGTTGGCGCCGCCGGGGTCGTCGGAATAGCCAAACCCCCAGAACGGGCTGAAGAACTGGCCCCACTGCACAAAGTGGTTGCGATAGTCGTAGGTGTTGGAGACATAGACCTGCTGTTCGAGCGCGGGGCCTTCGGCCAAGAGCGGCAGCAGAAACGCCGCGGTGAGCAGCAGCGCGGCTCCCCCCGCGCCCGCGGCCAGCGCCGTTCGGCGCAGCACATCGCCGCGCAGGGGATGCTGCTTTGCCGCCAGCGCCAGGCAAAAGAGCGCAAAGAGTATCACCAGCGGGGTGAAAGAGAGCAGCGCAAAGGTGTGGGTGAGCAGACAGCCGGCCAGCGCCAGCGCCGCCAGCGCCAGCCGCCGCGGCCAGCCCGGCGCGCTGCCCTCGGCGATCAGCCGGTCGAAGGCCAGCAAGACCCAAGGGAACCAAGCCAAGAGCAAGGTATCGTTGAGCGCGGCGCGCACATAGATATCGGCCAAGTGATAGGGGATGTAGACATAGAGCAGCCCGGCCACCAACGCCGCGGGCCGTGCATCCGCCTGCGCGCCGCGCGGCGCGCTTTTCTCCAGCCAGTAGCGCACCAGGGTATATATGCCCCAGGCGCTGACCAGGAAACCCACGGCCCAAGTCAGCTTGACCGCCACGGTATAGCCCGCACCCAGCAGAACAAAGATCTCCGCCAGATAGAAACCCAGCGGGGCCTGGATGACAAAGGTGGGATAGCCATAGCCCTGGATGTGGTGCATGGCCCAGCGCGGCCAGAGCGCGCCATCGCGTAGGCTGGCGTCGAACTGGAGCAGATAGAAGACGCTGTGCCGGCCGTCGTGGGCGTCATAGAAGTAGCCCGGCATCGCCAGAGGCGCGAGCGCCGGCAGCGTCAACAGCCAGAGCAGAAGCAGATAGGGGTCGAGCCGCCCCAGCGTGCGGCGCAGCGCGGCGGACAGGGCTGCGCCTGTGAACAGACGCCTGGGCAAAGTCGCCAAGATCATCAATGGCAAGATCATCAACGGCAGGATCATTAACAGTGGGGTTCTCATGGGGCAGAGGGAACTGTCAGCAGGTCATGGTGCAGCGTTTGGGCCATCGCCACCGGGGCTGACGCACCCAGCGCGGCCACGACCGGAGCCAGCCCGCTGCGGTCCCACCAGCGCACACGATCAGGCAGGGGCGCGCGCTCCGGCCAAGGGCCGCTGATCAGAACCGGCTGCGGCCAGCCTGGCGGCGCGGCTTGTGTCGGGTCGGCATCGGTAAAGAAGACGAGCGGGTTGGGCCGGCCCTCCCCTGCCCAGACATGCATCCAGCGCTCGGCGCAGTAGATGCCGTGGAGTTCGGGCAGTTGGTGGAGCCGCATCCAGGTTTGAACCAGGCGCGTAAAGCTCGCTTCGAGCGTTGTAATCGTCGCCGGGTTGGTCGTCCACTCCCCCAGCAGCCCAAAGCCATCCAGCCTGCGGCAGAGCCGCCAGTAATGCTCGTCGAGCGCGGCGGCGACCATACCGGGATAGAGGCGCAGGGGCGCGGCCAGCACGTTGGGCGCGACGGCAACGGTCAGCCCTTCGACCGCGGCGAGCGTCTGCTCGACGGCGGCGGCGGCGAAGCGGTTGCCGGCAAAGAGCACCGCGGGCCGGCTGCGCCGGGGCTGCTGCAGCAGCGCTGCGGCGGCACAGCCGGCCAGAACCTGCACCGGCGGGACCGCGTCGGGCAGGTCATAGCCGCCCACCAGCAGCAGCAGGTCGGGGTGATGTTGGCCCAGCGCCTGGGCCAGCGCGGCGGCGTTGCCGTCGACGCCCAAGACCGTCATGCCCTGGAACTGGGCAGCGCTGCCGCCCACGGCCAGCCGCGCGGCTTCCAGGCTGTTGCCCTCGCTCAGCGCGGCGACCCACACGCGCAGCGGCGGGCGCGGGCTAAGGACAAACGCCATCTGTTCGATGGGCGGGTGGCGGGTGGGGTCGGGGCTGTGCAGCAGCGGTCGATGGGCGTCGTCGTCCCAAAGCCGCCGCCCCAGCCGGCTGCCCATCTGGCGGCAGAGCGCGGCCACTTGGTCGGCCAGGTGGCGTTCGCCCAGCCGAGGAATGGTCTGCCAGGCCGCCAGCCGGTAGACGCCGGCGATGTTCTCCAGCAGACAGCCGCGCACCCGGTGCAGTTCGATGCCGAGCGCCAGCAGCGTGCCGCCATCGGCGGAGTAGCCGGTAGGATAGCCGGTGCGGGGTTCGGAGAGGTCGGGCGGGTGGGATGCGGTGACGTGCATGGTTTGTGTTTTCAGTGTTTGGGAATCTCGACGGCCGGCCGGCTCAACGCAGCAGCGCGTGCCAGGCGGTTTCGGCCCACTGCCAGACTGTAGAGTCGAACAGCGCCAAGCGCAGATATTCGGCGCGGCCGATCAACAGGCTCAGCCGCGAGGCCATCAGCCGCGCAAAGATCATGCCCGCTGCTAGCCAGACTGCATAGCGCCCGACCCCGATCCAGCCGTGGAGCAGCCGCCGGATCCAGCCCGGCTGGTCGGCCAGATAGCGCGCCGGGTCGACATAGAAATAGAGCAGGGTGGCGGTGGTGATGAGCAGCGTCAGCACGCCGATGGCAAAGAGCAGGGCGGATGCGGACGGGTCAAAGGCGATGCGCGCGGCGCGCAAGAACTGGGGCAGGAAGGTCCCTTGCAGCGCGCCAAACAGTCCCGCGGCTATCCCAACGCCGAGCAAGAACGCCACCGGCACGCGCCCGGCCCCATGCAGACCGCGCCGCCAGAGAGGGGTCGATGCGGCGCGCGGGGCGCGCCAGGTGCGGTCTAGCCCGGCGATGACGAGCAGCAGCCCCAGCCCCAGCGGGACCCATGTCTCGGCGGTGCCGCCCGAACCGGCCGTCAGCGGGGTCCACAGCCGGGGGCGCAGCACATGCTGTACCGCCAGCACGACGGCATAGCCGAGCGCTGCGCCTGTGAGCAGATGCTGGCCGAGCCGAGCCAGGGCATGGTCGCCCAGGGCCGCGCTCAAGATCAGGAGCGTGACCAGCAGCCCGATCCAAAAGCTCAGGAAGTCGAGCCAGACGCCGGAGGCTTCCATGGCTATTCGTTTCCCCCACGGCCCAAAAGCGCGGCCAGGTTGCCCAATACAATGATCGCCAGCAGCGCCAGATGACCCCAGTTCTGCAAAACCACCTGCGACCCCAGCCAGGGCGGGCTGGTATGCGCGGTGAATGGTTCCAGCAACTGTTGATAGCTGTAGCCGCCGTCAAATCCGCTGACCAGCCCGCGCAGCTGCTCGCTGTCCAGATAGGGGCGCAGGATCGGGTCGGCCCCGGCCCCGACGACGGCGACGACCGGCATGTGGTTGAGCGGCTGAACTTGCTCTAGCCAGGTTTGGGCGTCTTCGGCCTGGGCCGCGGCCACCACGACCAGGCTGGGGGAACGCTCCACGGCGTGGCGCGTGGCCTCGACCACGCGGGTCGGGTCTTCTAACAGCGCCGCGGCGGGGTCTCGCGCCGCCAGCGCCAGGACCGCCGCGCCGCCCGGCAGATAGCTGTAGGTCACGGGCCAACTGGTCTCAGCGGCCAGGGTGAGTGCGTTGGGCCGTGCCGCGCCGCTGCGCGCCTGGGCAATGAGCCGGCGCGCCATGGCCGGACCGCCGGGCAGCGTGCTGACCACGGCCAGCCGCACGCGCCGCTGGAGCAGATGCTCCATCACCGGGCGCATGGCGAGGTTGATCTCGTCCGCCGTGGCCGGGTCATAGGCCCAGTCGACGACGACCAGCGCATCAGGGGCCAGGGCCTGGATGGCCGTGAAGGCTTCGTCCACGCCGGGCCAGTGCATGGGCACGCCGTGCGGCCCGCTCAAGCGCAACAGCGCGGGCAGCCCGATCGCCAGCGCCAAGAGCAGAAAGACCCAGCCCACGCGCAGATGCGGCGGGCGCAAGGGCGAGGCCGCCGGCGCAACCGGTGCGGGCGCTTCGGCCATCAGCGTGCGGATCAGACGGATCTGTTCGGCGCTCAGGTCGGCGGTAGGCAGCAGCGGCGCGACGGCGGGGGCAGCGGGGTCGTCGTCGCTGATATTGGTGGCGACGCGGATCGGCGCAAGCAGCCCTTGCACGCCGCTGACCAGCCGGGTTTCGCCCTCATCGCCGCCTTCGACCGCTTCAGCGGCGTTTGTCTGCTCGGCGGTCTCGCCCGCGTCAAATTCAAGCCGCAGCCAGGGCTGGTCGGCAAAGGGCGGTTCGGCGGGCGGCTCCGGCGGCGGGGGGGTGGTGGGCTGCGCCGGTCGGGCGCGTTTGGCGCGGGCGCGTGATGGTTTCGACGGCGCGGCGGCAGGCGGCTCCGGCGTGCCGGCCTGGGGCGTTTGCGGCGCTTCGGAGGGCTGCTCGGGCCGCGCGTCGGGGTTGCGCAGGTCGGTGCCGCAGCCGTTGCAGAAGTTGGAGCCGGCGCGGTTGGCCGTGCCACAATGGGGACAGCGGGTGATGGACATGCTAGCGTGCCGTCAACAGGAAACGAAAGGCGATGACCGCCAGCGCAAAGCTGCTGCCCAGCAGCACCCCGCGCAGCGCGGCCATGGCCGGGACATCGAGCACCCAGCCCACCAGCGTGGCAAGGTTGGCGGGCAGCAGCGCATGGGCGGCGGGCATCTGCACCAGCAACACCAGCGCGGCCCCTGCCAGCAGCCAAGCCGCGCCGGGCCGCCCAACGCGTAGAAAGCGATAGGCCGCCCCGGCCATGAAAAAGGCCAGCAGGGCGAAGAGCGATGCCTGGCCGGGCGCAATGATGCTGTCGAAGAGCCATTCAACCACCGGGCTGCGTGCGCCGGTGGGGCTGACCATGCCCGCCGCAAAGAAGACCAGCAGCGCGGCCAGCAGCGCGACGCTGTGCTGCCAGCCCGCTTGGCCGGCGAGCACACGGCGCAGATGAACCCAGCCCACGTTGACGACCCCCAGCAGCAGCGCAAAGGCGCTTAGGACCACGGCCCAGAGATAGAGTTGGACGGCCGCGGCGCGCAGCAGCGGCAGCCCCAGACGGTCCAGCCCCAGGATCACAACCGTGACCGTCAGGACGGCCAGGACGAGGTAATTGGGCCGGTCTGGGCGTGGGCTGGGCATGAGACGGGTAGGCGGCAGGCTAGATCAAGAGCGCAGACAGGATCAGACACAGGGCCAACAGCAGCGCGCCCCAGGCGATCCAATCGCCGGTTGGATCGGGGATGGCGGCAGGGCCGGCCGGCGCCGGGCGCGGGCGTTCGCCGATCTCTACAAACGGCAGGGCCTCCCACGGGGCGGAGAGACCGGGGGCGAGGCGCGGCGCTAGAAAGTCCGCGGCTTCGGGGGGAGTGCCAGGGCGTACCAGCGGGGGCGCGGTCAGCGCGCCGCTGCTCAGGATCGCCACGCCGGCAAGATAGGTCGCCGGGTCGGGGCCGCCATAGACCACCGCGGGCAGGGGCACGCCGCGCCCGGCGCTGTGCGCCAGAAGCAGCCCCAGCCACAGGGCGCTGCCGCCGCCGGCGATCAACAGCGGCGTGGTGATGTCCGTGCGCTGCGCCGCGAACTGCTGGTAGGCCAGCAGGGTGGCTGCGCCGGACAGCGCCAGGGCAGGCGTGCCGGCTGTCAAGAGCGGGGTGGACCCCGCCTCTAGCTTGGTTTCGACTTCGGTCTGCCAGTCGGCGGCGATCTCCGCCGCGCTTCGATTCCAGTACATTTCCGATGGATGAGACCCGCTGGTGTGATCTTGGCCTAGGTTTGCGCACGGCTCAACGGGCGCGCGCCTGCAGGGCCGCTTCCAGCGTACGCATGGCGTTTGGCGAACTCAACAGGCCGGCCCAAGCCTCGGCGTCGCGCCAGCCCAGCAACGCGGCCATGGGCGCAGCTAGATAGAGCGCCTGGCCCGCAAAGAAGGCCAGCGGGCGATGACCGGTCATCCACAGCAGCAGCGGCGTGGTCAGTTGCCGGTCTACGGCGGCGCGCAGCAGCGGGTCTAGGGTGGGCTGTTCTGTCTTCATACCGGTTCGCCAATGTGCGGGCGCGCTCCGGCGCGCTTGCCGCCATTGTACCATAGGCGTTAGGATTCGCTGAGCCGGACGGGAACCCGATGGCGTTTGGCGGCGTCTGCTAGGCCAGGCGTGGCACAAACCGCCCCGGCGCTGCAACGGCCGAACGCGGCAATGGCTGGACGCCGCCATGGCGGTGTGTGGCTTGAATCGGCCTTGTGGTATACTACCGGCTGTTCGCTTCGATGGGAAAACTATGTCGAGCAAACTCTGTCACACGCACAACGGCGCCAACCTGCCGCCCGCCGGGACCGGGCGTCACCGCTCGTCCCATGCTGAACTCTATCCATTCGCCACCCATCAAGGTCGTCATCTGTCATGCGTCGAACTTCGCTGGTTTGTCTCCTCTTCTGTTTGATGGTCGCTCTGGGTCTTGCCGGCTGTACCCAGGCCGGGCCGGAACCGACGGCGACCCCCACCAAGACGCCGGCTGTCGCCGCAGCCGCACCAACGGCAACACCCATTCCCCCCACTCCGACCCCCGCGCCTGAGATTTTGGAGCCGACCGCCACGCCGACCCTGCAGCCGGTCGGCAATCTTGCGCCCTACAGCGGGCTGCCCGCCGAGGACCCCGAAACGCTCAAGCGTCGCCCGATCTTTATCTGTATCAACAATGACCCGGTGGGGCGCAGCGCCCACTATGGCCTGGGGTTGGCGGATCTGGTCTATGAATATATTGTGGACGGCTTTACGATCACGCGCATCACAGCGATGTATCAGGGCAATTCCGCCGACCGGATCGGGCCGGTGCGTTCGGCGCGCATGCCCAATGTGTGGATGACCTATATGTATGACGGCGTGCTGGCCTGTTCGGGCGGTTCGGACGAGGTGCGCTATCTGCTTAAGAACGAGGTCGGCTTTCCTTATCTGGATGCCGATATCGACGACCCAAGACAGGACGGGACTTATTTCATAAGCCTGGGCACTGATTACCGCACCCGCATCCAGGCCAGCACAGATGGCGTGCGCCGCTGGCTAGAGGATCAAGGGCTGGTGAAGGAGTGGAGCCGGCCCGGCTTCCAGTTCAACGAGACGCCGCCGCCAAACGCCGCCGGGACGGCCGGCGCCATTCAGATCGCCTATCCCGGCGGCAACCAGGTCGAATGGCGCTATGACGCGGCTCAGGGCGGCTATGTTCGCTTTCAAGGCGGGCAGCAGCAGATGGACCCGGCGCTGGGCGGCGGGCCGGTTGTCGCCTCTAATGTGATCGTGATGGTGGCGGAGCATACGCTGACCGACATCGTCGAAGACAGCCTGGGCACGAAGGGGGTTGATATTGCGCTCTATGGCTTCGGCGATTTTCGCATCTTCCGCGACGGTCAGGTCTATGAGGGAACTTGGCGTGCCGACCCCGAAAACCCGCCGCGCTGGTTGGGGCCAGGCGAGGTGATCGTGCAGTTGAAGCCCGGCCAAAGCTGGATTCAGGTGGTGCGCGACCTGAGCGAGGTGACTTTTCAATAGGGCTGCTCAATAGGGACGGCTTGATAGCGACTCTGGGGCCGGCCTGTTGCAGGACAGACAGCGGAGAAGGTGTTGCGCTCCATCTGCGCGGCGGGGCGCCGGGCGCTGGGGCGTGAGCGGTGTGGGGCGTTGTGGAATCATCGGTTGGGCACTTGTCACCCATAGAGTTGAGGGAGTTGAAGATGAACCGAAGGTCCAGTCCATTATCTCTTCCCCGGGCAAGCTTTTGGCAGATTGGCCTGCTGGCGGCGCTTGTGTTGGTCGCCGGTCTGTGGCTCCAGGCCGCTAATGTCGCCCAAGCCCAGGAATCTGGGGAATCGTCGCCAGGCTACTATTACACGGTGCAGGAAGGCGATTCGTGGGATTCGGTCGCCCAGCGGACGGGCGTCTCGGTGGAGCAGCTCCAGGAGGCGAACCCCGACGCTGTGCGCGAGAACGGCTGGCTGATCAACGGCGAACAGTTGTTTGTCCCTACTAGCACCCCCACGCAAAACAAGACCCATGTGGTCAAGGCGGGGGAATCGTGGGCCGGCATCGCCGCCCAATATGGCATCCCGGTCAGCCTCTTGCGCGCTGCCAACCCAGGTTCGATCCGTTCCGGTTCGGTGCTCTACGAAGGGGAAACGCTGACTGTCCCGCCGGCGGGGGCGACTGTGCCAACCGCTGTGCCGACGCCGGTGCCGCGTTTGCAGCCGGGCAGACCCGCCGCGGCGACCGCGACCTCGACGCCGGCGGCCACGGCGACCGCAACCCAAGCGGCTGAAGCGACAACTGAAGCCGCGACTGAAGCGCCTACGGCGGAACCCACCGCGGAACCTACCTCAGAATCGGCTGAAGAGGCGGCCACAGGCGCAGTGACGGAAACCGCCGAACTCACCGGCACGGACGCGCTCACCCCCGAAGGGGAGATCACGGCCGCCGAGGAGATCACCGCTGCCGAAACAGTGACCGCCGGCGGCGAGGTCACCGGCACAGGCGCAGTCACCGGCGTCTCTGAGGTGACCGGCACCCTTGAGGTGACCGGCGCGGCTGAAGTAACCAGCACAGCCGAAGTAACCGCCGCCGAAACGACCACGGGCACGGCTGCGGGGGACACGGCAGGCTTTGACCTGCCTGCCTGTCCGGAGAAGTTCGCCGATTATTCCGAAATGATGGCGGATGTCGTCAATCGCAATGAGGACGGGGTCGGCGCTGTCCAGGCGTTCTTGGAAGGCTGCGCCGCACTGGTGGAGGAGGGGACCTTTATCGGCGACCTGACCGGCGACGACAGCGACGATCTGGTGGTGGTCTATCAGAACCCAAGCCAGGATCAGGTCTTTATCGAGGGTGACTTGGCGATCTTCAACAGCAGCCCCGACGGCTTGGTGTTGAGCTATCGCGCCCGCGCCGCCGGCGAGGTGCGCTTGCTGGCGACCGAGGACATTAACGCCGACACGCTGTCCGACGTGGTGTGGGTGGATACGACCTGCGGCGCAAGCACCTGCTTTGATACGGTCAATGTACGCAGTTGGGATGGCTCGGCCTGGGCGGACTGGACCGACGGCACGATCACCATGGCCTACGCCGAGATCACGCTCGAAGACCGCAGCGAAGAGGGTACGGGCCAGGAGATCGTCCTCAGCGGCGGCATCTATGGCAGCGTGGGGGCCGGCCCGCAGCGCAGCCGCACCGAGGTCTGGGCCAGCCTGGAGGGCGCGCCCTATACGCTGTTGGAGAAGGCCTACAGCGCCAGCGAGTGTCTCTATCATACGGTGCTGGATGCCAACCGCGCCTTCCTAGACGGCCCGGCCGGCGGCTTTGAGGCCGCGCAGCAGCTCTATCAACAGGCCGCCGGCGACCAAGACCTGATCAAGTGCTGGGTGCGTAATGGCGAGCTGGCCGAACTGCGCAGCTTTAGCCTCTTCCGGCTGGCGCTCATTGCCGGCTATCAGGGGGATGCCGAGGGCGCAGCTGCCCAGATCGCGGCGCTGAGCGAGGCCTACCCGGACAGCGCCTACGACGCCGTGGGGCAGGTTTGGCTGGAGGCCTTCCAGAGCGAGGGCAATGCGGCGGCGGCATGCGCTGAAGTGACAACCTTTGTGGAAGAGAACCCGGCGGCGTGGGAGATGCTGGCCGACTATGGCTATACTAACCCGTCGTTCGAGGCCGCCGACGTCTGCCCCGTTCTGGACTTGGGCGGCGATGAGAACAGCGGCGATGGCGCGGGGGAGGAGGGGCAGCCCTCCTCGCCCCCCACTTCCTCGGTAGGCGATGACTCGGTTGGGGCCGCGGCTGCCGCGGCCCCAACCGAGTGTCCGGCGGATCTGGCCGGATATGCCGAGGCGCTCCCGCCGGTACTCAGCGCCGCCGGGGGTGACCAGGCAGCCATCGAAAGCTGGCTGCGCACCTGCGGCGTCCTGACCGACGGCCTGGGGGCGGTGGTGTCGGCCGAACTCAACGACGACGGCCTGCCAGACGCCATCGTCTACCCCACCCTGATCACAGACCTAGGTTACGGTCCGGACGGCGCTCAAGGCGCCGTTCTCATTTTTCACAGCGAAGCGGACGGCAGCTATACCTTGATCGCCAACCCGGAGATCTATGGACAGCCCGCACCGCTGGCGGTGGGCGATCTGAACGCCGACGGGCGCATCGATATTGCCTGGACGGTGACCGGCTGCTCGACCTTTTGTGTGCTGGAAGTGCAGATGTGGACTTGGGACGACGACGCCTATCTGGCGCTGATCGAGCCGGGTGCAACCATCGCCGTCGGGCGCGCCAGTTTCACGCCGCTGCCCGCCGGCGCGCCGGGTGACGGCCAACAGTTGTTGCTCGAAGGCGGGGTGAGCGGCACGCCGGAGGGCGGGCTGGCTGTGCCGCACAGCGAAAGCTGGCAGAGCATAGACGGCGGCCTCTATCGCCGCATCGCCTGGGCCTATGACCGCACGGTGGAGGGCAGCGACTGTCTGGGGTTGCGTTTAGTCGAGGCGGATGTGGCGCTGCACGCCTCGGATGTGGTGGGGTATGGCCCGGCGATTGAACTGTACCGTGCCGCGCTCGACTCGAATTTGGCGGCATGCAGCATCTTGGGGCTGGCCGAATCGCAGGAATTGGCGCTGCTGCAAGGCTTGGCGCTGTTCCGTCTGATCCAAGCGCAGGCGCTCAGCGGAGACCTGGGGGCTGCGCGCGACACGCTGGCGACGCTGGCCGCCGCTCAGCCCGACGCCCAATACACGGCGGCGGCGACGCAGTGGCTGGACGCGATGCAAGCTGGAGAGGACCCGGCGGCGGCGTGCATCGCCGTGGGCAGCATCTTCGCCGACCACCCGGAGCTTTGGCAGATCACCGACCAGTTCGGCTATAACCATCCGGCGTTGGCCGCGGGCCAGATCTGCTATACCCCTTGATCTGCGCCGCAGCGCCGTTTAGGCAGATGCGGGCGATGCACTGGTGATCACCGGTGTACCTGCCGCCATCGCCTCCAGCACCATCATGCCAAACCCTTCATAGAGGCTGGGAAAGACAAACGCGGTCGCCAGCGCATAGAGCGCGGGCTTGTCCGCCTCCTCCACCCAACCGCAGCAGAGCACTTGGTCGCCAAGCCCCTGCGCGGCGGCCAGCCGCCGGGGATCGGGCGCAAAGGCGCTGTCTCGCTCCGGCAGCTTGCCGCCTAACACCAGTTTGACCGCCGGGTCGCCGCCCCGCTCCAGATAGCGGCGGTAGGCTTGGATCGTCCCCGCCAGGTTCTTGCGTACGTCGAACCCCCCCAGATAGAGGAAAAAACGCGGCGGCAGCGCATATTTGGCGCGCACCGCGGCCAGATGCGCGCCGTCCGGCGCAGCGTGGCCCTCTTGGTTGGGGCCGTGATAGACCACATGCACGCGGCCCGGGGGGATGGCTAGATGCCGGACAATATCGCACTTGCTGGCCTGGCTGACGGTCAGCACGGCAGCGGCGCGCCGCGCCGCCCGGCCGACCAGCGCCGTATAGAGCCGGTGCTGCACTCCGCCGCGATAGGCGGGCAGCAGCAGCGGGATCAGGTCGTGGACGGTGACGCAGACGGGACACGGCTGCCAGAGCGGCGCGGCCCAGTAGGGAACCCAAAGCAGGTCGGCGGCCAGCCGTCGGGCGGCGCGCGGCACGGCGACCTGCTCCCACCACAGCTTGCGCAGCGCGGCGGGCAGCGGGGGCAGCGCCAGGGGCTGCGGCGTCGTCCCCGGCCAGGGCCAGGCCACGGGTTGCGCCGGGCCGGGCAGCAGTACCGAGAGCCGCACGCCCGCGGCCTGGCGCGGCAAATGCTCCAGCAAGTGGTGGATATATTGGCCGCTGCCCGCTGCGGGCCGGCCCACAAACCAGCCGTTGACGGCGATATGCATCAGGGTTCGATCAACTGCCGCGCATCCAGTCGACCGTGCGCTGCAGGCCTTCGTCCAGGCTCACCTGGGCGTGCCAGCCCAGATCGCGCGCGGCCTTGCTGCTGTCCAGATAGGTGGCGCGCACTTCGCCCACCGGCTGCGGCACATAGTCGACGGCGCTGTCATAACCGGTGAACTCGGCCAGCATGGTGTGGATCGTGTTGATGTCGGTCGGCACGCCGCTGCCCACGTTGTAGATGCCTACCTGGCCGCTTTCGAGCGCCAGGCGGTTGGCGCGCGCGATGTCGCCCACAAAGGTGAAGTCGCGCGTCTGTTTGCCGTCGCCGGTGATGCGCGTCGGCTTGCCTTCGAGCATGGCCCCGACAAAGATGGCGACAACTCCGGCCTCGCCGCGGCTGTCTTGGCGCGGGCCATAGACATTGGGGTAGCGCAGCGCGATGTAGGGCAGCCCGTAGTTCTGGTGATAGAGGTCTAGGTGATATTCAAAGCTCAGTTTGTTGGCCCCATAGTTGTCCTTGGGCTGCGGCCAACTGCGTTCGGTGAAGGGCAGGCGCTGTTCGCCGGGTGCATAGCCTTCGCCATAGACCGCGCCGCCTGTGCTGGCAAAGACGAATTTGCGGCAGTTGTGGGCGCGCGCCAGTTCCAGCAGGATCAGCGAGCCAAGCACATTGACATTGGCATAGGTCAGTGGGTCGGCCATGCTTTCGCGCACGTTGGCGCGCGCGGCTTGGTGCGTGATGGCTTCGATGCCCTCGTCGGCGAAGATCTGCGCCATGCGTTTCTGGTCGGTGATATCCGCCTCGATAAAGCGGGCGCCTGCCGGGACCTGCTCGCGGTGGCCGGTGTGCAGATTATCGACGACCACCACTCGATGGCCTGCGGCCAAGAGCGCATCGGCTATATGGCTGCCGATAAAGCCCGCGCCTCCGGTGACCAGCACATTCATAGACGAGATCCTTTCGCGTTGTTTCGCGTTGAAAGCCTTTACGTTGAGAGCATTGATATCAGGGAGCGCCCGGCGGTCAGGGGCGCGGCCAACCCGTTTGAGAATTCTAATCCCCAGGGTACAATACTGCAAACCACCCGCGCATTTTCGGAGGCCGCGCCATGCCGACCCAGCCCGCCACCCTGATCCACCATGCCACGGTTATCACGTTCGACGATAGCACTTCTGAGGGGGTCAATCGCCTTTGGCCCGACGGCGCGGTTTTGATCGAGAACGGGCTGATCGCAGACGTGGGGGAGAGCGCCGCGCTCCTGGCTCGCTATCCCCAAGCCGAACGCTGGGACGCGGGCGGGCTGCTGCTGATGCCGGGGCTGATCTGCAGCCACACCCATTTCTATGGGGCCTTTGCGCGCGGCATGGCTATCCCCGGCCCGCCGGCTAAGGACTTTCCCGAAATTCTGGAGAAACTCTGGTGGCGGCTGGATAAAGCGCTCGACCTAGAGGGCGTGCAGCGCTCCGCCGAGGTCTGTCTGGTGGATGCCATCCGCCACGGCGCCACCACGTTGATCGACCATCACGCCAGCCAGCGCGCCATCGACGGCAGCCTGGACGCCATCGCCGAGGCCGTGCAGTCGTCGGGGCTGCGCGCCGCGCTCTGCTATGAGGTGACCGACCGCGACGGGCCGCAGGCGGCGCGGTCGGGCATTGCCGAAAACGTGCGTTTTCAGCGCAAGACGGCGCAGGCACGCGCCGCAGGCGATCCGGGCGCGGCGCGCATCGCCGCCACCTTTGGGCTGCACGCCAGCCTGACGCTGTCGGACGCGACGCTGGCGGCCTGTGCGGCGGAGGCGGAGCGGTTTCATGTGCATGTGGCAGAGCATCCCGCAGATGAATATGACAGTCTGGCGAAGTCGGGGCGGCGGGCAGTGGAGCGGCTGCACAGTTTTGGCATCACCGGCCCGCAGAGCATCTTTGCCCACTGCATTCACATCGACGCCTGGGAGATGGCCCTGCTGCGCGAGACGCAGACGGCGGTAAGCCATCAGCCGCGCTCCAACATGAACAACGCCGTGGGCGCGGCGGAGATCACGACGATGCTGCGCGGGGGGATGCGCGTCTGCCTGGGCAACGACGGATTTAGCAACGATATGTTTTTGGAGATGAAGGCGGCGGACCTGCTGCAGAAGGTGAGCCATGGCGACCCGCGCTATTTGGGCGCAGACCAGGTGATCCGCATGGCGGTAACCAACAACCGGGCGCTGGCCGCGTACTTTTTCGAGCGGCCCGTCGGCATTATCGCGCCCGGCGCGTATGCCGACCTGATCCTGTTGGACTATTTCCCGGCTACGCCGCTGACCGCAGACAATCTGCCCTGGCATATTCTGTTTGGCGTCAGCGGCAGCCATGTCCACAGCACGATCGTGCAGGGGCAGGTATTGATGCGCGCCCGCGAACTATTGACAATGGACGAAGCGGCCGTCAGCGCGGCCGGGCGCGCCGCCGCCGCCCAGACGTGGGAACGCTATTGGGCGATGTTCTAGCTGAGATGTTCACCGCAAAGGACGCAAAGAAGAGAGGGAGTAGGCAGTAGGGAGTAGGAAGTAGGGGCAGAAACCAGAGAAGAAATTAGAGCAGAAAGGCATAGGCTATCGATTGATGAGTAAACCCACATTGGCCGTGATCGGCGGCACGGGCGCGGAAGGATCGGGGCTGGCGCTGCGTTGGGCTGCGGCCGGCTATCCGGTGGTGATCGGCAGCCGCAGCGCCGAGAAGGCCGCGGCCGCGGTCGAAACGCTGCGCCAAGGGCTGCCCGCCGGGAGCGCCCCGATCTCCGGCGCGACCAACGCCGCGGCCGCAGCCGCGGGCGAGGTCGTCGTCTTGAGCGTGCCCTACAGCGCCCAGGCTGATACCATCGCCCAGATCGTCGAAGGCTGCCAGGGCAAGGTGTTGATCACGGTGGTCGCGCCGCTGCAACCGCCCAAGGTGAGCACGGTCTGGCATCCGCCGGGGGGATCGGCGGCACAGGAGGCCCAGGCGCAACTGGGGCCAGACGTGCATGTGGCGGCGGCCTTTCAGAATGTGTCGGCGGGCCATCTGCAGGATTTGAACTGGGAGGCCCATTGCGATGTGCTGGTGACAGGCGACGACAAAGCGGCCAAACAGGTAGCGCTGGGGTTAGCGCGCGCCGCCGGCCTCTTCGCCGTGGATGCCGGACCGCTGGCTAACGCTTCGGTGGTGGAAGGGCTGACCGCAGTGCTGATCGGCATCAACGCCCGCCACAAGGTCAAAGGCAGCGGCATCCGCATCACGGGGATCGCGCGCGAATAGGGAGAGTTATC
The DNA here is from genome assembly GCA_020845455.1 of Caldilineaceae bacterium. GTDB lineage: Bacteria > Chloroflexota > Anaerolineae > Caldilineales > Caldilineaceae > QEUY01. The sequence continues at coordinate 39,187 of JADLFO010000250.1, forward strand.
TGATCTTTGCGTACTTTGCGACCTTTGCGGTTCATAGCATCAGAGGCTGCTATGCACATTGAGACGTTGGCCGTCCATGCAGGGCGTAAGGTGGACCCCGCCACCGGCGCGGTGATGCCGCCGATCCACCTGTCGACCACCTTCGAGCGCAAGCCCGACGGCAGCTATACCGAGGGGTTTGTCTATACGCGCAGCGAGAACCCCAACCGCCGCGCCCTCGAAGAAGCTCTCGCCGCGCTGGAGGGCGGCCAGGCCGCGGCGGCGTTTGCCTCCGGCCAGGCCGCAACCCTGGCGGTCTTGCAGTCGTTGGCCGCCGGCGACCCTACCACCCCCCCTCATGTGATCATCCCCGAAGACACCTATTTTGGCACGCGCCATCTGGTCTTTGGCGTGCTGGCCCCCTGGGGCTTGCAGGCCAGCGCAGTCGATATGACCGATCTCGACCAGGTGCGCGCCGCCGTGCGCCCCAACACGCGGCTGGTCTGGGTGGAGACGCCATCCAACCCGCTGCTCAAGATCACCGATATCGCCGCCGTGGCCGAGATCGCACACGCTGCGGGCGCACTCTGCGCTGTAGACAACACCTGGCCGTCGCCGCTGCTGCAGCGCCCGCTGGCCCTGGGCGCGGATATCGCCATGCATGCCACGACCAAGTATTTGGGCGGGCACAGCGACCTGCTCGGCGGCGCGCTGATCGCCCGCGCCGATGACGACTTTTTTGCGCGCATCCGCACGATGCAGAGCACCGGCGGCGCGGCGCCGTCGCCCTTTGACTGCTGGCTGCTGCTGCGCAGCCTGAGCACCCTGCCCTACCGCATGGCCGCCCACTGCGACCATGCGCAGCGCGTGGCGGGGTTTCTGGCGGCGCATCCGCGCGTGGCCGCGGTGCATTATCCGGGGCTGCCGTCGCATCCGGGCCATGCGGTGGCGGCGCGCCAAATGCAGGGCTTTGGCGGCATGCTCTCGATCCAGGTGGTGGGCGGCACAGCCGAGGCGATGGCCGTGGCAGGCCGCGTGCGGCTCTTTACACGCGCCACCAGCCTGGGCGGGGTGGAAAGCCTGATCGAGCATCGCGCTTCGGTGGAAGGGCCGGACAGCCTCACGCCGCCCAACCTGCTGCGCATCTCGGTGGGGCTGGAGCATCCCGACGATCTGATCGCCGACCTGGATCAAGCGCTGGATTAGGACACAAGCCCATGAACACGATGTTGCCGGATCTGCCCGACCAGAACGAAGTCAACATCCGCAGCCAGCGCGTGGCCGAACGCTGCGGCTTTGTGCGCGAAGGGCACATTCGCCAAGTCCATCCCCATATTCTATGCGCCGACGGCAGCTACAGCGGCGACTATCTTTATGGGCTGCTGCGTTCTGAATGGACCGGATGAATGGACCTGACAGACGCGCTGCGCCTGACATTGTCCCCCGGCGCGCCGGATGTAGTGGCGCTGGTGGGCGGCGGCGGCAAAAGCAACACGGCGTTCCGGCTGGCAGCAGAGGCCGCGGCCCGCGGTGTGCGCGCCATCGCCACGACCACCACGCGCATTGCGGCCAGTGAGATCGACGCCGCGCCTGCTGTGGTCGAAATAACCGGCGCGGCGCTGCCCTTGGCTCAACTGGAGGCTGCGCTGGCGCGATCCGGCTGGTGTCTGCTGGTGGATGCGGCGCTCGGCGAGAAGCGCTCCGGCATTGCCCCCACGCAGGTCGACGGGCTGCTGACGGCAGCCCCGCAGTTGGGCCTGGGATTGATCGCCGTGGAAGCCGACGGCAGCCGCCAGTTGCCCATCAAGGCTCCGGCCGCGCATGAGCCGGTGATCCCGGCGCGCGCCACGTTGGTGGTGGCGGTGGCCGGGGTCGATGCGCTGGGCCGTGACCTGACACCCGACCAAGTCCACCGGCCCGAACGCATCC
>JADLFO010000251.1 GCA_020845455.1 Caldilineaceae bacterium
CCACACTATCACCAAACACTATCCAGAATCGGATGAGCCGCACTCCGGTGGAACCAATGGAGCAATACACGCTCCGCCAGATTCTCGGTATTTGGGCGCTGGTCGCCTTCCCGATGGCGCTGCTGAGTTGGGTAGCCGCTCCCGCCATCATCCCCTACAGCCCGCTGCATCCTGGCATCACCTATTGGCTGTTGATGATCGCCGGCATGGGATGGCAGTTTGTCGTGTCGCTGGCGATCATCTACTGCGAGCTCGGCACGCTGCGCTGGAGCGCCATCCGCCGGCGAGCTTGGCTGCAAACCCCGCGCGATCCCAGAACGGGCCGGCCAAATCCAAGGCTGTTTTGGTGGCTGCTGCCTGCCTTGTGCTTCTCTGCCCTGGTGAATGTCGGGCTGATTGGTTATCTGAATGCGCCCATGGCCTGGCTGTTTCCGGCGCTGCAGCCTCCTCAGTTCACGGATACCTCTCAACTTGCTAGCCCTGAATTCCAGGGCCAATGGTGGCTCCTGGGAGTTCTTCTGGCCAGCCAACTCCTCAACTATTTTCTGGGCGAGGAATTTCTCTTTCGCGGTGTACTCCTGCCCAAGATGCAAGGGGTTTTTGGCAAGTACGATTGGGTGGCAAACGCCGCTCTCTTTGGCCTGTATCACCTGCACAAACCGTGGATGTTCCCCAGCCTCATCGTGGGGAGTTTGGCGATCACTTGGCCGGCTGGCCGGTTTCGCAGTAACTGGATGGCGATCGTCGTGCATGGTGTCGAAGGGCTTCCGCCTCTGGTGCTTGTCCCGGCTGTCATTCTGGGGTTAATACCCGGTTAGGATGGCTCGGTGAATGTAATTGTCGGCAGCTAGGATGTGGCGGGAAGAAGAGGGGGGTCAACCTTGAAGCGGCCGATCAGCCTGAACTCGGAGAATGCGTATGAGATCACGGTCAGGGGCGCGATCGACGTGTCCTGGTTAGCAGGCTTCGGCAATGTGGACCTCCAGACTGAGATCGTTGCAGGAGGAGAGCATCAATCCACGCTTTCCAAAATCGTCACGGATCAGGCCGGGCTGGTCGGCCTGATCCGGCGGCTGCACGGGCTGGGGGTGGTATTGGTTTCCGTGCGACAGGCGCCGGAGGCTGATGACCCGGCGCCGACATAGATCGGGCTACGCACGGGCGTCCACCTCATTTGTGTCCGAGCCGCCCGCCGGCTTCGGCGGCAGAATCACCACCAGCGCCGGCTTTTCCGCCGGTGCCACGAAGAGACCGACGCCCACCGCCAGATACACAATCGTGAACACTTTATGGCTCAATCAAGTTGAACTGCGTGCTAAAGGTGTCGAGCATAGCAAAGAGTTCGCCGACCTTCTGCGCGTTGCCTGTGACCTGGAGTGCGTGGAGGGCGCCGCTCTGGAGAGCCTCCAAAAGCGCCTGCTGGGGATCGGCTGCCGTATTGATCGCATTCAGCGTAGCCCGCGCTAAGGTCACGCCGGCATCTGCCGTCGGCGACAGGGTCTCCGGCCGATAGCATGTTGATTGGTCCGCCAAACGCGCTCGACGCGCCGAAACCCATGTCGTCGATCAGCATGACGTCCGCCGCTCGTCAGGGCTGCGGCGTGGACGGGAACTTCACATAGGTCGCCCGGTGGGCGCGCATGGGTTCCGGGAAGAGGTGATCCATGAATGTCTGCCGGCCCCAGAAGCTGTATTGTTCCTTGGGATCCAGATAGAGGTTGAAGAGTTTAGCGTTCTTGTATGTTTCAAGCGTCGTTAGGCTGCCGGGATTGACAACGTCGTGATCGCCCTCCGACATGCCTGCTGTCACAAACTTGAACTCGGCGACGCGCAGCCCGGCAAAGACGTCCATCAGCCAGTAGTAGATGTACTTTCGGTTCGAGAGGCCGCCGTCCGTCACGAGGAACGACGTCTGGTCAATGCCGTCAATGTAGCGGTCGGTCGGAACCTGATCCTGGGCGCCGGCGAGCGCGATGGAGGTATTGAAGAGGTCGGCAAGGTCGAAGAGACCATCCGAGATGCGGCCCGGTGCGATCATGCCCTTCCAGTAGACAATGCCCGGCACGCGCACGCTGCCCTCCCACGTGCCGCCAATGCCGCCCCGGAACGGGGTGTAACCGGCGTCCGGCCACGGCTCGATGGCCGGGCCGTTGTCGGACGTGATGAAGATCAACGTGTTTTCGAGTTGCCCGGTCTCATCCAGCGTTCTCACCAGCCTCCCGACTACGTCGTCCATCTCGATGATGGAGTCCTTGAAGGGATATTTGGCGGGCGACTTGCCCCGGAACTTGGGGTTGGGGTAGTTCTTCCAGTGCGCGCCGCGGGTGCAGTGGTAGAGAAAGAAGGGCTTGTCGCTGCTCGCCATCTTGCGGATGAATTCTTCCGAGTAGGTGGCGAACTTGTCGTCAAGCTGGGCGCTGACCTCCGTGGTAATCTCCTCAAGATTCTCGACCGCCTGTCCCTTGGCGGCATGTACCAAATGGTTGTTGAAGGGCGTACTGGCCACCAGCGCCTGCCGTTCGGGGCTTAGCGCAAAGTCGGGCGCAAACTCTGGGTCGCGCCAGTCGGTGTAAAGCCCCGACCAGCCCAGAAAGCCGTAGAAGTCATCGAAGCCGACGTTCTGCGGCTGCGATTCCTCGTTCTCACCGCAGTGCCATTTGCCGATTGCCTGGGTCACATAGCCCGACTCGCTCAGGATGCGCGCAACGGTGGTCTCCTTCCCCAGGCCGCCGGGTTCGCCGGCAAACCCGGGCCGCAATTGGCCGTGGCGCATAGGCAAACGGCCCGTCAGCAATGTGCAGCGGCTGGGCGTGCAGGAAGGCTGCGAGTAGGTCGAGAGCAACTGAAGCCCCTCGCGCCCCAGACGATCCATGTTGGGCGTGGGCGCGCCGACCAGCAGCCCGCCGCCATAGATGCCGGGATCGCCAAAGCCCACGTTGTCCATGAGGAAGACCAGGATATTCGGGCGCTTTCCGGTCGCCTGCTCCAGGCCGGCGAGCTTGGCCCAGGCCTCGTCCTGTTGGCCGGGGTGAGGAATCACAGGCTCCAGATTCTCGGCCACGACGACGGTTTCCTGGGAGAGCGGGTCCTCGACAACCTGCTCTACGTCAGCCGCAGGCTCCTGCTGAGACCAGCGCCTGTCAGAGAGAGCAGGCCGTGCCGTATCGTAAGCGAAGACCAACTCGGGGCATTGCGCGATATAGGAAGCCCCTGCGCCCACTCCCATTGCCTTGACAAAATCACGTCTCGAAAGTGCCATTGCTTTACCTCCTGATTGGTGTTTTTTGTGAGCGCCAGGTTAGGTATGGCGCAGTGGTTTGTGCAACCTCTCCAACATTTGGCGGCGCGCCGTCGTACCGGCTGTGTTCAGAGCGTCTAGTCCTCATCTGTTTCTTCCTGGCCCGGCGCCGAGCGATGGGTCTGCTCCTCCAAGAAGGTAAAGAGCGCGGCGAGGTTGCCAAACACCTGGCGCTCGCCGCTGTGTGGGTTATCCAGGGTCGCTCGCCAACTTGGGCCGTCCTCGCTGCCGGCCCACCACAAGCGTAATAGATAGCTGATATATCTGGGCGGTTCACGGTGCATCGGCCTCACCTCCAAGCTCTTTACGATCCAACATAACCCACTATCGTGGCGGCGACGTCGCCATACTGTCGAAGAAACGTGGAGAATTCGTGGAACTGCCGCCAAAATGGTGTAAAATTGAAACAGCCACAGTCTTTCGAAGCACGCGAAAAGAGCTTATGGAGCCGTACCTAAGCTCCCCCTTCTGCATGGCTCGTAACCCCAGGAAGTGCTGGGAGGAATCATGGCCTCGTTGTCGCTTACATTGTTTGGATCTTTCCATGCCAGGATAGACGGACGAGCTGCGTCTGGGCTGCACGCCGGCGCGGTATGTGCGCTGTTGGCGTATCTAGCTGTGGAGGCCGGGCGTGAACACACGCGCGGCAACCTGGCCGAACTCCTGTGGCCGGAACAGCCTGATGTCATCGCCCTTAGTAACCTGCGCTATAGCCTCTCTGATCTGCGCCATGCGCTTGGCGATACGCCCACGCCGACGGCAAACCCCATTCTCATCGTGACCCGCGAGTTCATCCGTTTGAACCTCGACGCCGACTGCTGGTTGGACGCGCGCGAGTTCATTGGGCTGTGTGATGGGGGTGCTGCGTCTGCAGAAGACCAAATCGAACGCCGGCATCTGGAGAAGGCGGTCGCCCTCTATCACGGCCCTTTCTTACAGGGGTTTTCCCTGCCCGGCAGCGCGGCGTTTGAGGATTGGTTGTTCTGGACGCGCGAGCAGTTTCAGCGCAAAGCGATCGGTGCGCTCCGCCGGTTGGTCACACTGCATGTGCGGGCGGGTGACTATGCAGCGGCCCAGTGCTTTGCCCAGCGACAAGTCCAGTTGGAACCATTGGACGAGATCGCCCACCGCCAGCTTATGCACACGCTGGCCCTGGGCGGGGAACGCAGCGCCGCACTGACCCAGTTTGAACGGTGCCGCCAAATGTTGGCCGAGGAACTGCACGTCGAGCCGACCGATGAGACGGCGGCGCTGGTGGAGATGATCCGCGCCGGTGTCTTCGAACACTCTGCCACGCTTCCTGCACCGGCAGAGATCCGGTTGCCGGTTCATTCTCCCGCTCCGGCCTTAACAGATGACGCAGGGTTGCCACCGGCCTTTGTCGCGCGCGACCGCGAGCTAGAGCAACTGGACCGCTACCTTGCCGGCGCGCTTGCGGGCCATGGGCGAGTCGTTTTTGTGACCGGAGATGCCGGCAGCGGTAAGACCGCACTCATGCAGGAATTTATGCGCCGGGCGCTGGATATACATCCCAGCCTGGTGGCAGCGGATGGAAGCTGTAATGCCGCCGCCGGCATCGGCGACCCCTATCTGCCCTTCCGGGATATCTTGCAGATGTTGAGCGGCGATGTGGAGGCCAGGCGGGCCGGCCATGCCGTCACGCCTAATCACACCCGCCTCCTCTGGGCGTTGCTGCCGTACAGCGTGCAGGCGCTGGTCGAGCAGGGGCCGGATCTGATCGACCGGTTTGTGCCGGTCGCGCCGCTGCTGCTGCGCTCCGAGGCGGTGACGTTCTGGCCCGGAGGGGCAGCCCGCGGCGCGGCCTTGCGGGCACGTCTAGCTGAACTTGCCCGTGCCCGGCCCGATGCTGACGGACAAACTGTTACGGGACAGGCAGATATGTTCGAGCAGGTCGTGCGCGTGCTGCGCTGTCTGTCGGCCCAACAGCCCTTGTTGCTGGCGCTTGACGACTTACAGTGGGCCGATCAGGGCACAGTCAGCCTGTTGTTTCACCTTGGCCGCCGGCTCGGCCGGAGCCGCATCCTGCTGATGGGGGCCTATCGGCCCGACGATGTGGCGCTTGGCCGCGGCGGAGACCGCCATCCTCTTGAAGCCGTGGTCAACGAGATGAAGCGTGAATTTGGCGAGACTGCCGTCGACTTGGACGCGGCGCCCGGACGTGCGTTTGTAGATGCCCTGCTCGCAGGCGAGCCGAATCGCCTATCCGAGACGTTTGCTGCGGCGTTGTATCAGCACACCGACGGCCATGCCCTTTTCACCGTCGAGATGCTGCGCGGCCTGCAGGAGCGCGGGGACCTGGCACGAGATGAACATGGATGCTGGCACGAGAGTCCGCAGTTGGACTGGGCGCAACTGCCGGTGCGTGTGGAGGCGGTGATTGCCGAGCGCATCGGGCGTCTGCCACACGAATGGCAGATGCTTTTGGCCGCGGCCAGTGTGGAAGGCGGCGAATTCACGGCAGAAGTCGTGGCGCGGCTGCTCACCTCAGCGGGCCGCACACAAGCCGAACTGCAAAAGCGGGAGGAAGAGGTAAGCCGGCTGTTGAGCCGCCCCCTGCGCGATCAGCAGATGGTCGTGGCACGCTCGCTCCGCCGGCTGCGCGGCCGGCGTTTATCCCGCTATCGTTTTTGGCATACCCTCTTTCAAAAGTATCTGTACAGCAGCCTGGACCCCGTTGCACGGGCCAAAGCCCACGAAGTTGTAGCCAACACCCTCGAAGAACTCTATCAAGAGGATCGAGCTGAGATCGCCGTGAACTTAGCCTGGCACTTTGAGCGGGCGGGCCTGCCACTGCCGGCTGCTCGCTATCTGCTCGAAGCCGGGCGCCGCGCCGTGCGGCTCGCCGCCTATCAGGAAGCATTGGCGCATTATACGCGCGGTCTGGAGTTGCTGGCGACCGCCCCTAGCTCGCCCGACAGGGATCAGCTAGGGGCAGCCCTTGACCTCGCGCGGGGCGTGCCTCTGTTTGGCTTATATGGCTGGAGCGCGCCGCAACGTGCCCACACCTTTACGCAGGCCGCTGTGCATGGAGCAGACGCCGATCTGGTGCAGAATGCCTGTCTGTTGTTTGTCCAGGCGGACTTCTGCGTTGGGCGCGGCGACTATCGGCAGGCGGCAGGGCTGGGCCGGCGCCTGCTTGCCTTGGCGCAAAGCAGTGGGCATCGGCAAACGTTGATGCTGGGCCGGTACATCCTGGGCCTTGTTTCGTTTGCGGCTGGGGATCTCGTATCTGCGCGAGCCTCTTTCGAGGCGGTGCTCCAGCTTTACCGAGAGGCTGAGGATGAACCGTTGCTGGCACTCATCCCGATCCACCTGCGCCTGGTGAGCCTCGGGTGGTTAGCTCACGTTTTGTGGATCATGGGCTACCCGGAGCAAGCAGATCGTGATATGCAGCAGGCCGTTGCGCTGGCGAGACGGGAGGCGCAGCCGATGCACCTGGCCGTGGCCCTGGCCACCGATGCCAACTATGTGATTCTCTGCGGCATCGATCGGGATATAGCGCCCGAAGTCGGCGAACTGCGTGCGCTCGCCGAAGCGGGAGACCTGGCCATGTTTTTGGCATGGACGGACGTGCATCTTGGATATCTGGCGGCCCGGCAGGGTGACGTGGCCGGAGGGGTTGCGCGCATAGAGCGGGGAGTCGCCGCCTGGCGCTCGCTGGGGATCATCCCTCTTGTTCCCATGTTCCTGCTGTTGCGCGCTCGGGTTTGCCATGACGGAGGACTTACCCAGGAAGGGCTGCAGACCGTTGCGGAGGCGTTGGCACTGATCGAGCAGGGGATCGGACATTATCCCGAGGCGGAACTGTACCGGCTGAAAGGCGAGCTACTGCTAAAAAAGGGGGAGGCTGAAACCAATGGTCCGGACGCTGCTGGGGCTGCTGAATGGGCCGCGCAAGCTGAGTCTTGCTTCCTCAAGGCGATCGAGATAGCCCGCCGGCAGCAAGCCCGATCCTGGGAACTGCGGGCAACGGCCAGCCTAGCGTGCTTGCGCCAACGGATGCGCGGCGGCCCTGTTGCCGCGCCTAGGCAGCCAACAGGCTGGCCCCGCCGTCGGGGTCGAAAAAATGGACGTGCGCCAAGTCCAGGTTGACCTGCACCTGCGCCGTCTCACGGATGGCGACGTCCGGACGAGCACGCGCCAGCAACATCTCCTTGCCCATCGCCACGCTGATATAGTTGTCTGACCCCAACGGCTCGATCAGGTCGACCACGCCTTGCGCCTCGCCCGGCCGCGCCATGCCCAAGGTGAGGCCGACTTCTTCGGCACGCACGCCGCACACCACAGGCAGCCGCCCCGCATCCCACTTGGGGTTGGCGGCAAGCCGGCTGCCGATCGCCGGCGGCACCAGATAGCGGGCAAAACCGGTCTGAAGATAGAGCGCGCCGTCGTCGCCTTCCAGGTGCGCGTCAAACAGGTTCATGGGCGGGCTGCCAATAAAGCGCGCCACAAACTGGTTGGCGGGGCGCTGGTAGATAGCCACCGGGTCGCCGATCTGCTGCACCAACCCATTGCGCATGACCACAATGCGGTCGCCCATCGTCATCGCCTCGACCTGGTCGTGCGTCACATAGACGGTCGTGATGTTAAGCTGGCGCTGCAGGTGGATGATCTCACGGCGCATCTGGACGCGCAATTGGGCATCCAGATTGCTCAACGGCTCGTCCATCAAAAACAGCCGCGGCTGGCGCACAATGGCGCGGCCCAGCGCCACGCGCTGGCGCTCGCCGCCGGATAACTGCCGGATACGGCGCTCCAACAGATGTTCGATGCCCAGCAGCCGCGCCGTCTCGGTCACGCGCCGCCGGATCTCCTCCTTGGCGACGCGGCGCAGTTGCAGCGGATAGGCGATGTTGTCAAAGACCTTTTTATGGGGATAGAGGGCGTAGTTCTGAAAGACCATGGCGATATCGCGGTGGCGCGGCTCGACCTGGTTGACCACCTGCCCGTCAATCCGAATTTCGCCATCAGAGATACTCTCCAGCCCGGCGATCATGCGCAGCGTGGTCGTCTTGCCGCAACCGGACGGCCCGACGATGACCAAGAACTCGCCTTCCTCGACCGTCAGGTTGACGTTGTCGACGGCCAACGCATCGCCATAGCGTTTGGACAGATTTACACAATCAACTCGAGCCATGGTGAAGCTTCCTCACGCAACAGTGAACGATCTCAGCGAAGGATCTCAATAAAGGGCAGCAGGTCTACTTCTCGCCGGCGGCCACCATGCCGCGTGTCAACTGGTTCTGCACCAGCATAAAGAGCACGACGACGACAATCGTAGTCAAAAACGAGGCGGCCATCAACAGATTCCATTCGACCTGAAAACGGGTCACATACTTGAACAAGCCAATCGTCAGCGGCATCTTCTCCGGGCTGCGGATAAACGTCAGCGGAAAAAGAAACTCATTCCAGCCGTTCATAAAGCCAAAGATGCCCACCGCCACCAGCCCTGGCCAGGAGAGCGGCAGCGTCATGCGCACCATCGCGCCCATTCGCGAATTGCCGTCCATCATGGCCGCTTCCTCGATCTCCACAGGGATGGTCATAAAGTAGCCCATGAGCAGCCAGACCATAAACGAAAGGCTGAAAACCGCATTGAGCAGGATCAGCGTCCATAGGCTGTCCATCATATTGAGCGCGGCCACCACACGAAACAACCCCAGGATGATCACAATCGGCGGGAACATCTGGATCGCCAAGAGCAGCAAGAGGAAGATTTGCCGTCCCTGAAACTTGTAGCGGGCCAGCGCATAGGCGGCAGGCACGCCGACCAGCAGCGCCACCACCGTGGACCCCAGACCGATGATCAGGCTGTTGCGGAAATAGGTCGCCAGCGGCGCTTGTGTCCAGATGTCGGCATAGTTCTGGAGCGTCGGCGCGCGCGGCAAGAAGGTCGGCGGCGGAATATACACTTCCTGGCTGGTCTTAAACGAGGTCGAGATCATGACCACGATGGGAAAGAGGCTGATAAACAAGACCGGCAAGAGGACAGTCACAATGCCGATCCATTTGATCTTTTGGGCGCTGCTCATGCTTCCTCCTGCGTGCCGGACAGACGGGTGTACAGGATGCTGAAGATGACCAAGACGACAAACAGGCTGACGGCCAGCGCAAAGCCGGCGCCAAAACGCAAGTTCTCAAATGCGATCTTGAAGAGATAGGTCACGGCAATATCCGTGCGGTAGAGCGGGTTGCCGCGCGTCAAGACCCAAACGACGGTGAAGCCGCGGAAGGCCCAGATGATCGAGAGCATGGTGACGATCATGATCACCATTTTGGTCTGCGGCAGCGTCATGTCGATGAATTCGTGCCAGATGTTAGCGCCGTCCATCTTGGCCGCGTCATAGATGTGCGGCGGAATGGCCTGCATCGCCGCCAAGAAGGTGATGGTCATAAACGGCACCGACGACCACACCTCGACAAAGATGATCGCCCCTAACGCCAGCTTTGGCTCGTTGAGCCAGACGATATACTCCTGGATCAGACCCAACTTGGAGAGCAGGTAGTTGAGCGACCCCATCTGCCCGTGAAAGATCCAGCGCCAGGTAATGGCCGAGATGGCAAACGGCATCGCCCACGGCACCAGGATCAGCGCCTTGGCCGCGGTCTGCCCCGGAAACGAGGTATTGAGGATCATCGCCAGCGGGTAGGCGATGACCAGCGTCAGGAAAACCGAACCAAAGGCAAAGACAGCCGTCTGCCATATGATCATCGGCATGCGCGGGTCTTTGGCTAATTCGACGAAGTTTTGCACCCCGCCTAGCTTCACAATGCGGCCCAGGGTGTCGACTTGCGAAAAGGCCGAGACGATCATATTGATGATCGGAAAGACCAGGAAGATCAGAAACGCCAGCGTGCTGGGCGCCAGCAGCAGATAGGCCAACCGATATTCTGACCACTCCTCGCGCAAACCTGAAAACCACCCGCGCTTGGTAACTGCACCTGGAACTCTCGACGATAGGGCGGTGTTGGCCATAAGGACAAGCCTTTCTTTGCCGTTCAGCAGCACGGGCGCGCATCGGCGCACAGCCAAGTGGCCGGCCGCGCCGTGCAGTCGCGCGCTGCGAACATCGAACGTTTGGCGAGATGGGGCAGGACGACGGTATGTACCCGCATACTTTCTAGACTGATGCCGAGGGAATCTGTCAGGCTTCGGAGGAGGGACGTTTGCTCGAACCGCCTGCGCATGGGCGGTCACCCACGACGAAACGCCCGCCGATTGGGTGATAGACCCAACCGGCGGGGAATAGGCAAAGTGGCGCGAGCCTAGACGCCGTGTCGCTCGTCAATAATGGTGGCGGCTTCGGCCATGGCCTCTTCCGCCGTTGCCTCGCCCAGGAACACCTTGGCGAGACCGTTCTCGATCTCGTCGTTATCGGCTTCACCCGACGCCGGCCACGGTGTCTCAAAGACGTTGTGGGCGTTCTCCAGCTCTTTGACAAAGATCGCATTAAACCGGGAGACCGGGTTGGCCGGGTCGAGATAGGCCGGGTCTTGGCCGACGTCGATGCGTTCAGGGATCACACCGCGCTGCAAGGCGAAATTGAGCCGGTTTTCCTTGTTAAACATGAACTTCAGCAGTTCGGCGGCTTCCGGCTTATGTTGAGACTGTTTGGCCATCAGCACGGCATCCGGCCAGAAGGCATTGGCGTGGGCCATCCCGGCCTCGGCCACCGGCAGCGGGGCCAGGTCAAACTTGACATCCGGCGCGTCGTTCATCAGGATCGTCGGCATCCACGAACCGGTCTCTAACATCGCCAACTGGCCCGCCAAGAAGAGGGGCTGCAAGTCTTCGTCGCGCCCGGTGTTGACCGGCGACGGGTTGGTGGTCTGGTCGGTAAGGACCAGGTCGGCCAGGAACTGCACGGCGCGGACGCCCGCTTCGTTGCCCACCAGCGACTTGCCGTTTTCGCCCCACTTGCTCAGGTTATTGCCGCCGCCGATGGCCCCGACCCAGGCATACCACCAATAGTCGCTGCTGCCCGACGGCCCGCCCACGCCCACGCCAAAGCCATACATGTTCGGCGGGTTGTGCAGCGCCTTGGCGGCCTCGCGCACGTCGGCCCATGTCTCGGGCGCTTTCAAGCCCTGCTCCTCAAACAGATCCGAGCGATAGTACAGCCCGCGCGGGTCCAGAAAGTAGGGCATGCCGTAGAGCTTGCCGTCGACGCTCATGGCGTCGATGCCGGACTTCCAGAAATTGGCCAGAAAATCCTCGCCCATCAGGTCGTTGAGCGCCTCCACTTCGTCGGCGGCGTGATACTCCAACAACTGGCCGCCGCCCTGGTTGAAGATGTCGGGCGGTTGGCCTGCGCTCATCTGGGTACGGATCACATTGGCGCCGTCCGCCCAACGGACGACCTCCAGGGCCGCTTCGATGTTGTCTTGCGACGCGTTGAAGGCATCGATCACTTCCTGGGTGTCCGCTTGCATACGGCTGTCATAGTCCATGGCGATATAGCGAACGGCGACTTTTTCGCCGTCGGGCGCCGGCGCGGCGCCGCCTCCCGACGGCGCGGGCGCGACGCAAGCCGCCAGCGCCAACGGGGCGGCTGTAGCGGCAACCAACTGCAGAAAACGGCGGCGAGAGAGTGGTGCGGAAGGGGTGTACATGACGTTTCTCCTCAATCCTTGGCAGAAAAACGGTACAGATAGGAACAAGATGCCGGACGGTGAACGGGCGCAAAGCCCATGGGGCGCAGATCTGGAATCGGGCGGGGAACACGCTGCGTCAAACCGCCAGGCCTGCCCCTGAGAACTGCCTGCGGTCACATCCGCCGCGACTATTTCTCAACCGACGCATCAGCATCCAACAAAACGTACACCACATCAGGGACGGCGGGCCGCCAAGAGGGGTGGGCGGGCCGCCGTCAATTATTATCGCGGAGTTGGCCCATACCTGTCAATGCACGTTTTGGGCGTTTATCGTCTTCTGCCTATCGCCTGGCGGCGTGCGCCATCACGCCGCCGTAGACGCCACGACCGCTAGGCTCCGGAGCGCCGTCTCGATCGCGATCTCCTGCCGCTGCCGGTTGAGAAACAGGCTCACATGAGTGTAGCCGACCGACTGCAGCAGCCGCAGCGCCGGCGCATAGTCCGCCGCCACGCGCTGCGGCGTATGCGCGTCGGCCCCCAGCACCACCGGGATGCCGCGCTCCTGCATGCCTTCCAGGATCGTGCGCCCCGGGTTCATTTCGGAGAGCTTCTTCTGCAGCCCCGACGTGTTGAGTTCCATCGCCGTCCCCGCCGCCGCAATCCGGTCCAGGCTAGCGGCCAGCGTATCCGCCAGTTGCGCCGGCTCCCACGCCTGCGGGAACTCGTTCTTGACCAGGTCCGGGTGCGCCAGCGTGTCGAACAGACCCGTCTCGGCGGCCAGCGCCAGATGCTCAAAGTAAGTGCGCTGGAAGGCAACGACATCGCCTGTGAAATAGCGCTCCTTGTACTGGGCGATCTGGGGATGGACTGACCCCAGGACATGATGGAACTCGGTGCGGCCCAACTGCTCCGCCAGGCCGCGCTCCATGCCCGGCACATAATCGCATTCCATCCCCAGACGCACATCCACGCGCCCGGCCCAGGCCTGCCGGGCACGTTCGACCATCTGCACATAGCCGTCAAACTCGTCGTCGGCCATGCGCACGCCGGGCGACCAGCCGTCCACCGGCGGGTTGTGACAGGTGACGATCAGCCCGGCCAGCCCGCGCTGCGCGGCCACGGCGGCGTAGTCTTCCGGCTCGCCCTGCGCATGTTTACAGAGCGGCGTGTGCATGTGCGACTCATATAGAACAGGGACAACGGCTGTCGATAGCATGAACTTTCAGATTCCATTCCAGGCTAGTGGCCGCGCCGGGTCGATGGCGGCGTGGACCAAGTAAAGATAGTCGGCGGCGACGTCGACGACATATTCATTTTCACCCCACAAGAAAGGCCAATCCTCCTTGTTTTCGGGAAAGTCGGGTTTGATGACCAGGATGCCCGGCACGACGCCCCCCGCAATATAGCTGAAGTCGGCCCGATTGTTGCCATAGGCCACCTTCTTGGAATTGGCCCCCACGCCCGACACAAATGAAATGGCCGAATCGGGGTGGCAGCCGTAGAGATAGTTCAACCCCTTGAAGGTATATTCAGGGCCGATCAAGTCGGGAAAGGCCTTGTGCAGCAAGTAGTTGGCGATGGCCCAAGCGCGGTATTGCGCCAGCAGCGCCAACACGCCATGTTCGATCTGCTGCAGCAGATCGGGCTTGCCGTCGGGGCGGTGGTCTCCACCCATTGGATAGGCGGCATCCGCGGACGCCGCGGGAGAGTGTGTAGCGCAGGGGGTGTCTACGGCACAAGCTCCTCTGCCGGGGCGAGCGCAGCGCGCCGGCTGGCGACATAGGCCAGCGCCGCGCCCAGCATAAACAGCCCGATGTTGAGCACAAACGGCAGGCTGCGGTTGATCTCCGACACCTGCCCGGCGATCCAGCCAAAGGGCGACGTGCAGACCAGCACCGCCAGGTAAAGGATCGCCATGATGCGCGCCCGTTCCTCGGGCGCGACCGTGGTCGCCACCAACTTGTCCAGCAGCGTATTGGTGGCAGGCACGCTGCACCCTTCCAAGACAACCGCCAGCAGCAGCAGGCCATAGCTCTGCGGGGGAATGCTGATCAACAGCGTCCAACTGAGGATCAAACCCACAAAGCCAAAGACCATGGGTCTGCGCGCATCCAGGCTGCGCAGCCTGGGCATCACCAGGAAATAGAATGACAACATGGTAACGGCCCGCGCCACATAGAAGAGCGACAGATATTGCGGCAAGACCTGGAGCTTCTCGGTCACCATCACTCCCCAGAAGGTCGTGTTGATGGTTGTGGCAATCGAGACGATCACCATCAACCCGCCCGTAACCAAGGTTTCGGGCGCGGCCAAAATCTGGCGCAAGACGCCCTTGGAGCCGCGCATGATCGTGAACAGCGACTGATGCCGGGTCGCCTCCATGCGGGCGACGCCCTGCGCCGGCTCGACGACCATGGCGTTCATGATCAGGAACTTGGCCGTCATCATCACGAAGGCCAGCAAGTACAGCCCGCGCATGGTCGGCACCAGCGAGAAGGTCGCGATCAACAGGCTGGTCAGGGGCGAGAAGAAAGCCGCCAGCAGCCCGGAGATATAGATCAACGAGTAGACGTCGACCAACAGCTTGGGGTCGGTGTCCTCGACCAGCAGGCAGAGCCAAGAGTTATGGGTCACGCGCCAGGTGCTGTTGATCACCGCGGCCAGCAGAAAGGCCCTGAAATCCTGCGCCACGGCCCAGATCAAACAGGGGATGCTCCAGGCAATGATATCGGTGACCAGGGTCGTGCGCTTGCGCCCAAACTTATCGGTGATCGCGCCGCTCAACATCGTCCAAAAAATCTGGCAGGTGAGGCCGATGCTGGCGAGCAGCCCGATCTGGCTGTCGGTCAGCCCCAGCGCCAGCATATAGACTGAGACATAGGGCGCATACAGATTATACGGAATTCCCCACAAAGGCTCTGTCAGAACCACGCCGCGCACATTGCCGCGCAGGGTTCGCAACGTGACGATCAAGGGGTGGGCAATCAGACTGCTGGTAACCACGGTGGCGGGTCATTTCTAGGGTGCGGTGCATGACGGCGGTCGATTTTACAGCCCAGTTCCCTCCTATTATACGCCCTGCCCGCGCCTTGGCCTATTGGCGGGCCGCGGCAGACAGGGCGCGAACGGGCGGCAGGGTGCGCGCAACCCCTTTGACAACCGGACGGGCTGCCTTGCAAGGCAGCCCGTCCGGCAGCGTAGGTCTGAAAGACTACAGGGCCTTGCCCACCTCGGTGGCTTCCGGCACTTCGATCAAGCGCCCGCTCGCTACATCATAGACATAGCCATAGATGGGGATGCGCTTGGGCACCAGCGGATGGGTGCGAATGCGCAGCACATCCTCCGTGACACTGGCGGCGGCGTCCTGAATCGGCAGCCAGTTGACAAAATGGCCTTCCGGCGAGCCAGGCCCATTGCCCACATCATGCCACCCCGTTTCGTCACGCACCGCAGTCTCCAGGCTTTGCGTCAGAAGGTCACGCATCACCTCGTCGCTAAAGGTCAACATGCTGCAGCCCGTGTGGTGGATGACAAACCACTCACGCGTGCCCGACAGCTTGTATGAGATCACCAGCGAGCGAATGGCGTCATCGCTGGCGCGCCCCCCTGCATTGCGGATGATGTGGGCATCGCCTTCGGCCAGGCCGGCAAATTTGGCCGGGTCCATGCGGGCATCCATACAGGTGAGGATCGCAAAACGCCGCACAGGCGGCATCGGCAGCGTTGCTTTATCGCCAAACGATTCGACATAGCGCGTATTCGCTGCCAGGACCTCGCTCAAAATCTGGCTCACGCCCCACTCTCCTTTCCTGATCAACCGTGCAAGTTCCTCTGTTCCGCATACTTCCACACTGTCCCGCAGCCGGTTCCGTGATACCGGTTCCGTGATACCGGTTCCGTCACAGCGCCGTGCCATAATAACTCATCTGCCCCCCGGTGGCGCTACTTTTGCATCCCATCGTCGCACAGTTTCATGCCCGATTCCCGGCCAGGATGGCTTCCCATCCCCGCGCGCCGGCCTGCTTCGCCGCCCAGCCCCACAGCCCCCCAGCCCCCCAAGCGCGTTTGACAATCCGCCAATAAACAGTATGATTGTAGAAGCTCCACGACGATACTGTTCGCCGGCCACATCAGGCCAAAGCCATTTGTAGATCGTAAGCAGTTCCCAAGTCGCGTGTAGACTTCCCAACCGAAGTGTGCGCAGCGTGTGTGACACAACCCGCACAACCCGGCGCCTCCACTGGGTTGTGCTGCCAAGCCGATGGCCGTTGGTCACCGGCGGTGCTCCCGCCCCCACTGGTACTGGGTCCAGGGTATGCTCCAACCCTATTCCTCTCGCTCAATCCCTTGGTTCGCCGTTACAGAAGGATCGCGCGGCAGGGATTGGTCCCAGATCTCTCATCCTTTCTTCTTGCAGTGGCTTGACAACGCATTTGACCGCACATGGCATCCAATACAACAATCAGAAGCGAAGGAGGGTTTCAGTGTCTGCTGTAAAATCAGGACTACTCAGGGTGTGGTTGGTGGTCGTCTTCCTGCTGTTGCTGGCGGCAGGGTGTGCTGCCCCGGCAGCCGCGCCCGCAGCTCCCTCAGGCGAGGCCGCCCCAGAAGCCGGCGCCGCGGCCTCGACGACGGCGGCGGCGCGCAAAGATATCATTGTCATCCCTTCCAACGTCAATATCCCGGCTCCGGATATCTGGAACCCCTATATCCCCGGCACCTTTATTCTGCAGGGGATGAACCAGAACTTGATGGAACCGCTGTTCATGCTCAACTATGAGACGGGCGAGATCGAAGGCTGGCTGGCGGAAAGCTACACGGCCAATGAGGACCAAACCGAGGTCACCGTCGTGCTGCGCGAGGGCACTGAATGGAGCGACGGCACGCCGCTGACCGCCGAGGATGTGGTCTTTACGATCAACCTGCTCAAAGAATATGCGCCGCAGCTCAACTGGTCGGGCGCGGTGGAGAAGTGGGTGGAATCGGTCGAGGCCGTGGACGACCGCACCGTCAAGTTTACGCTGACCGCGCCGAACCCCCGCTTCGTACTCGAAAACCTGGCGGGAACCACCTCACAGGCGATTGTGCCGCTGCCCAAACATGTCTGGGAAGGGCAAGACCCGATCACCTTCCGCAACCCCTTCGACGAAGCGACCGGCGCGCCGGTCTTCAGCGGCCCCTACACCGTGCTGCGCTTCTCCTCCACCGAGTTCATTTATAAGCGCAACGACAACTGGTGGGGAGCCAAAACCGGCGCTTTCAACCTGCCGGCTCCGCTCGAGATTCACCGGCCCTGGATCGGCAACGCCGAGACCCACAACCAGATGCTGCTCAACAACGAGGTGGACACCGGCCCCGGCTCCGGCGCTACGTTGAGCGTTATCCAATCGCTCCAGGCGCGCAACGACAAACTGATCCCCTATAACACCGAACCGCCCTATGGTTGGCTCGACCCCTGCCCTCGCATGTTCACCGTCAACCACACCGTGCCGCCGTGGGACAAGAAGGAGATGCGTTGGGCGCTCTCCTACACCTTTAACCGCCAGCAGATCGTCGACGTGATCTACGAGGGCGCCAGCGTTCCGGCCACCTTTATCTTCCCCACCTATGAAGGCATGATGCCCTACTATGACGCCATCAACGACATCGTCGCGCCCATCGGCGAATACAGCCCGGACAAGGCGCGCGAGCTGATCGAAGGCCAGGGCTATACCTTTGACGAGGGCAGCGGCTTCTTCGTCGGGCCGGACGGCAACAACCTGAAGATCGACGTAGTAGCGCCGCCCTTTATGGAGCCGACCGCCCGCCTGGTCGTCCAGCAGTTGCAGGACGGCGGCATCGACGCCGTTCTGCGCATCCTGGAATGGGGTATCTTCCGCGACGAGACCGGCCGCGGCCAGTTTGAGGGCGCCACCGACTGGAGCGGCTGCGGCAGCGTGATCGAACCCTGGTTCGGCATGAACCGCTACAACAAGAGTTGGGTCAACCCCGTGGGCACAGCCGGCACCGAGTATGTAGACAACACCAACAACGCCGGACGCTGGGTCAACGACGAATATTCGGCCCTGGTCGACCAGATGGGCAGCCTGCCCTTGGGCGACCCGCAGGTGATCGAACTGATGCAGCAGGCCGTCACCATCTGGGCCGACGAACTGCCCGCCATCCCATTGATCCAGACCCCTGCGTTCTACCTGTTCAATAC
This sequence comes from Caldilineaceae bacterium, assembly GCA_020845455.1. Lineage (GTDB taxonomy): Bacteria > Chloroflexota > Anaerolineae > Caldilineales > Caldilineaceae > QEUY01. The sequence goes on from JADLFO010000251.1 coordinate 18,117, forward strand.
CACCTATTGGACCAACTGGCCGACGGCGGACAACAACTACATCCAGCCGCCGCTCCACTGGCAGCACTTCCTGCGCACGTTGACTGAACTACAACCGGCGCAGTAGCTTGATCGTGATGGGACATGACCTTCCCGAAAAGCTTGTTCGTCTTTGACGATTTAGGCCGGTAACAAGTCGGTAACAGGATAGTCATTCCGAGCGCAGCGAGGAATCTCTCTGGACGATAGGCCGGCATATGTGGGCGCCGGAGCAGAGAGATTCCTCGGCAGGAGCCTCGGAATGACAGGTCTAGTTGTCGGAAACCATCGAGCTTCCGAGAAGGGTAACTTTCAAGGGGTGGCGTGAATGCGCGGTGTAAATCTCAACTATTTCCTGCGGCGTATCGGCATGTTCTTTTTGGTCGTCTTTGTCGCCGCCTCGTTCAACTTTATGATCCCCCGCTTGGCCCCGGGCAACCCGATCGGGGCCATCACGTCGCGCATGGCGCAGGCCAGCGCCGGCATCGAAAACGGTCAGGCCATGTTCGAGGCCTACCGGGAACGCTTCGGGCTGAATGACCCTATGTATGTGCAGTATTTGCGCTATCTCTGGAACTCGATCCGCTTCGACTTCGGCGAATCGCTCTCGGCCTACCCCGCTGGGGTCTGGGAGATCATCCGCCCGGCGATTGGCTGGTCCATCGGCCTGATCGCCACCAGCGTGATTATCACCTTTATCCTGGGCGTCACGGTCGGCGCGCTGCTGGCCTGGAAAGGCACCCCCAAATGGGTGCAGGCGCTGCTCCCGCTGACGATGATCTGGGGGGTGCTGCCCTATTACCTGCTGGCGCTGCTGCTGCTCTATGCGCTGGCCTTCACGAACGATATCTTCCCCATGAGCGGGGCCTATGACAGCGGCATCCCGCGCGGGTTTTCGTGGGCCTTTATCAGCAACGTCGCCTATCACGCCGTGCTGCCGGCGCTCTCTATCGTTCTCTCCAGCCTGGGGCTGTGGGCGCTGACCATGCGCGGGCTGATGGTCAACACCATCGGCGAAGATTATATGCTGCTGGCGGAAGCCAAAGGGCTTCCGCGCCGGCGCATCTTTTGGTGGTATGCCGTGCGCAACGCCATCCCCCCCCAGGTGACCCACCTGGCGATTGCGCTGGGCCATGTCGTCTCCGGCGCAATCCTGGTGGAGATCATCTTCGCCTATCCAGGGCTGGGCTATCAGCTCTACCAGTCGATCACCAACAGCGACTACACCGTCATCCAGGGGATCACGCTCCTCTTGGCGGTCTCGGTGGGGTTTGCCGTGTTGATCATCGACCTGATCTACCCGCGGCTCGACCCGCGCGTCACCTATGTAGCGGAAAGCTCCAGCTGATATGAAAAGTGCAACCTTACCCGCAGCCGCACCCTCTCGCCCTCGACCGGCCTCGCGCAGTCCGATGCGTCGCGTCTTGGGCTTTTTGGGGGAAAACTGGACGTTCACGTTGGGGCTTTCGCTCCTGCTGGCGCTTTACCTCTTCGGCGTGATCGGCGGGCTGTTCATCGACCCAGACATGGCCGATATGGGGGCCAACCCCCTCAACCTTCCTCCCAGCAGGGAGCACCCGCTCGGCACCGAAGGCTTTGGCCGCGACATGTATACGCTCATGGTAATCGGCATCCCGAACACCTTTCGCATCGGCCTCTTGGCCGGCAGCGTGGGCGTGCTCCTGGGCGCGCTGATCGGGCTGATTGCCGGCTATTACAAGGGGTGGCTGGATACGATCTTCAGCAGCTTTGCCGACGTGATGCTGGTCATCCCCGCCCTCGCCATCCTGATCACCGTCTCCGCCTATGTGCGCGTGATGACGGTTGAACTCATGGCGCTGATTGTGGGTCTGCTCTCCTGGCCGCTGCCGGCACGCGTGATCCGCGCCCAGACGCTGAGTCTGCGCGAGCGTTTGTTTATCGAGGTCGCCAAACTTTCCGGCCAAAATGACCTTGAGATCATCTTTCTGCAGATCCTGCCCAACCTAACCGCCTATCTGGCTGCGGCGTTTGTCGGCGCGGTGAGCACCGGCATTTTGGCCGCCGTCGGGTTAGAAGTGTTGGGGCTTGGCCCGCAAAACGTCCCCACGATTGGCCGCGCCCTCTATCACGCCTTTACCTACTCGGCCATGTTCCGCGGCATGTGGTGGTGGTGGGGGCCGCCGATCGTGACCTTGGCGATCATCTTTACAGGGCTGTTTCTGATGAGCACCTCTTTGGACAAATATGCAAATCCCAGGCTCCAAGCCGCCGCACAGGGCTGATATCCCTGCGCCTGCGTCGCTAGGCGCAGCCGTTTGATCGAGAGAGACATGGTCACCGAAGCACAAACAACCAGAATTGAGCCACGTCCGGCATCCGGCGCCAATCGGGTCTTGGACGTGCGCGATCTGTGCGTCAGCTATTACACGCCGCGCGGCCCGGTGCGCGCCGTCAACGGCGTCAGCTTCTTCCTGAGAGCGGGCGAGCGGCTGGGGCTGGTCGGCGAGTCCGGCTCGGGCAAGACCACCACCGCCCTCAGCCTCATGCGGCTGCTCCAAGCGCCCGCGGTCATCGAAGGCGGCAAGGTCCTGTTGGACGGAAGAGACCTGCTGAGCCTTTCAGAGGAAGAAATGCGTCGCGCCCGATTTGCGGATATCGCCTTGATCCCCCAGGGCGCGATGAACTCGCTCAACCCCATGATGAAGGTGGGGGAGCAATTGCGCGATACGATGCGCGCCCACATGGATGGGGAGTCCAGCGCCAGGCGCGACGTCCGCATCCAAGAGGCGCTCGAATCGGTTGGGCTGCGCCCCGACATCATGCAAGCCTATCCGCACGAGTTGAGCGGAGGCATGAAGCAGCGCGTCTGTATCGCCATGGGCATCCTGCTCAGCCCCAAGGTGATCATCGCCGACGAGCCGACCAGCGCCCTGGATGTGGTGGTGCAGCGCCAGGTGATGGAGACCCTAGGCCGTGTGCAGAGTGACCTGGGCGCGTCTGTCATCCTGGTCGGGCACGACATGGGGCTGATGGCTCAGTTTGTAGACCGCGTGGGGGTCATGTACGGCGGCAAGCTGGTGGAAGTAGGCCCGGTGCGTGATATCTTCAAGGACCCGCTGCACCCTTATACGCAGTTGCTCATCGGCAGCCTGCCGACGCTGCAATCCAAAGAGATATTCAAGGGCATCCCTGGGCTAACTCCATCCTTGCTGACGCCGCCGCCGGGCTGCATGTTTCATCCACGCTGCCCCAAAGTGATGGCGCACTGCTCGGTCGTCATCCCCCCGCTCGAAGAAATCAAGCCGGACCGATGGGTCGCATGCCACCTGTATAACGGGAGCCAGCCGTGACGCAGCTTTTGGAAGCAGAGAATGTAACGCGCGTGTTCGGAGGCGGGTTCCTCAGCAAAACCCACACGGTGGCTGTAGACGAAATCTCCTTGGCGATCCACGAAGAGAAGCCCACCATCACGGCCGTGGCCGGCGAAAGCGGCAGCGGCAAGACCACCTTGGCGCGGCTCCTCCTGGGCGTGATCCAGCCCACCCGCGGGTCGATCCGCTTCAAGGGGCAAACCCTCTCGGCCATGGATCGGCAGGCGCGCCGCGCCTTTCGCCGCCAGGTGCAAGCCATCTTCCAAGACCCATTCGAGGTCTATAACCCCTTCTACAAGGTGGACCAGGTTCTGACGACCCCGGTGTACAAGTTCCGGCTGGCCTCCTCACGCGGCGAGGCGCAGCGGCGCATCGAGGAAAGTCTCCAGATGGCCGGTCTGCGCCCTGAAGAGACGCTGGGCCGCTACCCGCACCAGTTGAGCGGCGGGCAGCGCCAGCGCATCATGGTGGCGCGGGCGCTGCTGCTCAACCCCAAGATCATCCTAGCCGATGAGCCGGTGTCGATGGTCGACGCCTCGCTGCGCGCCACGATCCTGGAAAGCCTGGTACGGCTCAAGCGCGAGCTGGGCATTTCCCTGGTCTACATCACCCACGACCTGACCACCGCCTATCAGATCAGCGAGAATATCTACATCCTCTATCGAGGCTCGGTGGCCGAAGTGGGCAATGTCGAGCGGGTCATCAAAGAGCCGCAGCACCCCTACACGCGCCTGCTGGTCAGTTCGATTCCCCTGCCGGACCCGGACATCCGCTGGGGTCAGGAAACTGATATCGAGAGCCAGGCTTCAACTGCCGGTGCGGCGCGGGCGGAGGTCCAGGGCTGCAAATTCTCCAACCGCTGCCCCTTTGTCATGGCCGAATGCCGGCAGAAAGCCCCGCCGCTCTATCAAACCAATGACGACCGCGCCGTGGCCTGCTATCTCTACAAAGAAGCGCCGGTGGTCAGCGGCCAAGCGATCGCCGAACATCTGGCCGCCTGAGCGCGCTCATCCTAGCTACCACTCCCAGAGCTTGCCTTCCCAGTCGCGCAGCGCCAGCGTGTCTTCGTCGACGCCCTCGTCTTGCAGGAAATAGGCAAGCGCATAGCGGGCCGCGTCTTCCGGCTCCAGCGTGGCCTCCAGATTCTTTTTGCCGCTCATATAGGAGCGCACCCAGCCGGGATGGTAGACGCGGAAGCTGTAGCCCTCCGGACGCAGATGGTTGAACATGATCTTGACCGCCATGTTGAGCGCAGCCTTGGACATGCAGTAGCCATACCAGGAGGTGCGCCGGGCGCGGCCGACGCTGCCTGCCTCGGACGAGACAAAGCAGAGCCGCCTGAGCGGGCTGCCGTCCATCAACGGCAAAAAGGCCTCGACCATGCGGATCGGCCCCAGGGCGTTGACATCGTAGAGCCGGTGCATCTCGGCATAGTCCTGCGTCTCGCGCAGGTTGTGCGGGCTGGCCGGGCTGCCCACCCCGGCGTTGTTGATCAACAGGTCCACCTGCCCGGCAGCGTCGCGCACCGTCTGCGCCGCCGCCTGCACCGTGTCCCTGCCGGCGACATCCAGCGGCACACAGGTCAAGGTTTGGGGATAGGTCGCGGCCAGCGCCGAAAGCTCCGGCCAGTCGGGCATATATTGCCCGGCAAAGACACGCCAGCCTTGTTCCAACAATCCGGCGGTGAGGGCTTGGCCCAGACCGCGGTCCGCGCCCGTGACGACGGCGACTCGCGCTTTATCGGCACGCTCCATGATACGCTCCTTCTTAGGCGGCAGGCGCGGGCTGGGCGCACCACGCCAGCGCGTTGCGCAGCAGGGTTTGGAAATCGGAATGCAGCCAGACCGGCACATTGTGCCCCGGCGTCAATACGCAGACGCGGCCCGCGCCCTCTTGCCGCGTCCAGCCTGCGGGCTGCGTGCCGTGCTCCGACACAGAGGTCAGAAACACGTCGGCATCCGCCGCATCCAAATGCATAAAGTAATGCTCGTCCATCTCGGTAAAGGCCGCCGCGCCTGCGGTCAGCGCATGGCCGGGCCGAGGTTCCACCGTCACCGGGCATTGTTTGGGGTGCCGGTCAAACGCGCCGCCGATCAAGGCGCGCAGCGCCGGCGCATCGCGGCAGACTGTGCCGGAATGAACCACCAGCAGCCCCCCGCCCCGGCGCACAAACGCGGCGAAGGCCGCCTCGACCTCCGGCGTCACCCACGACGACCAGTCCGTCGCCGATACATTGTCCGACTTGGTCAGCAGCACGACCGGATAGGCATCCATCTGGGCCGGCTGCCAGCCCGACACATCTTCGACAAAGTCAAACTCGACCCCGCCGGCGGCCGGCGGGGCCAGCCCGGCGCGCGCGGTCTGCGCTGGATGCCAGCGGTCATCACACAACACAAGAACCTTCATCAGGCTACCTGCCTTTGCTTGAGATGGGGAATTTGATCTGGACATCGCCAGTGTCTTGCCCGACGCGATACTCCTAGCCTATCATAGATGCGCTGCATCCCCGAATTGCCCGGCAACACCGGGGACGGCTCCCGGCACAGCCGAACACGCCCAAACACTTCACCAGAAAGACAACACAGAAAGCGAGTGAGCAATGGACAAAAACAAAGTCCGCATCGGCTTTATCGGCGCGGGCTGGTGGGCGACCAGCAACCATATGCCGCTGCTGGCCCAACGCCCCGATGTGGAGATGGCCGGCGTCTGCCGGCTGGGCCCAGAGATGCTGCAGGCTGTCAAAGACAAATTCGGCTTCCCCTTCGCCACCGAGGATTATCACGAACTGCTCCGCCAGGATTTAGACGGCGTAGTGGTCACCTCCCCCCACCACCTGCACTATGAACACGCGCGCGCCGCGCTGCTCGCCGGCTGTCATGTGATGTGCGAAAAACCCATGACGCTCCAGGCCGGCCAAGCCTGGGACCTGGTGAAATTGGCGCAAGAGCGCAACCTCCATCTGCTTGTCCCCTACGGCTGGCACTACAAGCCTTTTGTCCAACAGGCCAAACAGTTGATGGACGACGGCGTCGTGGGCAAGATCGAATATGTGCTGTGTCACATGGCCTCGCCGACCAAAGCGCTCTTTGGCGGCAGCGGTGCGCCGCCGCCGCAAGAACCGATCTCCTTTACCAAACCCGACCCCGCCACCTGGCAGGAAAAGGCGCACGGCGGCGGCTATGCCCACGGCCAGGTGACCCATTCGTCCGGGCTGATGTTCTGGCTCACCGGTCTGCGCGCCCAAGAGGTAAGTGGGCGCACGACCTCGCCCAACGCCAAGGTCGATATGTACGACGCAGCCGCGGTCACCTTTGACAACGGCGCGCTGGGCACGGTTTCCGGCGCGGCCACGCTGCCCGGCGGCGCCAAGTTCCAGGTCGATGTGCGCATCTTCGGCGAAGACGGCGTGCTCAACATCGACCTCGACCATGACCGGCTCGAACTGTGGCGTCATGACGGCAAACACCGCCAGTTCGACATCCCCGCCAACGCCGGGGCCTATGACTGCGAGGGGCCGCCCAGCCGCTTCGTCGAACTCATCCAGGGGCATGGCCGCAACGACTCGCCGGGCGAAGTCGGGGCGCGCTCGGTCGAACTGCTCGACGCCATGCTGCGTTCCGCGGCGCAAGGTGGAATTCCCGTACACGTCCACTGATACGCGCCCCAGAATGCTGTTTGACGCTGGCCCTCATCCATGCTAGGATCGTCACGCTCTCAACCGTCCAAGTCGTTGGCAGGCACACCCAGTTCAACCCTATCTCTGCGACCAGTAGCTGCAATCGGTATCCGCAGCCCATGCTGGCGCCCAGGTTCTCCCGCGTGGGCGAAGCGCAGCAGCGTGGCGCTCCTCAACCGGTTCTCGGCGGCCCGCATCGCTGCCTGGAGGCATCGATGCCCAGCTACGGTGCAGCGTGCCATGTGTGAACGTCTCCCCGCCGCGCGGTGGGAGACATTCACACCGGCCCATTGTTTGTCCACTCATTTAGGTACACGCTCGTACACAGCAGTCAATTGCACGATCCACCCATCGCAAGGAGGAAACAAACGGATATGAAGCCCATCCATACAAAGCGCGGCCTCTCTACATTGGCCGCGATCTGGGTCATTGCGGCGCTTGTGCTGGCGGCGTGCGGCCCGCGCCCGGCCCTGCCCGAAGCCGCGCCCCCCGCCGAACAGGCAGCGGATCAAGCCGCTGCCCCCGCTGCCGAGGCCGAGGCCACCGAAGTCCCTGCCGAGGAAGCCTCCACCGACAGCGCCGCAGCCGAGAGCAGCACAGCCGGCGGAGCCTACAACGAAGCGCCCATGCTGGCCGAACTGGTCGCAGCCGGTTCGCTCCCGCCCGTCGAAGAGCGGCTGCCGCTGGAGCCGCTGGTCGTCGAACCGTATGAGTCGATCGGCAAATATGGAGGCACCTGGCATCGCGCCTTCACCGGCGTCAAGGACTTCCACGCCTGGGGGCGCATCAACTATGACCCCGTCCTGCGCTGGGCGCCCAACTTTGCCGACCCTGTCATGCCTGGCCTAGCGAAAGCCTGGGAATGGAACGACGACGGCACCGAACTGACCCTCCATTTCCGCGAAGGGCTGAAATGGTCCGACGGCGAACCGTGGACGGTGGACGACATCGTCTTCTGGTGGGAGAATATCGAGCTAGACACCAACATCACCCCGTCGCCGCACATCGAATGGACCGTCAACGGCGAGCCGATGACGGTGGAAAAGGTGGACGACTACACGATCAAGTTCATCTTCCCCGGTCCCAGCGGCATCGTCGAGACCATGGGGCTGGCCTTCCACGGCCACCAGTGGCCGCTGGCCTTCGAGCGTTTTGGCGTCTTTGCGCCCAAGCACTATCTGGAGCAGTTCCACCCCAAGACCAACCCCGATGCAGACTATGCCCTCTTCGAGGAAAAGGCCTTCGACTATAATATCGAGCGCCCCGTGATCTGGGCATGGAAACCGGTGCAGTGGGATCCGGGCGGCACCGAGCTGGTCCTGGAGCGCAACCCCTACTACTGGAAGGTTGACCCAGAAGGCAACCAACTGCCCTATATCGACCGCGTGCATCTGGCGCTGGTGGAGAACACCGAAGCGGTCGCGGTCATGGCCGCGGCGGGCGAGTTGGATATGCAGCAGCGCGGGCTGAGCCTGGATAAGCTGCCGGTACTCAAGCAAAATGAGGAGGCGGGCAACTATACCGTCAGCCTCTGGTCGAGCGACGGTGCGTCGAGCGTGGCGCTCCAGCCCAACCAAAGCTACGCCGACCCCAAGTATCGCGAGCTGATGCAGAACCGCGACTTCCGCTATGCGCTCTCGCACGCCATCGACCGCGACCTGATCAACGACATCGCCTATCTGGGCCAAGGCGCGCCCACCACGCAATCGGTCGGGCCTGCTACGTCCTGGTATGTCGAAGACATGGCGATGTTCCAGGGCGAGTATGATGTGGACGAATCCAAACGGCTGCTGGAGGAGGGCGCCGGCCTGAAGATGGGCAGCGACGGCTTCTACACCTTCCCCGACGGCTCCGAACTGAACCTGATCATCGAATCGTCGGAGACCGCCGGCCCCAACCTAGACGCGCTCGAACTGGTGGTAGAGCAGTTGAAGGCTGCTGGCCTCAACACCACGCTCAAGACCATGAACCGCGACC
>JADLFO010000252.1 GCA_020845455.1 Caldilineaceae bacterium
ATAGCCATCGTTTTCTCCTTTGCTAGTGCTTCGCGAATGCATAAGGGTCGGGTGCGGTTAAGCCGCATCGGAACGCAGATTAGGGTGAGCGGAGATCGCCAATAAGGGCCACATCCCGCCAGGGAGGCCGAGCATATGGCCCAGCAGACGCAGAGGACATCTGTGGCGATGAGCAGGGGAACGTCGATCAGACGTTGCCCCACGCTGCCGGGAGGGATGGGCAGCCGGGCGCTCAACGCCAACTATCACAGAGCAATTCGGGTATCGACAACGGCAGGTTTGAGGGCGCTATCGGCTGCCGGTGCAGCCGATTGGTGGGAGCCAAGCCTGCGCTGCACAGAATATCAGAGTTCAAAACCGGCGTCAAACCGCTTATCTGGCCCCCAGAGCAGAGCGATAGAATAGGAGCGGCGCGGGCGAAAGCCCGCCCGCCAGCGGACGGGCATAGCCTACGAAGGCGGGCGTGATCTCAAACCCCTGCACACGATAGAAGGCAGGCCGCAGGCTGCGTTCGCAGCCTGCGGCCTGCGCCGGCGGGACCAGATGCGTCCGCCATGCGCCGTCGAGGCGGGTGACCCCAACCATAACGCCGCATGATCGCTCCTGGGCGGTTAGGACCGTGGCCGCGGTTCCGCCAAGTAATTGGGCCACGAGCGCGCCGGCCGGCATGGCTAGGCCCAGAGATGCGCGTACTTCAGCCCGCTGCCGGTGTTAAACAGCACGACCGTCTCGTCGGGTCGAATCCAACCCGCACGCAGCAGCCGGATCTGCGCGGCCAGACAGGCCGCGCCCTCCGGCGCGGGGAAAATGCCGGTCAGGCTGCCCATCGTGCGCGCGTGGTCGAGCATCTCTTGGTCGGGCACAGCCAGCGCCGTGCCGCGGCTTTGGCGCAGGGCCTGGAGGATCAGGAAGTCGCCCACCGCGGCGGGCACGCGCAGCCCGTCGGCCACTGTCTTGGCCCCTTGCCACGGCTCGGCAAACTCGTCACCCTGGTCAAAGGCGCGCACCATCGGCGCGCAGCCGGTGCTTTGTACGCTCACCATGCGCGGGCGCTGCGGCCCGATTAGCCCCATCGCCTCCATCTCGGCAAAGGCTTTCCACATGCCCACCAGCCCTGTGCCGCCGCCGGTCGGATAGATAATCACGTCGGGCAGCGTCCAGCCCATCTGCTCGGCCAGCTCATAGCCCATCGTCTTTTTGCCTTCCACGCGATATGGCTCGCGCAGCGTGCTGACGTCAAACCAGCCGTGCTGCTGCACCCCTTGGCGCACCTTGACCCCGCAGTCGGTGATCAATCCGTCCACGAGGGTGACGGACGCGCCCAACTCGGCGCATTCGATGCGAAACATCATCGGCACATCGGCGGGCATAAAGACATGGGCAGGCAGACCGGCAGCCGCGGCATAGGCGCTCATGGCCCCGGCGGCGTTGCCGGCAGAGGGGACGGCCAGTTCGCGCGCGCCCAACTCGTAGGCGCGGCTCACCGCTACACACAGACCGCGCGCCTTGAAACTGCCCGTCGGGTTGAGCGCTTCATCTTTGATCCAAGTGTGGGGGCAGCCAATCGTCCGGCCCAAGCGCTCGGCCTTGACCAGCGGCGTCCAGCCTTCGCCCAGCGAGATCACCGCCTCGGCGCGCTGCACGGGTAAGACCTCGGCATAGCGCCACAGCGTGGCGGGGCGGTCGCGCAGCGCAGCGGGGGTCAGCGTGCGTTTGGCCGTCTCTAGGTCATAGCGCGCCAAGAGGGGCTTGCCGCACGCCGGGCACAGGTTCATCAATTGGCCGGCGGGGTAACGCTGCCCACAGCGCCCGCATTCCAAATGGGTCAGTGTAGATGAAGTGAGTGTCGATGAAGTAGGTATGGATGAGGTCTGCATGGCTCAAGCCCTTGTGCTATCGTGTCATGACTGAGATGATGATCAAGATTGAACGGCTATAGCGGACAGAGCATCGTGTTCGCCGCTCCGTAGCCTGGATTTGGTATAATCGCTGCGGCCTGCGCGTCTGTGCCTGCGCCTGGCTGGAACCGCCGCTGCGGGCGCACGCTGGAGGGGGCTATGATCGCCGTGACACCGGGGATTCACCTGGAAGATAACGAATTGCAGTGGGACTTTGTGCGCGCCTCCGGCCCTGGCGGGCAGAATGTCAACAAGGTCGAAACTGCCGTGCAGTTGCGCTTCGATGCCGCCCGCTCGCCTTCTCTGCCGGAGGACGTGCGCGCCCGTCTGCTGCGGCTGGCGGGCAACCGGGCCACCGCCGACGGGCAGATCGTGATCGATGCACGGCGCTACCGGACACAGGTGCGTAACCGCGACGATGCGCTCAAGCAACTGGTCGAACTGCTCCGCAAGGCGGCGATCCCACCCAAGCCGCGGCACAGGACCAAACCGACCGCGGCTGCACAGGCCGAACGCCGCGCCGCCAAAGCGCAGCGCAGCTACACCAAGGCCCTGCGCCGGCCTGTGCGCCCCGACGACGAGTGACCCTCGCCGGTGAACCCGGTCTTGCCGACCGGCGCGCAGCCCTACGCGCGTTGCAGTGTCGCCACCAGGTCGATATAGCGCTGCATAGCCGTCGCCTGCGGCGTGCCGCGCAGTTCGGCCCAGGCGTCATACTTGGCGCGGCCTACGAAGTCGGCGAAGCCGGGCCGCTTGCCGCCGGCATCGCCCACGCTCGCCTGTTTGTACAACGCATAGAGTTGCAGCAGCGTGTCATTGTCGGGTTTGGTCGCCAAGGTTTTGGCGGCTGCGGCTGCTGCTGCAAACTGCTGCTGTAGATCGCTCATGGCTGCTCCTTGTGCGATGCGTGCGATAGGGCGCTGCAATACACAGTGTAGCAGAGGGCCACGGCCTGCGCCAACCGACCGGACCTCACCGGGTGCACGAGAGTTGCGTCTTTTTCTCTCTAGTGGCAAACTTGTGGACTCAATAGACCGGACAGCGCTCCTGTACTCATCGCCAGATGAATGGAAACTCCGTACTCGCCGCAGACCGAGTATGGACCTCAGTTCCTCCATCCCTGCCTGTATCGGCTATGCGGCGCTGCTGCGCGCTGGGGATATCAACCGGCGTATCTGGCTGCAGTGGGAGGGCGGGGCGGTGGAAGGGCCGTTCCTGGTGATCGACGCCGCGGCCGGCCAGCATGTCGCCTGCTGCTCAGCCGGAGTTGGGTTGTGGACGTTGATTATGAGACGGCGCTGCACCGGGGCATGGGCGGGCCGGTTCCCGTCACGATCCTCGCCAGACCGGCCGCCGCCCAGTAGCATCTACAAGCAGCGTTCACGAATCGCATTCAAGCCGCCGCCGCCGGCTCAGATTGTGAAAACTCGCGCTTTACTTGGCAGCAGTTTTCGCTATACTGAAAGTGGCGGCTCTTACATGCCACTGCCGCCTCGCGAGGTCACTACCCCGCCGAGGTCCTTTACCCCAGAGAGTAAACTCGATGTTTTTCCCCCGCGCTCAACCACCGTCTGCATTGCCGCCGATTGAGTGCGTGGCGCTTTTGGCCGCTTGTTCTGCTTCCTGTATCGCATCTGCTGCCCAAGGCGCAAGCTATGTGCCGTCCATCCGCCAGGTTAGGAGCATACCGATGACACGTCGATTTTGTGAGTAGGGTCTGGCTGCGGATCCGCGGCCTTCCTCTTGTCGTGCGCGCGGCCATCGAGATCTAGCCATCCAGTGAATTCCTTTCATAAGCCGGTTAGCAGGAGCCTTGAATCATATGAATCCCCTATACGTTTCCAAGCTGTGGAGCCGGCATGGCGACCACCTTGCCGCAGTCACCGTTGTTCGCCTAGCGGCCATTCTGGCTCTCATCGGGGGCGCGTTTGCGCCTGGCATGACGGAGATTTCGCTGGCCGCGCCAGCGGCGCCGCTGGCTGCATATGAGATCATGACGCTGCCCGCCGATGCGCAGATGCTGAATGTTGACCCCGCGCTCTTTCTCCCCGCCGCAAAGCCCGCGGTGCTGGACACGGCGCTGAGCGAGGTCGCGGCCGCGGCCGGGGCATCGCCGGAGCAAGCGCTTGCCGCGGCGCAGGCGCAGGGCCAAGCCGCGCGCGATGGGCGGGTGCAAGCGCATATCGTGCCCCAGGTCGATCAGGTCGACGCGGTCTTGCAGGCGGTCCCTGCCGCCGGCGGGGAGATCACCGGCATCAGCGGCGACCGGGCCGTGATCCAAGCGTGGCTGCCGGTGCAGGCGCTGGCGTCGCTGGCGGAACACCCTGCGATCGCGCGCATTCGCCGGCCGGCGGTACAGAGCTTGAGCCAAGGCGCGGTGCGCAGTGAAGGCGGCGAGGCGCTCAATGTCGCCGCCTGGCATGCGGCAGGGATCCGTGGGGCGGGGGTGAAGGTAGGCATCATCGACGGCGGCTATAGGGGCTATCCAAGCCTGCTGGGCAGTGAACTGCCGGCGGCGGTGACGGTGCGCAATTTTGTCGACTTTGAAACCGATGCTGACGTGAACGGCACGACAGAGCATGGCACGGCCTGTGCCGAAATCATCTACGATATCGCGCCCAATGCACAGCTCTTTTTCGCCAAAATCAGCACGACGATCGACATCGAAGAGGCTGTGGACTGGCTGGTCAATACCGTTCAGGTGGACGTCATCTCCTATTCCGGTGGTTTTCCGGCAGTGGCTCCGGGCGACGGCACGGGCCGCCTGGCCGATCTGATTGCCCAGGCGCGCAGCGCGGGCGTGCTTTGGGTCAACGCCGCCGGCAATGAGAGCGACGCCCACTGGGGAGGCGGTTTTGCCGATCCCGACGGCGACGACATCCACAATTTTAACGGCAGCCAAGATGTCAACTATTTTGGGCCGGGCGACGGCAATGCCTATAACATTCCGGCGGGCAACCTCATTCTGGGCTTTCTGCGCTGGGATGATTGGAGCGCCGTGGACCAAGACTATGATCTCGTTCTGTTGCGTTGGAATGGAATAGGGTGGGATATCTTCGCGTCCGGCGCCGATACCCAGGATGGCGGCCCCGGGCAGCGTCCGGTCGAAGTGGTGGCGGCCATCTCCGACGGCGGGGCAACGGCCTATGGCTTTGCCATCGTCCGGTATCGCGCCACGCGCGCTGTGCATTTCGAGTTCTTTGCGCCCAAAGTGGCTTCGCTCGACGAATTCGTTGCGGCGCGCAGCCTCATCCATCCTGCCGATGTGCAGACCGTGTTGACTGTGGGCGCGCTCGCCTATGCCGATCCCTACACGCTGGAGAGTTTTAGCTCCCAAGGGCCGACCAACGGGCCGGGCGGGACAGAAAGCGGCGGCATCGTCAAGCCCAACCTGGGCGGCTATGATGGCGTCTCGACCGTGTCGCTCCGCCCCTTCTTTGGCACGTCGGCGGCCGCGCCGCATGTCGCGGGCGCGGCGGCGTTGGTGGCGACACTCTTCCCCAGCTACGGGCCGAGCCAGATCCAGAGCTATTTGGAAGGGCACGCCGTCGACTTGGGCGCAGCCGGGCAAGATAACAGCTATGGCTGGGGGCGGGTGACCCTAGGCGCGCTGCCCTGCTATGCGCTCACCCTGCGCCACACCGGCCAGGGCAGCAATCCTTCGGCCACCCCGGCCAACTCGCCCGGCTGCGCTTCCGGCAAGTTCCTCGCCGGCACAGCCATCAACCTGAAGGCGACGCCCGCGGCGCAGTGGTATGTGGACAGTTGGACGGGCGCCAACAACGACAACTCGACCAATCTCACCAACAAACTCACCATGCCCGCCGCCGCTCATCAGGTGACGGTGGCCTACACCGACACGCTGCAGACCGTCGAGCTGTGGGGCCGCGCCTTTGTCGACGCTAACAGCAACGGCAAATTTGAGCAGGACGAAGACCTGGTCGAAGGCGTCAAGGTGACGCTGGTCGACACCGGCCTGAGCGCGGCCGGTATTGCTCCCGCCGCTGTCGACTATCGCCGGACGGGCGTCACCGACGCCGACGGTATCTTCCAGTGGCAGCAAGTGCCCTATAACTCCTACTATCTGACGATTGAGCCGCCGGCGGAGTATGTGCTGCGCGGGGCGGAAAAGCGGGTGGTGATCGTGAACGAGATGTTCAAACCACCTATCCTGATCGGCGTGGTGGTGCGTGTCCCTGGAATGACCGCCTATATGCCGATCCTGCGATAGCGGGAGAATGTCGGGACGGTTTGCATCTCCCCCGGCAAGTCGCCCTGAAGATGGCCAACTGCAGTCGTCGCCGTGGGCACGTTGATGATCTATCGTTTTATCGTCGGCAAGATCGACGGCGAGCTGCCTGGACAGCGTAGGCAGCTCGCCGCGGCGATTTTGTTGGCATAAGATGAGGGTGCGGTTGTCTAGGGCTGTGACCTATTCTAGCAGCGGCAGCGCCACCAAAGCCAGCAGCGCGGCGTTGATGAGCAGCCCAATCAACCCTTTTTGAGCCACCATCTGCAGGTTCCCATCCCAGAACAGCAGGATGGCCGCGGTGGAGATGATCGCCGCGGCCGCCAGCATAGGCCGCCACCACCCCGCCTGTAGGAAGATGCCGACGCCGCCGGCCACCAAGGCGAGGGCTGCCAGCAGATAGAGCGCGCTCGCCAGCGTGCGGGCTGCGCCATCCCCCAAGATGCCGGTCAAGAGCCAAGACCTGCCCGACCATCCCATTGCCGGCTGAAAGGCGACCAGTTGTTGGCTTAAGGTGACATACCACAAGTGGACCAAGCCGTGAAGAATCACAAAAAGACCCAACCAGAACTGAAGCATGCCGCACCTCTTTCCCTGCTGGAATCAAGCTGGACGCAGCTAGAGGGTTATGCCCCCAAGAGATGGCTTGGGATCCAGTGTACCCAGCGCAGTTCGGCCAAAATCGCAAGGCTCACAGCCAACCCAACCAGGTAGAAGGGATGGAGATAGAGGAGCAGCATCGCCAGCGAAAGCGCCGCGCCCAGCGTGGCGAGAAACCGCCAATACTCCGGCGTAATGAGAACGCCTGCCAGCGCCAGACCGGCTGCAATCAGCAGCAGCCCGCCGGCGAGCCATCCCAGCCCAAGCAGCCAGGCGAATGGCGGCCTGCTAAACAGGGGGTTTGCCGCCAGCCACGTTTCGCCGAGCGCGGTCGGCCACCAGGCCAGCCACGGCGGATTGGGGACCCCCGCGCCGGCGCGGAAAGCAGTCGGGCTTTGCGCGACGACGATCAGCCCGTGGATCGTCAATACGAATACGAGCACAATTTTCATGGAGTTCTCTCTTGCCTGATGATCGCATTAGGCCAATACACGATGAAATTGGGTCAGCGCGATCTTTAAGATCGCCAACGCGATCACGGCATAGGTCGCCGCCCGCGCCGAGTCGATCAGCGGCAGCTTGACGCCAAGCAGCGCCGCGCCCACGATGACCAGAATGAGCGTACCCAGCAAATAGCCGAGGAGCGACAGCGGGTGCAGCCATGCGCCGCGCGCCGCCACCTGGCCGATCCCTACACTACACATCGCTATGCCGATCAGGGTCACGGCGATCAATATTCCTTTCTCGGAAAAGAGCAGCGCCATCTTCTTTATCTCCTGATTGGTTGATCAAACAAATTCGCGCTCACGACGTTTTCCAGGATATTGGCACGCACTATGCGCCCAACACTTGGGGTGCGGGCCAGTGGACCCAGAGCAGCGCAACCAGGATGCCGATATTGACGGCTGCGCCCAAGATCATGTTCGGCTGCCAGAACAAGCCGATCACGATGAGCGAAAGCACGGACGCGAGGATCGCCAGCCCACGCCACCAGCCCATACCGGCGAACACGGCGATCCCCGCGGCGATAAACGCCAACAGCGTCACGACCCAAAGCGCGTTGCCTAACGAATTCAGACTGGCGGGCGCAAGCCCCGTCAAAAGCCAGGATGATGCCGACTGGCGCGATCCCCAGCCGGTCGTGATTTGATAGTGGGCAAAGCCGTGGATGACCAGCAGCAGCCCCACCACAACCCGCAAGCCAATCTGCCACATTTTGTCTCCATTTCATGAAAATCGGCATATCAGCCATAGACGCCGATCAGTGCCTCCCAGCCAAGAGGCAAAGCGCGGCTGAGAGAACCCAACCTATATGCCTTGATCACAATAGCCCTGGGCAGCGCTGTCCAGGGACACAAAAGCGGTGTAGAGTGTCAAGCAAATGCAGTGGCGCTGGCGGGAAGCGGCACGGTCTGAGGAATGACCGCTCCCAAAAAGCTTTCAAAAAGAAGGGGTTAGAGGTTGCCACCCACCGAACCTAGGATTTCAGCAATGTTGTGTGCAGCAAGGTGTGGATGATGACAATGAAGGACGTAACGGGCAACCTCCAAACTTAGTTTCGCGCATTGCGGGCTAGGCCGCACCATATACCCGACCAGGTATATACCTGGTCAGGTGGCTAGGTTTGTGGCGCGCGACGATGGCCGCGCCCAATAGAACGGGCCTCCCGCAACGCAGGAGGCCCCTAGGCCCTATTCTGTTCGACTGCCGGCGAACTTAGCGGTTGTCGTTGCGCGCTATGCTGGGGGCCAAGGTCGTGCCCGGCTCCGGGCGGCGGCTGCGCAGGTCGGTGGCGACGGCAAAGGCCAGGGCGGCCGCGGCCAGACCGGCGACGATCCACGCCAGGATGGCGCCGAAGCTCAACCCGCTCTCGGAGGCAGGCGCTACGGCGACCTCGGTGGCGACCGGCGCATTGCCCAGGGCCAACGGCGTGCGGCTCTGATTGGTCAGCGCATAGACCGCACCCGTCATCCCAGGCACCGGCATCAGATCCGCTACGGCGACATCCATCTGACCGGCAATGGGGTGGAAGGCTTCGGCACTGTCCGTGCTCATCGCCACGCCGGCAGGCGCTTCATGCACCTCGCTCGTGCCGTACAGATAGCTCGTGGCGATATAGACCACCTCCGGCTGCTGCGGGTCGACCGCCAGGTCGTTGACCTGGAGACGGGAACCGGGGACGAGGCCTAAGCCCTCGTTGGCGGTCATCCAGGTCTGCCCGTCCTCGCTGACCAATAGACCTCGGTCCATCGTCCCCACATACACCTTGGCCGGCTCGGTGTTGGCGATTGCCAGTGCCGTCGGCACGCTCTTGAGGTCGGTCACCGTTGTCCAAGTCATGCCGAAGTTTTCGGCGCGGTAAAGATTCCACTGGGTGCGGGCGAAGGCCATGCCCTTGCCCGTGCTGTCCGCTGCCACCTCGATCACGGGTTCTTCCAGCAGCAGTTGGCCGCCGACGATCATGCTCGAACCGACGTCGCGCAGACGGAAGACGCCCGCCGTGTCGGTGCCGACATAGACCAGGCGCTGCACGCTGTCCAGCGCGATATCAGTCACGCCGCCGATCGCTTCGCTTGTCAGCGGGATGCGGCCCCAGGAGTCACCGGCGTTGGTCGAGCGGTAGATCGCCATTTCGTTGGCCGCGCCGATGTAGACCAGATCAGGGTTCAGGGCGTCCACCGCTACGGCGCTGACAATCACGTCGGCAGGGGTTTGCACTTGCGTCCAGTAGCCAGGGACGCCGGCAAAGAGTGCGCCGCCGTCGACGGCGTAGCTGCGCCCTTGGGCTGCCGGGCTGTAATCACGCACGTTCGCCAGTTGGGGCCGGACGACCGGCTTGGCCTCCACCCTCAGCACGTTCATCGCACCGACAAACACAGCGGCGATCAAGACCAGGCTGAGGATGAGAATGCTGATGCGGCGAGCGTTCATTGGTGTGCCTCCCTACAGTTGATTCAACCGGTTCTGTGTGGTATTCCGGCTATTGGCTACAGTCTATCAGGTTCCTGATAGACCTGTTTGACATTTCTGACCTAGAACTCAGACCGGATTCCTACGCTTATGTCTGAGTCTGCGCCCCAGGTGCGGGGGGCTGCGCTGCGGTTTTCATACTGCGTATTTGTAACCGCGCATGTCCTTTGCGCAGCGCGCGGGTGTTAAGTCAAGGATACGCGCGCCACTGCACATCCACAACGGCGTAAGCGCCAGTTTTGGGGCTGCCACATCCTTCGCCGCGGCCCTGTCGGATCCGCCAGGTGCATGCGGGAAATCCAGCAGCCGTGGCCGCGGGCAGCCATCCAAATGCCAGACTGAGGCGCGCTGATTTGACCAAATCGCCGCTTAGGGGTACACTACGGCTCTGTGAGTCGAGCGGGGCTGTAGCTCAGTTGGGAGAGCGCTACAATCGCACTGTAGAGGTCAAGGGTTCAAGTCCCTTCAGCTCCACCTCACCTGACCCAATCCAATGCCAAGCAGCTAGAACTTGGCCGGATTTGACGAGGGCAGGCGAAACCAATAGAATAGCGATTGCTCGGGGCTATAGCTCAGTTGGGAGAGCGCTACAATGGCATTGTAGAGGTCAAGGGTTCAAGTCCCTTTAGCTCCACTCGGAAACCCTTCCGTCTTCGGAAGGGTTTTTTGTGTCTAGCGAGTTTATATCTATCGGGCGGGCATTGCCCAGACCGGTTTGCCGCTGCAACGGCAAACGCGGATAATGGCGATCATGCAGCGCCGCCCATCTGCGCGGCGCGGTCGCCGACTCCACACCCAGAAAGGATGCGTCGTGCCCTCTCCAGAACGCGCGCTCGACGAACTGCGCCCGCTCCGTTTTGAATTGGACTATGTGATCTACCCCGAAGGCTCGGTTTTCGTCTGCATGGGGAATACCAAGGTGCTGTGCAACGCCACCGTCGAGGAGAATTTGCCGCGCTGGCTCAAGTATAGCAAAGATCGCCACGGCTGGATCACGGCGGAATATGCCATGCTGCCGCGCAGCACCCAGCAGCGCAGCCAGCGTGAAACACTGACCCCCAAAGGGCGTACGCAGGAGATCACGCGGCTGATCGGGCGCAGCCTGCGCGCTGCTGCCGACCTGAACAAGCTGGGCGAACGGCAGATCATCGTCGACTGTGATGTGATCCAGGCCGACGGCGGCACGCGTACCGCCTCGATCACCGGCGGCTATGTGGCCTTGGCCTTGGCGATCCTGCGTCTGGAGAAGCGGCGCGTGATCGAACCGGGCGCGCTCAAACAAGGTGTGGCCGCGGTGAGCGTGGGGCTGCTCAACGGCAAAGCCGTGCTCGACCTCGACTATGAGATGGACCTGGCCGCCGACGTGGACATGAACGTCGTCATGACCGCAGATGGCCGTTTTGTCGAAGTCCAGGGCACGGCGGAAGGCCAGCCCTTTAGCCGCGGCGCGCTCAACGCCATGCTGCTCTTGGCGGAGATGGGCATCGGCCAACTGCTCAAAGCGCAGACTGACATCTTGGCTGCGGCGCAGATCTAAGATCTAGCCCGGTTCGGCTTTCGGCTCGGCGCCCAGTTCGCCTTTGGCGGCATAGTAGGCCCGGCTCTCCTGTTCGCGCCCCCGCACGACCCGTTTGCCCTGCAGCGCGCCAAAGCGCGAGGTGATCACCGTCCACTGGCCGTCGCCTTGTGGGTCGTCGCGGTAGATCACGACCCAATCGTCGGTCGTGCCCAGTTCGTGGGCACGGGCTGTGTTGGAATAGAGCGCCGTATATTGGGCGTTGCCGCGTGTGGTATGCAGGACAGGCAGCCACGCCTGCCTGGTGGGGTTGAAGCGCCGTGGGGCGATGCGTGGCAGACGGTCAGCAGCCGCCTTCTGGCGATACTCTGCGTCCACGTCGAGCAGGTCTGCCACCGGAGGCGGCGTCCCTCGCACCGGTTGGGGTGCGCGGCGCTGTCGCGGTCGCCCGCTGCGCAGCCGCCCGTCCAACGTCTCACGCACGGCGCGCACGCGCTTGGGGCCAAACCCCGGCACCTGCGCCAGCCGCCCGTCATAGGCCGCGGCGTGCAGGTCGGCCAGGCTTTCGATCCCCAGCGTTTCATAGACGCGCTCTGCCAAGTCCGGCCCGATGCCAGGGACACTGGTGAAGACCTGGGCCGGAGGAATATCGCCCTGGAGCCGCGACAGAAGCGACAAGGTGTTCGACTGTACCAACTGCTCAATCGCCCGTGACAGCGAGCGGCCAATGTCCGGCAACGCTTCCAGCCCATCGGTTCCCTTCTCGGCCAACAATTTAGCTGCGGGCTGGTCCAGGCTGCGGATACGTGCTGCGCCGTTGCGATAGGCGCGCACGCGAAAGGGGTTGGCATCCTGGGTCTCCAGCAGGTCGGCGATCTTCTCAAAACGATCTGCGATCTCGGCGTTGGTGATCGGGGCCGGCGCACCGTCTGTCTTTTGTGTGCTCTTGGATGGCGCGCTCTTGGACGACCCGTTCTTGGACGGCGTGTCGGATGACTTAGCCATGAGGATTCTCCTTCTCCGCGCAATAACACTTGCCTATCTCCATTATACGCTGTTTTTGCGGGGGGGAGTGTAAGATTTCGGGGTTGTGCAGTCTGGATGTCTAGCCTAGACGCTGCGCGGCAGGCGGCGTCCATGGCAGGCGGCAAAGCGGCGGCCCGACCCGCAGGGGCAGGGCCGGTCGGGCGCGACCTGGCTGTAGGGCGCATCGAATGAGGGCAGGGAGTCGAAATAGCCCGCGGGCGGGGCCGCGTCGAACAGCGGCGCGACGCCCCCGCGCGGCACGGGCGCCAGCACCGCGGCCAGCGCCGCCAAGCGATAGGGGAGATGGCGGCCCGTCTCGACTGCCGCAGCGCGTGCCGCCAACTCGTCATGGCTCAAATCGCCATGCGCCGACGCCAGCGCCACCAGATTTTCGTCGCCGTCCACAGGTCTGGATGTAAACAGCCGGACGGTGGGGAAGACCGCGGCCAGGCTGTGCAGCTTGCGCTCCACAAAGGGATCGTTGGCCAGCAGGTTCATGGCCAGCGCGCCGCCCTCGGCGAGATGCTCGCGGCAGAGCGAGAAGAACTCGACCGTCGCCATGCGATAGGGCGAGTAGCCGTTATCCAAAAAGACGTCGAGCAAGATCAGGTCATAGCGCCGGGTGCGCCGCGCCAGATATTCGCGGCCGTCCTCGACGGCGATATGCAAACGCCCGCCGCGCGGCAGCCCAAAGTAGCAGTGCGCGATCTCGACGATCTCCGGCTCGATCTCGGCGCAGTAGAGTTCGGCTTCTGGGAAGAAGTGGTGCAGCGCCAGCGCCACGCGCCCGCCGCCCACGCCCGCCATATAGACGGCGCGCGGCTCCGGCTGCCAGGCCAGCGTCAACAGCATGGCCTGCGTATAGGCCTCCTGCAGCGCCAGCGGGTCGTCTAGGTCAATCTCCGACTGGATTACGCCGGTGTCGGCGTTGTTTTGCTCCACCAGCCAGAAACGCACCATGCTTTCCTCTTTGGTCAACACATGAAAATGGATGCCCACCGGCTCCATGTGCAGCGTGCCGTCTTCCATCGCGCGGATGGGTCGCAGCCGCGCCAGCAGCGCAGCGTAACGGCTGTCTTCGTCGGTGGCCAACGGGCCGGCAGTGTGGATCACCAAGGAACGGCGTTCCTTTCAAGCTTACGCGCAGTTCAAGTCACATGAAGCGGAAGCCTAGTTACATGCGATAGGCATAGAAGACCTCGCCCGCGGCCCGGTGCAGCAGGCAGTGCCGCCGCGCCAGCCGGTCGACATCGGCGGCATAGCCGCCGCCGATCACTCCCACCGTGGGAATGCCGCGGCAGGCGCACTGCTCCAGCACAGTGCGGTCGCGGCTGTATAGGCCGGCGTCGGTCAGCGCCAGCTTGCCCAGCCGATCCTCCACATGCGGGTCCACGCCTGCATCGTAGAGCACCAGGTCGGGCCGCACCTGGTCAAGCAAGCCTGGCAAGGTGTCCGCCAAAAGCCGCAGATAGGCCGCGTCCTGCATGCCCGCGGGCAGGTCGATATCCAGGTCGCCGGTCTGCTTGTGAAAGGGGAAATTGTCGCCGCAGTGCATCGAAAAGGTGAAGACCGAGGGGTCACCCTGAAAGAGGGCGGCGGTGCCGTCGCCTTGGTGAACGTCGAGGTCGACCACCAGCACTTGGCGCACCCCGCGCGTGCGCTGTGCCCAGCGCGCCGCCACGGCCAGATCGTTGAAGATGCAGTAGCCGGAGCCATAGCCCGCAAAGGCGTGATGCGTGCCGCCCGCTGTGTTACAGGCCATGCCGTAGCGCAACGCCAAGTCGGTCGCCAAGAGCGTGCCGCCTAGCGCCGTACAGGTGCGCTGCACCAACGCCGCGCTCCAGGGGAAGCCGATGCGGCGCATGGCGCGCGCGTCGATCGTACCCGTCAGATAGGACTCGACATAATCGGAGTCGTGCGCCAGTTCGAGCGTTTCGCGCGCGGCGGCGTGCGGAATGTGGAACTGGTCGAGCGTGGCGATGCCGTCACGGATCAAGTGCTGATAGACCCTGCCAAACTTGGGCATAGGGAAGCGGTGATCCGGCGGCAGCGGCGTGACGTAGTCGGGATGGTGAATCAGCGGTAGTGCCATGGATGTCAATATACTCGCAGCCCTCTTTCCTGCCAAGCGGGGCGCGTGCCTATCAGAGCTTTGCCGGAGCCGCGTTTTTCCCAGCCGAGGGCGATGGTCAGCCTGAGCCGTCTGCGTTTCGCGGTGAACGTTCGCCGGAACCGGCGAAGGGTCTCTCTAGACAGCGCGGGAGGCCCAGAGAGATTCCTCGACAGGAGTCTCGGAATGACAAAACGACCGGTTGCATCTGCTGCTGCCTCGCTCTACAATACCCTCGACAGTATACTAGCGACAGTATACTAGGCAGCGCAGCCCATCCCCGCACAACAAGGAGCAACCGCATGACCTCAGCCTGGCACACCCTGTTTGATCTGTCCGGCCGTCACGCCCTGGTTGTGGGCGCGGGCAGCGGCATCGGCCAAGCCGCCGCCCATGGTCTTGCCGCCTTTGGCGCGCAGGTGACCTGCGCCGACTTGGACGCGGCGCATGCCGCCGCCACCGCCGACTCGATCCAGGCCGAAGGCGGGCAGGCCACCGCGGCCCAAATCGACATGCGCCAGCGCAGCAGCGTGCAGCAGGTCGTCGCCGGCCTGCCCGCGGTGGATATTCTCGTGTGTACGCCCAGCATCAATGTACGCAAACCTATGTTAGCGCTCAGCGACGACGAATTTGCGCGCATTGTCGACCTGAACCTGCATGGCACGTTTATCGTTCTGCAGGAGACGGGGCGGCGCATGGCGAGCCAGGGCCGCGGCAGCATCATCGTCTTTTCCAGCATCCGCGCCCAAGTCATCGAACCGGGCCAAAGCGTCTATGCCGCCACCAAGGCGGGGGTTGTGCAGCTTGTGCGCACGCTGGCCGCCGAGCTTGGCCCGCAGGGGGTGCGCGCCAATGCCATCGCACCGGGCATCGTCGAGACGCCGCTGACGGCGCAGATCAAAAACAATCCGGCCTGGTATCAAGCCTATGCCGACAAGAGCATCCTCAAGCATTGGGCGCAGGCGCAGGACCTGGTCGGCGCGGTCGTCTATCTGGCCTCGGATGCCGCCGCCTATGTGACCGGCTCGCTCCTGTTTGTGGACGGCGGCTGGACCGCGGCGGACGGCCGCTTCACCCCGCCGCTGTAGCATCAGCATCGAAAGGCAAGCGCATGAGCAACCCGACCGCGCAATCTGCCGGTACGCCGCCGGACGCGCCAATCACGCCGGAGCAGTTGGCCGCGGCGGAAGCGATCATCGGCCTGAGTTTCACGCCGCAGGAGCGCGACCTGATGTTGACAGGCGTCGGCGAGCATCGCACCCAGTATGCCCAACTGCGCGGTCAGGAGATCCCCAATGCGTTGCCTCCAGCCTTTCACTTTGACCCCCGGCTCCCTGTGGGGGCGGTGGCGCGCCTCGCATGCCGCCCGCTGACCGTCAGCCCTGCGGCACTGCCCCCGCTGCCTGCTAACCTGGAAGAGCTGGCCTTTGCGCCCGTCACCGTGCTGGCGGAACTGCTGCGCACGCGGCAGATGACCGCCACGCAGTTGACCGAGATGTATTTGGCCCGCCTCAAACGCCATGACTCGGCGCTGGCCTGTGTGGTCACACTCACCGAAGACCGCGCCCGCGGCCAGGCGGCCCAGGCCGACGCCGAGATCGCAGCGGGGCGCTATCGCGGGCCGCTGCACGGCATCCCCTGGGGCGCTAAAGACCTGCTCGCCACGCGTGGCTATCGCACGACCTGGGGCGCGCCGCCCTTCCAGCACCAGCAGATCGACCTGGATGCCACTGTGGTGCAGCGGCTCGACGCAGCGGGCGCGGTGCTCGTCGCCAAGCTCTCGATGGGTGCGCTGGCCTGGGGCGATGTCTGGTTTGGCGGCACGACCAAATCGCCGTGGAACCTAGAATATGGCTCCAGCGGGTCGTCCGCGGGGTCGGGCGCGGCGACCGCGGCGGGGCTGGTCGGCTTTGCCATCGGCACCGAGACCTACGGCTCGATTGTTTCGCCGGCCCACGCCTGCGGCATCACCGGCCTGCGCCCCACCTTTGGCCGCGTCAGCCGTCACGGGGCCATGACCTTGGCCTGGACGCTCGACAAGATCGGCCCGATGTGCCGGTCGGTCGAGGATTGCGCCCTGGTGCTGGATGCGATCCTCGGCCCCGACGGACTCGACCCCACGGTGGTGGATGCGCCCTTCGACTTCGCGCCGCGCGCTGATCTCAGTGGGCTGCGGGTCGGCTACCTACACCGCGACTTTGACGCCCCAGCAGCGGATTCGGAATCTGCCGAGACTGGCACGCAGGATGCGCAGAGCCTGGCCGTGCTGCGCGATCTGGGCGCGCAGTTGATCCCGATCGACTTGCCCGACTTCCCCGCCGAGGCGTTGGAGATCATACTCTGGGCGGAGACGGCCGCGGCCTTCGACGACCTGACGCGCAGCAACCGCGACGACGAGTTGACCCTCCAGATTGAGGATGCTTGGCCGAATAAATGGCGTGTGGCACGGCTGATCCCGGCGGTGGAATACTTGCAGGCCAGCCGCCTGCGCACACGGTTGATGGCGGAGATGGCGCGGCTGATGGACGCGGTTGATCTCTATGTCACGCCGACGCAGGGGCGCAGCCTGTGGATCACCAACGCCACCGGCCACCCGCAACTGGCCCTGCCGAACGGGTTTCGAGCGAATGACCTCCCCTCGACGATCAGCTTGGTGGGGCGGCTCTACGACGAGGCGACGCTGCTCGCCGCGGCGCATGCCGTGCAGCAAGCGACCGATTTTCACCGGCAGATCCCGCCGCTGTTTGCGCCCTAGCACGGCCCGGCGGCGGGCAAATCCGCTTGTCGGTTGCGGCGCTTGGCACTATAATCGCGCGACGGAAACAGCGCAGCGGGGCGCTGTTCAGAACAGTTGTCGCGTAGGGGAGGCGAAATGAGTGAACTGACCTGCTATGTGAATGGCGTCTATGTGCCTGCCGAGCAAGCCGCTCTGCCCATGAACGACCTGGGCATTGTGCGCGGCTATGGGGTCTTTGACCTCTTGCGTACCTACGGCTATTCACCGTTTCGCCTGCGCGACCATCTGCTGCGTTTGCAGCGTTCGGCCACGGCCATCGGCATTGCGCTGCCCTGGAGCCTGGGCGACCTAGAGCGGATCGTCCTCGACACCTATGCCCGCAACCGTGTGGCCGACGCCTCGATCCGCATCGTGGTCACCGGCGGCCCTTCCAGCAATATGATGACGCCGCAGAACAACCCGTCGCTGGTGGTGATGGTGCAGCCGATCGCGCCCAGCCCCGTACGCTGCTATACCCACGGCTGTAAGGCCACCACCACGCGCATCGAACGCATCATGCCCACGGTCAAGAGCCTCAACTACATCGGCGCGATCATGGCCGTGAGCGAGGCGGGCAAGAGCGGCGCGGTCGAGGCCATTTATCGGGATGCCTACGACCATCTGACCGAGGGCACGCGCGCTAACTTCTTTGTCTTCAAGGGCAATCATCTGATCACCCCCGGCGAGGGCATCCTCCAGGGGATCACGCGCCAGGCGGTGTTGGAGGCCGCTCCGCCCGAATTTGACGTTATCGAAGCGCCCATCCCCTATGCCGATCTCGCCACGGTGGACGAAGCCTTTCTCACCAGCACGACCAAAGAGGTGTTGCCCGTCGTGCAGGTCGACGACATTCGTATCGGCAGCGGGGAAGTTGGCCCGCGCACGCAGCGCGTCATGCAGCTTTTTGCGAACTATGCACGCGCCGTCGGTCAGCCGGTGACCGCGTAGGCGCGGCTGACGAGGGATCATCGTCAGAACCAACTGGTCGATGCCTGACCGTAGCGGCGGTTTTCCAACCGCCGGTGTACGCTTGATAGCGCGCGTCCCACGCGGTCTATAGCAGATGTGCGCTTAGGAAACCGCACTGACGGGAGACTAAGCGACCTGCCTATTGTTGCGGCGTGATCTCGCCCGTCTGCGGGTCGAGGCGGAAGCGTGTCGCGCCTTTACCTTCCAGGGTGATCCCATCCACCTCTGTCCACGCCACCGGCTTTAACAGGCGAGTATCTTCCGAGATCAAGGCAGTTGTCTCCAGCGTCGCCACATCGACCACCATCACCGACGCTGCCCTTGCCCAGCCGCCCATTGTAGGCCGAGAACGTGGCTGTGTCTCTGCCCTCGTACGGACACGAATTCCGTAATCCCGTACGGACACGATATATCGTGTCCGTACGGCCTACTGCCCCGTTTCTGGCCTTTGCGTTCTCTGCGTCCTTTGCGGTAAAACCTCTGACTACACCGTCGCCGGTTCCTGGATGGCAGCGACCTGGCGCAGGGCGTGGTCATAGACCTCGTAGTGCTCGCCTTCTGCCTCGTCGGGGTCCACATACTTCAGCCACATGGCCTGGTCGGGACGGTCGCCGGCCAGCTTGCGGCGGCTGGCGCGCAGGTCGCTGACCGGGTCGTGCCAGCGCACCTCGCCCGCCTGCAGTAGGACATACTGCCCTGCATATTTGTCGACCAGCTCTTTCTGATGATCCAGGTAATGGAGCGCCTGCTCTGCCGTGGTGCGCCGCCAGCTGATCACCGTCTGGCGCGAGTCGGTCAGCGCCGCATAGAACTTACCGACTGGGGCCTGTATCTCCGACTGGAAGTCGATCTCGTCTAGGTTGACCGTGCCGAAACCTTGTTCCGCCGCCACCAGCAGCGAATTGCGGTCGCGGTGGAAGGGTTCAGTCAGCCAATCGCTGAGCGGGTCATGGCCCATCAGATACGCGCCACAGGCATCGGTGGCGATGGTGTGGTCGCCCGCCAGGATCGCGTTGGGGATCTGCGTCGGGCCTTCGTCGCGGCCGTTGCCCCACTCGCGGCCCGCCTGGCCGATCATGGCGTCCACGATGTTGAGACAGGGGTTGAAGATGCGGCCCAGGTCGGCCAGCATATAGGGCATGCGCACTAGATGATGGAAGTAGGTGCGCGTGTGGCCCTCCGGTTCGCCGGGCATCAGGCCAAAGAGATTCTTCAGCGACAGGGTGATGCCCATAAAGGCGTGGTTCTTCATCTTTGCTACCGAGATGAACTCGTCCACGTCGAGCGCACTCTCCGGCAGCAGATATTGGCGGAACATCTGCCCGCCGCCGGGCACGCTGACCACGCGATAGGGCGGCTTGGTCGCATCGACATGGGTGACGCCGAACTCGCGCAGCACAGGCAGGGCGGTCCCCGATTCCTGGGGGTTTGTCCCTTCGTACATGGCGTAGAAGCTCACATCACTGTGGATGATCTCGGCATTGGTGCGCTCGCGCAGCAGTCGCAACACGGCGCGCACCATCTTGGTGCTGACCAACTGCTGAAGCTGGCCCTCAAAGGTCACCTGGCGCTCACGCGGCTTATCTTGGTTGAACTTGATACCGATGCGCTTGGCGGCGGCCAGCCGCTCCCACGTTTCCGTCAGCGGGTCGGTGGCGCGCTTGAGCGCCTGGTAGACCTCCTCGTCGCCGGCGCGATAGTCACAGTGGACGGCACGGACCTTGTAGGGCCGGGCGGAACTGGTCATGAGAAGAAGCTCCTTGCTAGCTCGTTCGAATTCCGGTCAGAACCACACAGGTATTGGCGTCAAGCGCTATTATACCCCATAACATCGTAGCGGCGGTATCGGCGCCCCTTGGGGCGCGCCGTCTGAGCACACCGGCGGTATTAAATCGCCGCTACAGTTGAGACTGTGTCGTTACGCTCACGCGACTTGGGCGGCGATGGCCGCGATCACGCCGACGATCATCAACCAGCCAAAGCGGCTGTGCAGGGTGGCCGTGCCGCGCAACACCTTGTTGAGCCGTGCCGGCGCGTCGTAGATCGTGGCGGTGCGGATCAGGTCGACAGCGCTGGGCAGAGTCAGCAGCGCCAGCAGTAAGAAGGGCGTCGCCTTGCCTAGCGCCACCAACGCCACCAAAAGCAGATAGCTGCCGCCGACCAGCAGGACATATTCCCAACGGCTGGCCTCGCGCCCCAGCAAGTTTGCCAGCGTGCGCTTTTTGTTGGCGCGGTCTGCGTCCAGATCGCGCATATTGTTGGCGTGGAGAATGGCCGCCACCAGCAGCCCCACCGGCGCCGACAGCCAGATCACTTCGGGCGCGATGCGCTGCGTCTGCACAAAATAGCTGCCCAGCACCATCACCGGCCCCATAAAGATAAAGACCACCACCTCGCCCAGCCCGGTATAGGCAAAGGCCGCCGGCCCTGCGGTATAGAACCAGCCCGCCAGCACGCTGAAGAGGCCCAGGTAGAGGATAAACAGCCCGCGCGTCGCCACCAGATAGAGGCCGATGGCCGCCCCAAAGCCAAAAAAGAAGACCCCGCCCCAAAAGACCTGGCGCGGCGTCAGCATGCCTTCCTTGAGCGGGCGGTTTGGTCCCAGCGATTCCTGTGTGTCAGTACCCCTGCGCCAGTCGTAATAGTCGTTGACCAGGTTTGTGCCGGCATGGATCGAAACCGACCCCACCAGGGTTAGCGCAAAGAGCGGCCAGTTCCAGGCGCCGTCATAGGCCGCCAGCACCGCGCCCAGCACCACCGGCGTGACGCTGGCCGTAAAGCTAAAGGGCCGCGTTGCCATCCACCAGATGCGCACAAAGCGCCGCAGCCGCGGCTCGTCCTCCAGACGGCGGCGTGCCCGCCGCGACCCTTCGACGGCGCGCCAGGGCAAAAGCTGGCGTTCTAGTTCGCCCATCAGCGCGTTGAAGCCCCAGCCGAGCAGCGCCACGACGATCAGCCCGGCGAAGATCGTGGCGATGTCGTAGATCTGGTAGCTCTGCCAGATCAGCGCGCCGATGCCGCCCTGGGGCAGCAGCAGTTCGGCGCCGACGATCACCGTGAGCGCAAAGCCCAGCCCCAGGTTGATGCCGATGAGGATGCTGGGCAGCGCCGCGGGCAGCGCCACCGTCCAGATCATGTCCCAGCGCCGCGCCCCGTTGTTGCGCGCCACGTCGAAGTAACGCTCGTCGACATTCATGACCCCGGCCATGGTGTTGATCGCCACCAAGAAGAAGACCGAGATCACGACAATGGCGTATTTGCTCGCTTCACCGATGCCAAAGAGGATCACCACCATCGGCACCAGTGCGATCTTGGGCACAGGGTAGAGCGCGGCCACCAGCGGCGACAGCAGCAGCCGTGTGGTGCGGCTGCTGCCCATCAGCAACCCGACCAGCACCCCCGGCGCGGCGGCCAACAAAAAGCCGACTACCATGCGCCGCAGCGTGACGACCGTGGCGGTCTGCAGCGTGCCATCTTGGAGCAGTTCCACCAACCGCTGCAGCGTCTCGCTGGGCGCGGGGAAGAAGCGCCGGTCCAGCACGTCGAGCGCCACCAGCGCTTCCCAGATCACCAGCAGCGCCAGCGGCGAGATCAGGGTGAGCAGCCGGTTTTTCATCGTCGCGCCTCCCCCACCTCGGCGGCGCGCGCCGCGTTGACCTCGTCGCGCAGCGCCTCCCAAATCTGATAGGAAAGCTCGCCGAAGCGTGGCTCGCGGCGCAGGTCATAGGGGTGGCGCGGGCGCGCAAAGGGCACGGCGATCTCGGCTTTGATGCGCCCCGGCGCCGTACTCATCACCAGCACGCGGTCCGCCAGCACTAACGCTTCGTCGATCGAGTGGGTCACAAAGAGAACGGTCTTGGCCGCGCCGCCCGCGCCGGTCTGATCCCAGATGTTCAGCAGTTCTTCTTGCAGCAGCACCCGGTTCTGGGCATCCAGCGCGCCAAAGGGTTCGTCCATCAGCAGCACCTGCGGGTCGTTGGCAAGGGCGCGGCCCAGCGCCACGCGCTGGCGCATGCCGCCCGAAAGCTGGTAGGGGTAGGCTTCGGCAAAACCGGTCAGCCCCACGGTCTGCAGCATGCGGCTGACGACCTGGTCGCGCTCGCGCAGCCCCACCCCACGCAGTTTTAGGCCATAGGCCACGTTCTCATGCACGGTCAGCCAAGGAAAAGTCGAATCGCCTTGAAAGACCATGGCATTGAACGGGGTGCGGTCGCCGGAATGATCGGCGATCGTCAGGCTGCCGCTGCTGGGGGTGTCCAACCCGGCGATGATGCGCAGCAGCGTGCTTTTGCCGCAGCCGCTCGGCCCGACAATACAGACAAACTCGCCGGCCTCAATCTGCAGATCCACCGGCCCAAGCGCCTGGAAGTCGCGCTGGTCCGGCCCCACAAAGACTTTGGTCAGACCCGAAGCCTGGATGATGGGCATCGCTAGGGCTTGCCTCCGCGCGTGCTATTTCCACTCCACCGGCCCGCCCAAGGCCTGCACCGCGGCCTCGGCATAGCCGGTGTTGACGAACTGGCTCAGGTCGATATCCTCTTCATAGCTGAGTTGCCCTTCCGCGCGGAAAAAGCGCTGCAGCTCCGTCAGGTCGTCCAGCGGCACTTGCCCGTTGGGGTCATGATAGGAGCGGCTGGCGCGCCGGATCACGTCGGCGGGCACGCCGGTATATTTTTCGATGATCGCCAGGTTGGCATCGTCATACCAGGCGTCGCCGTTGAGGTCGCGCGCCCCGCGGATAAAGGCCTTGACAAAGCCCTGCGCCAGTTCGGGGTTGGCCGCCGACCAATCCTTGTTGTAATAGATCACAGTGGAGGTGAAGTTGTCGATGAAATCGTCGCTCAAGCGGGTGATCAAGCCCTGGTCTTCGGCCAGGGTGGCGAGCGGTTCGCCCAGGATGCCGGCGTCGAGCGAGCCGCTTTCCAGCGCCGCGGCTACCTCGCGGAAGCCGACCCCCAAAACCTCGACGTCGGGGAAGTCCAACCCACCCTGCTGCAGCGCGCGCCACAGCCAGTATTCGGTCGCCGCACCCTTGGAATTGGTGGAGACCTTTTTGCCCGCCAGATCTGCCACTTGGGTCAGTTCGCCGCTGTCATAGCGCGCTTTGCTCACGACCAGGGGGCTGGTGAGGGGGGGACGTTCGGTGTGCAGCGGTGCGACGATCTCGAATTCAATACCGCGCGCCACGGCGTTGAGCATCCCCGCGCCGATGCCGCCGCCCGCCACGTCGAAATTGCCCGCGGCGACCTGCACCACATTTTCGGTGCCGCCCTCCACCGGCAGCAGTTCGACGCGCATCCCTTCTTCTTCAAAATAGCCCTTTTCGGCGGCGATAAAGAGCGGAGCATAGATCGTGACCGGCACATGGCCGACGCGTACCAAGGGTAGATCGCCTGCCGTTTCATCAGCCGTTTCATCGGCGGGCGCGGCGGGCGTTTCGGCAGCGGGTTGGGCAGGGGCCGTGGCCGGCGCAGCACACCCGGCCAACAAGACAATAAGCAATAGGAGAGAGGCCCACTTTGACATAGAGTACTCCAGATTTGTTCCTCTGATAATGTTTCACGAAAGGGGATCCCGGCCGTGTTCGGCACGATCATAGCGGCATCGCCTGGGATCGCCAAATCTGTATGGGGAACTCGGTGGGGAAATGAGCGTACACTGTCCAGACACGACCCTCCCGAAAGCCTGGAGTTTTCGGGAGGGTGTCGAGCAGATGTCAAAGGGGGTCACGCATCTGGATCTGAACGAGCACATCGGCGGCGAGGGCCGGCCGCCCAAAGAGATGCGCCAACAGCGTTGCGTAAAGCGGTGGATGTGATCCGCGCCCTGTGGACGGGATCCTAGCCGCCCGGCCAGCGCACGGGCAGCCGCTGCACCCCGCGCATGATCGGGTGGGTGCGCCAGCGCAGGTTTTCCGGTGCGACGGCCAGTTCAAGACCGGGCAGGCGATCCAGCAGCGCGGCCAGCGCTACGCGGCCTTCCAGCCGGGCCAGCGGCGCACCCAGACAATAGTGGATGCCCAGCCCAAAGCTCAGGTGGCGGTTGGGGTCGCGGCGGATATCAAAGGTCTCTGCCGCGGGGAAGGCTGTTTCGTCGCGGTTGGCGCTGCCCAACACCACGCTGACCGCGTCGCCGCGGCGGATCAGCACGCCGCACATCTGCACATCCTCTGCCGCAAAGCGCATCGGCGCGCGTTCCACCGGCGAGTCGTAGCGCAGCATTTCTTCAATCGCAAGCGGCAGCAGCGCCGGGTCGGCGCGCAACTGCGCCGCGGCGGCGGGGTGCTGCAGCAGCGCCAGCGTGCCGTTGCCGATCAGGTTGACGGTCGTCTCATGGCCGACCACGACCAGCAGCAGGATCATGCTGAACAATTCCTCCTCGCTCAAGACATCGCCCGCTTCTTCGGCCTGCAGCAGCGACGTGATCAGGTCGTCACGCGGCCGGCCGCGCCGCGCTGTAAAGACGGCGCGCAGATAGTCGATGAAGTCCTGCATCAGTTGGCGCGATTTGGCGAGCTTTTTGGCGTTGCGCGCCTCGTCGGCAGTGGGCGCGACCAGCGCATTAGACCAGGTGCGGAAGCGGCTGCGGTCACGCGTCGGGATGCCCAGCAGGTCGGCGATCACGATGATCGGCAGCGGCAGCGCAAAGGCGTCGATCAGATCGGCCTGACCCTGCGGCTGTATCCGATCCAACAGTTCATGCGCCACCGCCTCGACGCGGCCCTGAAGCCGGTCGACCATGCGCGCCGTAAAGGCTTTGTTCACCAGCCCGCGCAGCCGCGTGTGGTCCGGAGCGTCCAGGTTGAGCATGTGATTGCTCAACAGACGCAGGAGGGGCGGTTGATCGGGCAGGGCGGCGCGTTCGGCAAGGGTCATGGCGTTGCGCACATCCTTGACAAAACGCCGCGCGTCGCGCAGCACGGTTACGGCATCGTCATAGGTCGTGATAAAACAGGTCGCACCCGCGCCGCCGGCATTAGCACGGCGGTAGACCGGTGTTTCCCGGCGCATCTGAGCATAGACTGTGTAGGCCTGCGCCTTGAAGCGCGGGCCAAACAGGTCATATTTTGGCAGGTCTTGGATGGCAGATAGCCCTTGATTTGACATAAGTATCGCCTGTTGAAAAGCGGCTGGTTGGCTCTATTCTAGCGGCGCGCTGCGCGCGCGGCAAGGCCCGGCGGCGATGGCAAAGCGTGTATAATGAAAGGCGGAGGAATCCGCCGTGGCATACGCCGGCGCCCGCACGATTATCCATGTAGACCTAGATGCCTTCTTCTGCGCCGTGGAGGAGCTGCGCGAGCCGGCGCTGGCGGGCCGCGCCTTTGCCGTGGGCGGACCGCCGGAAAGCCGCGGGGTGGTGGCCTCCTGCTCCTATCCGGCGCGGCGCTTCGGCGTGCATTCCGCCATGCCCATGGCGCAGGCAGTGCGCGTCTGCCCCGGTCTGCTGATCGTAGAGTCACACTTTGGCGACTATCGCCGCGTCTCGCGCCAGGTGATGGCGCGGCTGCGCCGCCTGACGGCGCTGGTCGAGCAGTTGTCGATCGACGAGGCCTTTCTCGACGTGTCGGCGCGGCCCGAACCGCCCCTGGCGTTGGCGCAGTCGCTCCAGTCCACGATCCGCGCCGAGTTGGGGCTGCCGGTCTCGCTGGGCGTGGCGTCGAACAAACTGGTCGCCAAGATCGCCAATACGGTGGGCAAGGCAGGGGCGCGCGGCGATGGCCCACCCAACGCCATCCAGGTCGTGCCGCCGGGCGAGGAGGCCGCTTTTCTGGCGCCGCTTCCCTGCGGCGAGCTGTGGGGCGTAGGTCCCAAGACGGCGGCGCGGCTGACCGGCCTTGGCCTGCACACGATCGGCGACATTGCCCGGCAGCCGCCGCAGACGCTGGAACGGCTCTTTGGCAAGAACGGGCGCGACCTGGCGGCGCGCGCCCAGGGGGTGGACAGCCGACCGGTTGAGACGGAACAGGAGCGCAAGTCGATCAGCCAGGAGACGACCTTTGCGCTCGATGTGAGCGATGTGGCCAAACTGCACGCCACGCTGCGCGGTTTGGCCGAGGGCGTCAGCCACGACCTGCGCCGCAAGCAGGCGCAGGGCAGCACGGTCAAGCTCAAATTGCGCTGGAGCGATTTCACCACGCCCACACGCCAAATGACCTTGGCGCAGCCCACCGACGACCCGCAGCAGATCTATGCGGCGGCATTGCGGCTTTTCCAGCGGCTGTGGCTGCCGGGACGGCCCGTGCGGCTGCTGGGGATTGGCGTCAGCGGGCTGGGCGATCGCCCGCGCCAGATGGGTCTATGGGATCGCCCCGACGAGAAACGCGAACGGCTGCAGGCCGCGGTGGATCGCCTGCGGGCGCGCTTTGGCGACCAGATTGTGCGGCGCGCCGGCGACCTGCCGGAGCCGGAGGATGAGTGATAGCAAAGCTCGATAGTGACAGATTCAGCATAGAAAGGACCAAACCATGCAGGTGTTTGACGCCATTCGCACGATGCTGGCCGTGCGCGAATATCAAGATCGACCGATTCCCGACGGGGTGGTGGCGCGCATTCTGGATGCGGCGCGGCTGACCGGCAGTTCGCGCAACCGCCAGGGCTGGAACTTTATCGTGGTGCGTGACCGCGCCGCCCTGCGCCAGTTGGGCGCGCTGGCCTCCACGGGCAAATATATCGCCGACGCGCCGCTGGCGATCGCGGTGGTCGTGCCGGAGAATACTACCGGGACTATGGACGGGTCGCGCGCCGCCCAGGACATGATGCTGGCCGCCTGGGCCGAAGGGGTCGGCTCCAACGTCGTCACCAGCGGCAACACCCCGGAGGTCAAGGAACTGTTGGGTGTGCCGCGTGAACTGATGATTTTGATGCTGATCCCCTTTGGCTATCCGGCGGGCAAGGTGGGAGCGGGGCGCAAAAATCGCAAGCGGCTGGACGAGATCGCCCATGCCGAGCGCTTCGGCCAGCCGTTTGGCGGGTAGGCTTAGGTGACCGGCACTTGTCGAGCGCCGGTCACCTGCGTTTGACAGGCTCTCACAGTAGTTCCGTTATGCGCGCGGCGATGGCGTCGATTACGGCCTCTAGACAGCCGGGGGCGAGGATCGACGGCTCCTCCTGGTAGAGACCTTTGCCGTAGCGGTCGGCGGGGAGCAAATAGGCGACGCTCGACTCTCCGGCCAGCACTGTGATCACGACCGGGTGGCCGGGAAAGCGGCGGCGCAATTCGGTCTGCAGCAGGTTGTACGGTTCGCCGCCTACGCCGACCCAGAACCCGTCGCCTATGCGCCGTACCGTGAAATGATAGGGATAGCGGTCGCCCGCGGGCAGGCTGCTGAGCCGGTTCAGCCAGCGCCGCGCCCGTTCGGCGCGCGCCCCATAGTCGCGCGCTGCAACGGTGTCGCCCGCGGTGTCTGCCTCGCGCTGGCGCGCCAGCCAGTCTGCCAGCTCGCGTTGGAGCGCATCGGCGTCGGGTCGCGGCTTCTGCGGTAGGTCGACCGTATGGCGTCCGCCGTCGAAGCGCCGCGCCTCAGCCTGGCGCGTCTCACTTTGGGGCGCGGGCAGCCAGGTCCCCAGCGTTGCGCCCGACACGACCGGC
Organism: Caldilineaceae bacterium; assembly: GCA_020845455.1. GTDB lineage: Bacteria > Chloroflexota > Anaerolineae > Caldilineales > Caldilineaceae > QEUY01. The sequence continues at coordinate 27,703 of JADLFO010000252.1, forward strand.
CCGGTGTAGGCAAAGTCATGGCCGGGCGGGTCCAACGCTTCGAGCGCGGCCAGCGCCGCATGGCCCAAGCGGCGGCCGTTGCGGTCGGCCACGGCCAGATCGCCGGTGAAGCCGTGGCGTGGACCGAGGTCGCCGCACGCGCCCAGGGTAAAGACCGCGGGTGCGCCCGTCTCCTGTTCAACGGTTGCGCGCAGCGCGCCCACATAGTCGGGGCTGACCAGCGTGTTATCCCAGGCCAGCGTCGTGGGGTGGCAGGCATAGTTGACCAGCGTGAGCAGCCGCCGCCCGTCCGGCGCGACGGCGCGCACTACCAGCAGCGTGTCGTCGGCGCGGGCGACGGGGTTAAAGCCGCAGGCATAGAGGCCGCGCTGCTCATCCCAGTAATCGCGATTGGCGGCCAGGCCACAGCGCCCCACGCCGTAGGAAAGGGTGGCGTCGCCCATCTGGGCGGCGGCCAGCGCGGCTGCGGTTTGCACCTTGGCATGCACTGCGTCCAGATAGGGCGCGATCATCTCGCCGCCGGGGAGCGCCACCCGGTCGCGGCTAAACAGGCCGCCGGCATGGGTGTGCGAATAGGCCAGCAGCGCCTGATCCGCGGGCAGCCCCGCGCCCTCGGCGATGGCGGCGACCATCGTCTTGTGGTCGTCTGGCCCCAGCCCGACCATGTCGAACTGCGCCTGTACCCAGGGGGCGGAGCCATCCGCCGCGGCAAAGACCAGGATATCGGCGGCGAGCGGGCGGTGGATGCCGGTGGCGCGGTGGTGGCGCGCCGCGCCCCACATCGGGTGATAGATGCCGACCGGCGGCGTGATATCGGCGCGGGCGTGGCCGAGCCGGATCTGGGCGGTGGGCGTGGTCTGCAGGGTCGGCGACATGGTTCCTCCGGATGGTTGGCGTTGGTTCAGAAAAGAAAGGCGTCAGGCTTCTTGCGCCGGTCGCCGGCTGGGGTCGAAGGACGGCATAGGCGCGGGCGCGTGGGCGGGGCCGCCGATCGCCTTGACGGCGATGTCCTGCACCTGACCGTATGCCTTTTCGACCTGTTGGGTCAGGCGCGTGATCTGGTCGTTTTGGCCCGCCACAAGTTTCTCTAAGGCTTCGATACGGGTATGGAGGACATTGCGCTCCCCGTCGAACTCCCGTTTACGCAGTTCATCGCGGTTCTTGGCCTCAGTTTCGACGCGCTGGACGGCCTCTTTCACCGCCCGGCTCACCGCCGCTTCCGTCTCGCGCGGGAAGACGGCGGCCTGCTGGCGCAGTGTGTTTAGCTCAGTCTCGGCGTCGGCAACGGCTCGTTCGCGGTCGGCCAACGCCTCTTCCACCTGTTCGCGGCGGGAGATGATCTCGCGTTCGAGCCTGGCCCGCTCGTCTTCGAAGCGCTCTCGCGCCAACTGCTGCTCGCGCTGGAAGGTGTAGAGATATTCCTCTTGTTCTCGCTGTCTGCGCTTCTGCTCCTCGGTGTTGCGTTCTTGGATGGCGGCTTCGTGCGTGGCCTTCTCTGCGGCCCACGCCGTGCGGGTGGTCTCGATCTCTTGCGTCAGTTGCTCTTGGCGTGCGGCCAGTTCGGTCTCGGTCTGCTGGCGTCTTTGATGCTGAGCTTCGATCAAGGCGGCCAGGCTCAGCGCCGACCGTTCGATCTCAAAGACGTCCTGTACCTCCCTCTCCTTGGCCTCAAGCGCCAACTTGACCTGGCGATAGCGGCTGACCTCCTCTTCAAGCCGGTCGGAGAGCTGGCCGAGCAGCCGCCCGATCTCAGCCCGGAGGGCGCCCACTCCCTGTACGATCCCCTCGGTGGAGAGGGTGTCTGCTGTCTGGACGGCTTCCTTCACCTTTTTCTCCTCGGCGCGCTCTTGGGGTTTGATCTCAGCCGCCCGCTTCTCCTGGAGTATTTGCAGAACTTCGTTGTAGGCGTCAAGCATCTCCGCCTTGGTGTTCTGCATGGTCACGGGTTTGGGTTTTGACTCTTTTCCTGCCATCTTGGGCCTCCGATTGTATGCGCTGCGATTCGCCCGCGACCACAGGCCTATGATGACCGGCCATGAGGCGCGGGAGGAAAACAGCCTTAACTGCGGTTGCGCCTATTGTAGGGCCAGAGCGAAGACGGCGTCAACGGAGTTCGACGCCCCTCTCCCTGGCGCGGGGTTGGGCGCTGTGCTAGACTATAAACGATTTCCCACCTAGATAAAACCGCCCGCCGCATCTAGAAAGCGCTGTCCATGAATGTCACAAGTCTGGAATTGATCCATCTGGACGTGCCCTTCACGCCCCACACCAACGAGACCATGCAGTATTGGCTGCCCCACTGGCGCATCACGCAGCTCTGCAAAGTGACGCTGGACAACGGCATCGTCGGCTGGGGCGAGACGCTGCCCAACTATACCTGGGCCAAGGTCCCGCCCAAGGTCGAAGAGCAGGTCGTCGGCAAGAACCCTGCCGAGGTCATGTGGCGCGACGAGTTGGGTGCGGGCGTCCAGATGGCGCTGTTCGACGCCGTGGGCAAGGCGTTGGGTGTGCCGGCCTACCGGCTGCTCGGCAACAAGCGGCGCGAATGGTGCCCAATCTCTTGGTGGGCAATGGATATGCAGCCCGCGGCCTGGGCCGAGCAGTGCGCCGAGGCCGTGCGCCAGGGCTATATGTCGGCCAAGCTCAAGGCGCGCACCTGGTATGACCTCCATGCCGCGCTGCGGGCGATCTTCGCCGTCGTGCCGGAGCAGTTTATCCTCGACCTCGACTTCAACGCCACGCTGGACAACGCCGCCAATGCGGTCAAATTTCTCAGCACGCTGGAGCAATATGGCCAGGTTGCGATGTTCGAAAGCCCCATCCCGCAGGAAGATGTGGCGGGCAATGTGCAGATTCGCAAGCGGATCGACCGCCCAGTCGCCATGCACTATGGCAGCCCGCCGATCATGACCGCTCTGCATGAGGATGTGTGCGACGGCTTTGTCGTCTGCGCCGGGGCCGGCGCCATCCTGCGCCAGGCGCATGTGCTGCAGGAGGCCAATAAACCCTTCTGGCTGCAACTAGTCGGCACGGGCATCACCACCAGTTGGGCGGCGCACCTGGGCGCGGTGCTGTTGGAAGCTAAATGGCCCGCCATCACCTGTATGAATATCTGGGAATCGCAACTGCTGCGCACGCCTATTGAGCTGCGCGGCGGTTTTATGCGTGTGCCCGAAGCGCCGGGGCTGGGCATCGAGGTCGACGAGGACGCGCTGGCCCGCTATCAAGTGGACTACACCTTTGTCGAACCGCCGCGCCACGTCTATCGCTATGCGCGCGCCAACGGCGAAGTGACCTACTATGGCTGCGGCAAACAGGAACTGCACCGCGCCTACCCCGACAGCGCGCAGCCGATCTGTGAGGCAGGCGCATCGCTCGACCCCCTGCCCGACGACGGCAGCGCTGAGTTTGCCGCCATCTATGCGGCGGTGCAGGGCGGGCGTACGCTGCGCCGCCGCGAACCTGTGCCGGCGCGCTAGGCCGCGCATAGAAAGTATACCGGTTCTCTATCCAGATTCTCTACCCAGTTGGAAAACACAAGGAGCAAACGATGACCGTCCTTTTGGAAGAGATGACCCGCGACCAGATCAAGGCGCTGGCCCCCAACGCCGTCGCCGTGCTGCCCACCGCCTCGATTGAACAGCATGGCCCCCATCTGCCTGTGGTCACCGATACGTTGCTCTGTGGCACGGTGGCGCGTCGCGCTGCGGAAAAGGCATCGGAGCAAGCCAAGGTCGTGGTGACCCCGGTCTTGACCTTCGGCAATTCGCACCATCACCGGCCCTTTGCCGGGGTGCTGTCGCTGGCTAGCGATACCTATATGGCCGCGGTGCGCGATGTGCTGGAGGGGTTGGCGCTCAGCGGCTTCCGCAAACTGGTGGTGCTCAACGGGCACGGCGGCAACACCGATTCCAACGCTGTGGTGGGGCTGGATTTTGTCAACCGGCTCGGCCATCCGGTGTCGATTGCCACCGCGGCCTATTGGGACATCGCCCGGCCCGCCATCGTCGAGCAGAATATCCTGCCCGGTGGGCGTATCCCCGGCCATGCCGGTCGTGTTGAGACCGCGCTGGTCATGGCGATCCGGCCCGATCTGGTCAGCCAGGAGGGGTTGAAGCAGACCAAGGACCAGTCGCAAGCCAAGGGCGGGCTGTTTGCGGCGCTGACCGGCGGCACGGTGCAGGTGCATGGGGCGTGGGCTGCCAGCGTCGGCTATACCGACGACCCTGCTGCGGCTACCGCCGAGGAAGGCCGCGCCATGCTGGAGATCATCGTGCAGCGTGTGGCCGATTTCCTGGTCGCCTTTGACCAGAGCAACTGATGACCGGGATGGGGGCGGGATCGCACGGCGCGCAGGTGCGCGCCGTCGAAACCCGCGCGCCTGGCGTCGCACATGAACAGGGTCTTGCTTTGTGAACATTTCTTCCGGCTCTGCACCTACGCTTGAAACGCGCCGTATCCTTCTCTTTGTCGGGCTGGCCGTTGCCATCTCCGGCTCGGCGGCGCTTTACCTGGCGCTGAGCGGTGGGCTGGCTGCCGATCCGATGCGTACGCTGCTGGTGCTGGCGCTGTGGTATATGCCCGGTCCGGCGCTGGCGAATCTCTTGACGCGCGGCCTCACACGCGAAGGCTGGGGCAACCTCTATGTGCGCCCGCGGCTGCGCGCCGGGTGGCCGGCGTGGCTGGCGGCCTGGTTCTTGCCGCCCCTGCTGGTGATCGCGGGCATGGCTCTCTACTTTGCGCTCTTTCCGCAGCACTTCGACGCCGCGCTGAGCCAGGTGCAGGCCCTGTTGGACAGGATGGCCGCCCAGACGGGCAAACCGGCCCCGTTGACGCCCATGCTCTTTGCCGTGGTGCAGACGGCGCAAGCCGCGCTGATCGCACCGCTGGTCAACGCCCCGGCCAGTTTTGGCGAGGAGTTCGGCTGGCGCGCCTATCTCCAGCCCAAGCTGCTGCCCCTGGGCTGGCGGCGCGCCATGCTCTGGATGGGGCTGATCTGGGGCGTGTGGCACTGGCCTATCCTGGCCCTGGGCTATAACTATGGGCTAGATTACCCCGGCGCGCCCTGGCTGGGGATGCTCGTCTTTCTCTGGTTCACCTCCACCGTGGGAACCTTCTTTGGCTGGTTAACCGTGCGCGGGGGCAGCGTCTGGCCTGCGGTGATCGCCCACGGCGCGCTCAACGGCATGGCGAACTTGCCTGCGCTCTTTGTCCAGGGGGATCCAAACCCCCTCTGGGGGCCGCTGGTGGTCGGGCTGATCGGCGGGCTAGGCTTCGCCGTCGCCGGGCTGTGGGCGTGGCTTGTGCCACCCAAGGAGCCGCAAAAAGCGCAGTTGTAAGCTTTGAGCACCTTGTGTATAATGGCGCCAACTGTCTCCCCAAGGGCGATTGGCGGTAGCAAGCCAGCACATGCGCCCTGGACCGGTGTCGTTCTCGCGTTTGATCTTGCCTTGATCCGGTAGTATCCCCAAATTGAAGCCTGAATGGGTTGCACCCGCGCAATCCGGCATAGTTCTGTTCCGTGAAGCATGTCCGCCGGTAAGCCGGTCGCGCGTGACGATCTTTTCTCTGTATGCTGTCTGTATGCTCGTCATGCCGTTTTCTTTGCTCCGACCATCCTGCCCGTACCACGTTAGGCAAGCACTCGCATAAGCAAGCACTTGTATAGGGAAGCACTCACCATGACCCTTGGCTATATGGCTCGCCGCATCGGCGTCTTTCTGATCATCATGTGGGTGGCCGCTACGCTCAACTTCATCATGCCGCGCTTGGCTCCGGTCAACCCGATCCGCGAAAAGCTGCTCCAGGCAGTCTCATTTGGCGGGGCGGGCAAGACCGATATGGAAAAGATCGTCGCCACCTATGAGGAGAAGTTTGGTCTAAACCAGCCGCTCTGGCGCCAGTACCTCAGCTATTTGCGCGATCTGGCGCGCTTGGATTTCGGCGTCTCGATCGCCAATTTCCCCAGCCGCGTGCTGGAAATCATTATGCGCGCCCTGCCGTGGACGATTGGGCTGCTGCTCTTGGCTACGCTGTTGGCGTTTGGCATCGGCACGCTGCTCGGCGCGCTGATCGCCTGGCCGCGCGCCCCCGGCGCGCTCAATGTGATCTTGGCCCCGCTGCTCACTATGTCCGCCGTGCCTTTCTATCTGCTGGGGCTGATCTTGGTCTATTTCCTGGCCTTCACCTTTAAGATCTTCCCGCTCAGCGGCGGCTATACCTTGGGCGGCATACCGAACATGAGCTGGAGCTTTCTGATGGATGCGGCCTGGCATTCGATCCTACCGGCGCTCTCGATTGTCCTCGCCTCGCTGGGGACCTGGGCCATCGGTATGCGCGGCATGATGATCTCCGGACTGGAGGAGGACTACATTGCCTTCGCCGAAGCTAAAGGACTCAAAGATCGCGATATCTTTATGAAGTATGCGCTGCGCAACGCGCTGCTGCCCCAGACTACGGCGCTGGCGCTTTCGTTGGGGTTTATTGTCTCCGGCGCGGTGTTGGTCGAGGTAGTCTTTGGCTACCCGGGCGTGGGAACGGTCCTCTATCGGGCCATTCAGACCTTTGACTACTTTGTGATCTATGGGGTGGTTATGATGCTGATCCTGGCGATTGGCCTGGCAACCCTCATCATGGATCTGCTCTATCCGCTGCTCGACCCGCGCATTTCCTATCAGCGACGATAAGGCGCTTGTCATGAATGCCTCACTGCGAAACTGGCTGCGCCTGGCGCGCAACCCCCTGTTGATCAGTGGTCTGGCCGTCTTGATGGTCGTGATCCTCTTTGGGCCGGTCATGTCGATCTTTGTCGACGAAGACTTAGCCAAGGTCGGCTCGGCCATGCCCGACCAAAAACCGTCCTGGGAACATCCCTTGGGTACCGATACCGTAGGCCGCGATATCCTCGCCATGATGGTTGTCGGCACGCCGTTGACGTTGCGCATCGGCTTTGTGGCGGGGATGATAGGGCTGGGGCTGGGCACGCTGTTCGGCTTCTTGGCCGGCTATTTTGGCGGCTGGGTGGATACGCTGCTCAAAGGGGCGGCGGATGTGCTGCTGACGATTCCCGGTCTGCTCTTTCTGGTGGTCATCGCTACCACGCTGCGCGGCGCGGTGAGCGTCAATATGATGGCGCTGGTGGTGGCCTCGCTGGCGTGGATGTGGCCGACACGCACCATTCGCGCCCAGGTATTGACCCTGCGCGAACGCCAGTTTGTGCTGGTGGGCCGTCTGTCGGGCATGAACGGGCTGGAGATTATCTTTCGCGAACTGATGCCCAACCTACTGCCCTATCTCGCCGCCAGCTTTGTCAGCGCGGTGGGCGCGGCCATCCTGGCGACGATCGGTCTGGAAGCGCTGGGGCTTGGCCCGCAAAACGAGCCGACGTTGGGGATGACGATCTACTGGTCGCTCTACTATACGTCGGTGCTGCGGGGGCTGTGGTGGTGGTGGGCGCCGCCCATCGCCATGATCATCGCAACCTTCATCGGTCTTTTTCTCATGTCTATGGGACTAGACCAGGTCGCCAACCCCAAACTGCGGAGGGCCGCATGACTTCGCCTCTGTCCAAAGCCTCATTCTCCAAAGCCCCAGCCTCTCAAGCGCCGGTGCTGCAAGTCAAAGACCTGCGTGTCTACTATCACACGGCGCGCGGTCCGGTGAAGGCCGTAGACGGGGTAAGCTTTAGCCTGGGGCCAAACATGCGCCTGGGGCTGGTGGGCGAGTCCGGTTCCGGTAAATCGACCATGGCGCTGGCGTTGATGCGCATGATCAAACCGCCGGGGCGGATTGAGGGCGGCCAGGTGCTGCTGGGTGGGCAAGACCTGGTCAAGCTCTCGCAGGACGCCATGCGCAGCGTGCGTCTCGACCAGATCGCCATGATCCCGCAAGGGGCAATGAACTCGCTGAACCCGGTGGTGCGTATCCGCCAGCAGATCGTGGACGGTCTGCGCGCCCATGACCCCGCCTTGTCTAAACAAGAGATCGATACGCGTGTTGCTGAAGTGCTGGACTGGGTTGACCTGGACCGCAGCGTCGCCAACATGTATCCCCACGAACTGAGCGGGGGCATGAAACAGCGTGTCTGCATCGCCATTGCGATCTCGCTGCGCCCCAAGGTGATCATCGCCGACGAGCCGACCAGCGCGCTCGACGTGGTGATCCAGCGCCAGGTCATGGAGACGATCGGAAGGGTGCAAGAGGAGTTGGGCGCGGCGGTGATCTTGATCGGCCATGATATGGGGCTGATGGTGCAGTTTGTAGACCGGCTGGCCGTGATGTATGGCGGCAAGTTGGCCGAGATGGGCGATGTACGCGCCATGTTCCGCGACCCGCTGCACCCGTATACGCAACTGCTCATCAAGAGCCTGCCCAAGTTGGACGACAAGGGAGAACTGACCGGCATCCCCGGCGTCGCGCCCTCGCTGCTCAATGCCCCGGCGGGCTGTCTCTTTCATGTGCGCTGCCCTCAGGCTATGGCGGTCTGCCGGACCGCGACGCCCCCCCTGATGGAGATACACCCCCAGTGGCAAGTGGCGTGCCATCTCTATGACGAAGTCCGCACCGCCGCAGCCCCCGCCCAGGAGGGGATCCGATGACGCCCTTTTTGGAACTGCGCAACGTGAGCAAGGTCTTTGGCAGCGGTTTTTTGTACAAACGCCATACCGTGGCGTTGGATAATCTGTCGCTGATCATCGACGCAGATCGCCCGTCGGTCAGGGCAGTGGCCGGGGAGAGCGGCAGCGGCAAGACGACCTTGGGCATGATTCTCATGGGGTTCTTGACGCCGACATCGGGCCAGGTGCTTTATCGGGGCAAGGACACGCGCCGCCTCAACCGTGATGAGCAGTCCGGCTATCGGCGCGAGATCCAGGCCGTCTTCCAAGACCCGTTCTCGGTCTACAATCCCTTTTATCCAATTGACCATGTGCTGGAGGTTCCCATCGGTAAGTTCAGGCTGGCGCACTCGCGCGGCGAGGCCGTGCGCCTGATGGAGCAGGCGCTGGCAGATGTGGGCCTACAGCCCGATGAGACGTTGGGGCGCTATCCGCACCAGTTGAGCGGCGGCCAGCGCCAGCGCGTCATGGTGGCACGCGCCCTGCTGATGAAGCCGCGTCTGATCATCGCCGACGAACCGGTTTCGATGGTGGATGCGTCCTTGCGCGCTACGATCTTGGAAAGCCTGCGTAAACTCAACCGGGAGCATGGCATTTCGATCCTCTACATTACCCATGACCTGACGACCGCCTATCATGTGAGCAACGATATTTTGGTGCTCTACCGCGGCTCGATCGCCGAAGTGGGCGATGTGGACCATGTGATCAAGCGCCCGCGCCACCCCTATACCCAACTGCTGGTGGACTCGATCCCGTGGCCGGACCTGGAACATGTGTGGGGCAAAAACCGGATCGAGGTCAGCGCCGCGGCGAAAAACGGCACGCAGGGCGGCTGTAAGTTTGTCGATCGCTGCCCCCACGCCATGGCGATCTGCACGGAGCAGCCTCCGCCGCTCTATCAGGTCGACGCGACGCGCGCCAGCGCGTGTTATCTGCACCAAGACGCGCCGGTGCTGCCGGGGGACGCGCTCAACCGCCTGTTCGCTTAGGCATGGCCGGGCGCGGGTCACGTTTTTGCTCTCTCATGCCGGTGTTTCCTGCCGGCCCCGATTGCCATAGCCACACCGGGCCGTGCCCGGAAAGGAGGTGTAGCCCGGCTGTGCCCTGCGGCATGGCCGGTGTCCACAAGTGCCCGCACAAACGCTCCTACCTATCCGTTTGCTGGCGTGCTTTTCGTGTTGGCCCTCAAAAAGTCCAATACGCTTGAAGACCAAGATCAAGAGGAGACGAGGAGGATGACCATTATGAAGCCACGCGGATTGTATATTGGGCTGGCTGCCCTGCTTATGCTGCTGCTCCTGGCGGCCTGTGCCGCACCGGCAGCCCCAGCCGGGCAAGCGCCCGCGGCTGAACCGGCCGCGGGCAGCGAGGCTGCCGCCCCTGCCGAAACCGCCGGCGAACTGCGCGAAGTCCCGCGCGAGCGCACGCTGATCATCATGGCGGGCGGGCCAAACCAGTATACGCTCTTCAACAATCACAACCCGTATATCCCTGGCTCGGATGCAGGTTTCCACACCGGCACGCTGCCGGCTACGCAAGAGCCGTTGATCATGTTCAACGTGCTCACCGGCGAGTACGAGAACTATCTGGCCGAGACCTGGGAGTACAACGACGACTTCACCGAGATCACCGTGCATCTGCGTGATGGCGTGAAGTGGAGCGACGGCGAGCCGCTGAACGCCGACGATGTTGTCTTTACCTTTAACATGCTGCGTGACAACGCCGCCAGCATGGTGCATCTGGCCGACCTGCCGGCCTTCTTGTCTGAGGCGGTCAAGGTGGATGACCTAACCGTCACGCTGAAACTGAATAAGCCCAACCCGGCTTTCTGGGCGACCACGCTCACCACCAACCACGGCATCCATATCCTGCCGGAGCACGTGTGGAAGGATCAAAGCCCGTTGGAGTTTACCAACTTTGACCTGGGAAAAGGCTGGCCGCTGGGGACGGGGCCATACAAACTGGTCGCGGCGTCGCCTCAGCAAAAGGTCTATGATCTGCGCGAGGATTGGTGGGCGCTGGAGACCGGTTTCCGCGAAAAGCCCCAGGTGGAGCGCATCATCTACTTGCCCGCCCAAGACGAAAGCCAGGCCGCCCAGCTTCTGATCACCAACCAGATCGACATGGGGCCGATCATGCAGGTCTCGACGCTCAAGACCGTGCTGGCGCAAAACCCCAAGGTCATGACCTTCACCGGCCAGGAGCCGCCCTATGGCTATCTGGACTGGTGTCCGATCGACCTAAACCTCAACGCCAGCCAAGCGCCCTATGACGATAAGGATATTCGCTGGGCCATCTCCTATGCGCTGGATCGGGCCAAGTTGGTGGAACTGGCCGAGGCAGGGGCAGGCGTGCCCGCGCTCCATCAGTTCACGCCCTATGGTTGGTTTGCGCCGTTTGAAGAAGCGCTCCAACCGATCTTTGATAAGTATGGCTACGGCGTCGCCCCGCAGTTGGAGAAGAGCGCCGAGATCATGGAGGGCAAGGGCTATACCAGGAACGCCGACGGGCTGTGGGCCGACAGCAGCGGCGCGACCTTCAAGATGAATATCTATGTCCCGGAATGGCTGAAGGGCTATGGCCCGCCCTTGTCGCAGCAGTTGCGCGATGCGGGCTTTGACGCTACCTTCGACACCTCGCCTGGGTTGGGCAGCGCGGTGCAGACCGGCGAACAGCTTGAATCGTTTGGCTGCAAAGGCCCCAGCGGCGTCTTGGGCATGGACCCCTATTTCATGCTTGCCATCTACACCGGCGAATATTTCCGCCCGACCGGCGAACCTGCGCCGATCTGGTGGGCGACTTCACGCTGGCAGAACGCCGAGTATGACGCGCTGGTCGAGCAGATCGCTCCCTTGCAGGCCGACGACCCGGCGCTGATGGACCTCTTTGTCCAGGCAATGGACATTTGGGTGAGCGAGATGCCCGACGTCTATGTAGGGCAGTTGATCATCCGCTATCCGATGAGCACCGAGTATTGGACCGGCTGGCCCTCTCAGGAGGATCCCTATGGCTTCCCCCACTCCTGGCAGTGGGAGCTTCAGAAGACCTTTGTCAACCTGAAGCCGGCGAAGTAACGCGGCCGGCCGAGCAACACATACGGGGGAATCGGTCGCTCCGGTTCCCCCGTTTTGATTGGCGCGAGCGGCTGTTGATGGGCGGTCTAGGGCTTAGGCTCGTAGAGATCCATCACCACATGGATCAGCGAGTCCTGTAACTGCGCGGTCAGGCCGCCGTCGGCGACGATGGCATGGCCGTTGACAAAGCTTGACTCGTCCGACACCAGGAAGCGGATCACCTTAGCGATGTCCAGCGGTTGGCCGGCGCGGCCCACCGGGTACATGGCGGCGACGCGGCGTATCAACTCCGGGTCGTCGGGCACGCCGTGCGTCATGATCCAGCCGGGGCAGACGGCATTGACGCGGATACCGGAGTGCCCGTAGTCGATCGCCAGCGAGCGCGTCAGGTTGATCACCCCCGCCTTGGCCGCGGCATAGACGCCATAGCGGTGCGCCGCGGCGTGGCCGTGGATCGACGCGAGGTTGACCATCGTGCCGCCGCCGCCCTGCACCATGATCGGGAAGGCGTGTTTGGCAAAGAGATAGATCGCCTTGAGCATCACATCCATCGAGCGGTCCCAGTCTGCCTCGGACAGCTCTTCCACGGTGCCGCGTGCCGACCAATAGGCGTTGTTGACCACAATGTCCAGCCGGCCAAAATGGGCGGCGGCTTGTTCGACCGTTGCTTGAATGTCGGCGTGGCTGCCGACATCGGTGTGGAGATAGAGCGCCTCGCCGCCGGCGGCGCTGATCTCCGCCACAACCTCTTGTCCCAGCGTGTCCTGAATATCGGCCACGGCGACTTTGACGCCGTCACCTGCCAGCAGCGTGGCGGTGGCGCGTCCGATGCCGTGCGCCGCGCCGGTGATGATGGCGACCTGCCCTGAAAGATTGCTCACAGATGGCTCCTCACTAGGTCCGAAAGCAGAAGATTTAGCGCCGCCGTTGGGCAAGCTGCCACTCGCGGCCCGGCGTCTCCACGCGGAAGGTTTCGATATTGCCGCGGTCGGCGACCGTCACATAGGCGGTGCAGCCGTCTGGCCCGCCAAAGGCGATATTGGTACACTTGCTGCCGGTGAGCGCGATCTCCTGCAGCAGTTGGCCCTGGGGCGAAACCTTGACGACTGTGCCCTTGCCCCAGCGGGTGATGTAGAGATTGCCCGCCACGTCACAGCGCATGCCGTCCATGCCGTAATCGTCGAACTTGATCAACAGCCGTTTGTTGCTGACCTCGCCGCTGGGGGTGAGATCATAGGCCCAGACATTGCGCTGTACCGTCTCGTTGACATAGAGCGTGCGCTCGTCGGGGCTGACCTCGATGCCGTTGGTCGTGCCCATGCGCGTCTCTAGGAGCGTCACCGAGCCGCTGGAACTGATCCGCCAGATCTGCCCCCAGGATTCCGCCCAGTTGGGGTCGCTGGCAAAGAGGGTATCGTTGGCGCTGATGGCGATGTCGTTGGGCTGGTTCATGCTGGGTCCATGCGCAAAGACGTCGACCGCGGCGTTGCGCGCTTCCAGAGTGGTGGCGTAGGCGCAGGCGACCATGTTGACGCGCAGAATGTTGTGGTTGGTGTAATCGGCGATAAACATATGGCCTTCGCTGTTAAAGCGGATGCCGTTGCCGATGCTGCCGCCGCGCAGCTCCAGGAAGATGTCGGCCACCCCCGCAGGCGTCACCCGGCCAATGGTATGCTGGCGTGCGAAATTGACTGTATAGAGATGGCCGCGCGCATCGCATCCGGGGCCTTCGATGCCGTCGGTAAAGCCGCCAACCGGCGTCAGGTCGTGGGCCGTATAGAGCGGGCGGTGTGAAACCGATTGAAAAGCCATCATTCCTCCTTATGAATGGCTAGCTGCGACAGGATAGGTCACGATTGGGCCGGGCGCGCCGCGCTGGGGCGATCTGAGAATCAGCCGTCAGGACAAAAAGGGGCGCGGCCGCTGTCGCCGCCACGCCCACATCCCCCGTTCGATTCGCCGCCCGGCCTGGGGGCTATTTGACCTCGAAGATAACCTCGACCTCGACCGCAAAGTCGGACGGGATCTGCATCCCCACGGCGCTGCGCGCATGGCGGCCAGCCTCGCCAAAGACCTCCAACAGCAGGTCGCTGGCCCCGTGGATCACCGCCGGCGTGTTGGCAAAGTCGGGCGCGACATTCACCATGCCCAGGACCTTGACCACGCGCACGACGTTGTCCACGCCGACCAGCGAGTGGACGGCCTGGATGCAGCTCAGCGCGGCCAGCCGTGCGCCTTCATAGCCCTCTTCGACGGTCAGGTCGCGCCCCACCTTGCCGACGATCTGCTGGTCGCCAAAGCGCGAGACGTTGCCTGAGGTATAGACCAGGTTGCCGGTGCGTACCGCACCCATCAGCCGCCCCATGTTGAGGTCGGAAATCTGGATGGTATAACCCAGCTCGCGCAGCTTCGCTTCATAAGACATGGTCGGAATTCCTTTCTGCGTGGTTAGTAGACAGGGCCAAGGCGGCTCGCCCTGATGGGGTTGCATGTTGATCCCGCGCTGGTTGCGGCGCTTGGCATCGCGCTTGCTTCGCTGTTGCTTGGCTAGTTCGCCGCGGCTTCTGGGCTATTATAGTGGGAAGCGGGGCAGATGTCCATTGGCGAGGGGGCAAAACGCCAGGCAGCAGGCCCTGCGCTTGGTTGAAGCGCCATGCGCCGGTATAATGGCGCATGGCCGCGCCGCGCGACCTGCGCCCGCTGCTATCTGCGCTAGTTTGTATCCAATTCGCTATTGCTGAGGCTGCGGCGTCCCTCGCCAGGAGCGCCGCGCACCAAGGTTGTCTGCATGTCCCATCCTCGTCTTGCCTTTGAACCTGGCTCGCGGCGCGCGCTGCGCCATGGGTTCCACCAGTTGGCCGATGCCATGGCCGTTGCCCTGGGGCCGCGCGGTCGGCTGGTGGCCGTCACCCGCGACAACACGCGCCGCCCGCCCGAACTGCTGGACGACGGCGCGACGATCGCGCGCCGCTTTGTCGGGCTGCCCGACCGTTTTGAGAGCATGGGCGCGCTGCTGGCGCGCCAGATCGCCTGGCAGGTGGAGGAGGCGGTGGGCGACGGCTCGACCACCGCGGTGGTGCTGGCGCGCGCCCTGGTCGACGAGACCGACCGCTATCTGGCTGCGGGCCATAATGCCATGCTCCTGCGCCGTGGGCTGGAGCGCGCGGCGCAGGCGGTGAGCGATGAACTGGGTAAGCTGGCGCGCCCGCTGGATACGCCGGAGCGCATCCGTGCCCTGGCCGCGTCGATCACGCGCGACGACACTTTGGGCCGCTTCGTCGAGGAGGTCTTCGACGTGGTCGGCCCCTACGGCGCGGTGGATGTGCGCACGCATTTTGGCCGCGGCCACAACGTGCGCTATATCAACGGCGTCTCATGGAACCAGGGCTGGGCCTCCTCGTATTTCACGACGGACGGCGGCACAGCGATCCTCAAAGAGCCGTATCTCCTCTATACCAACCATTCTCTCAGCCAAGCAGAGCAACTGCTGCCTGCGCTAGAGGCGGTGCGCCAGGCCGGGACGCGCGGTCTGGTGGTGATCGCGCCGGAGATCGGCGGCGACGCCTTGAGCATTCTGGTCGCCAACAAGGTGCGCGGGGTGCTGCCCACGCTGGCGATCAAAGCGCCGGGCTTGGGGCCGGAGAAGACCGAGGTGCTGCATGACCTGGCGGTGATGACCGGCGGGCGCGTGATCGTGGCCGAAAAGGCCGACCGCCTGCAGGATGTGACCCTGGCCGATCTGGGCCAGGCGCGCGAGGTGCAGGCCATCCGCTCCGGTTTTACGGTGATCGGCGGCAGGGGCCGCCCGGCGGCCATGCGTGAGCGCAGCGCCCGTCTGCGCAGCCGGATCCCCAATGCAGCCTATGGCCGCGAGCGCAACCGGCTGGTGGAGCGCGCCGGCAAGCTGTTGGGCGGCATGGCGCTGCTGGAGATCGGCGGCGCGACCGAAAGCGAGCGTGACTATTTGAAAGACCGCGCCGCCGAAGCCGTGCATGTGGTGCGGCTGGGGCTGCAGGGCGGCGTTGTGCCGGGCGGCGGCGCGGCGTTTCTGGCCTGTCTGCCTGTGCTGGAGCGGCTCGACCTGCCCGACGAGCAGCAGCCTGGCGCGCAGATCATGGCGCATGCCCTGGCCGCGCCCCTGCGCGCTATTCTGCAAAATTCCGGTTTCGGGCCGGAAGCGATCCTCGCTACGCTGCGCAGCCGGCGCCATGGCGCGGTCTATGATGTGGTGACCGGGGACTATGCCGACAGCGCCACGGCCAACATCGTCGACCCGGTCAAGGTGTTGCAGGTGGCGCTGGAGACGGCGGTCAGCGGCGCGCTGATGGCCGTGACGACCGCGGTGCTGATACACAGACCCCGTTCCAACCGCAGCGAACAAGTGGATTTTCGCCCGTGACAATCGAACCTGTGACAACCGAACCAACATCCCCACAAACCTGGCAATGGCGCGCGGCCGGCGCATGGCCCGGCGGCACAGTGGTCGGCGTGGCCGCGGCGCGCGGCCCGCACGGCAAGACACGGCTCCTGGCCGCCACGCGCGCCGGTCTGATCTGCTCAGACGATGGGGGGCTTTCCTGGCACGAAGATTGGGCCGTGATGGCCGACCCCGGCGTTGTGGCCGTCGCCTACGCCGGGACGGCCGAGGAGGACTGGCCCGCAGCCTTTGCCGCCACAGAGACAGGCCGTCTCTATCGCAGCGGCGATGGCGGCGTGGCCTGGGCCGAGGTGACAAGCTGGGCCGGGCTGGGCGTGGCGGCGGTGCTGTGCGCCTCGTCCGCCTTTGCCGATGACGGCATTCTCTTTGTGGGCACAAGTGAGGGCATCTTCCGCTCCCTGGACGGCGGCGCAAGCTGGGAAAGCTGCAATTTCGGGCTGATCGACGCGGATGTGCTGTGCTTGGCCTGTGCGCCGGATTTCGCCGCCAGCCAGTTGGTCTGGGCCGGCACGGCGGGCGGCGGGCTGTATCGCTCGCGCAACCAGGGCCGCGCCTGGCGCGAGGCGGGCATCGGCCTGCCCGATGCGCCGGTGCAGGCGCTGGCAGTTTCGCCCAACTTTGTCGAGGACCGTACCCTCTATGCCGGGCTGGAAGCGCAGGGCGTCTACCGCTCGACCGACGGCGGCGAGAGTTGGTCCCTCTATGGCGCGGCGCTGGCCGGGCAGAGCATCAACGCGCTGGCCTGTCTGGGGGAAGGACAGGGGCTGGCGGCGGCCACCGACCGGGGTTTGTTTGTGGCAGACGCGTCCGCCGGGCAATGGGAGGAGGCCGCCGGGTCGCATCCCGGTGTGTTGGCGCTGGCTGCCGGGCCGGATTGTGTGGCGGCGGGCGCGTATTGGGATGGTGCGCTGCTGGCCGCGGCGGATGGCCGCGCCTGGCGGCAGACGGCTACGCCACCGCTGCATGTGCCACCTTTGGTCGCCGTCTCCGATGTAGGGTGGATTGCCCTGGATATGAACGGGGCGTTGGCGGCGTCGATGGACGGCGGCGTCACCTGGCAGCCGCTGGCCCCGCCAGAGGTAGAGGGGCTTTTCGCCGTGGCGGCGCAGCCAGGGGAGGGGGCCGCGTCGATCTGGGCGGCGACCGGCGACGGGCTGTGGTCGCTCGACCTCACGCAGGGGCAGTGGACACAGGGGCAGTGGCAGAAGGTCGATGCGCCTGGCCTGTCTGCCGGCCCGCTCTTGGCCGTAGAGGTGGCGCACGGCGGCGCGGCGCGGCTGGCCTACACGGCGGAAGGCCGTCTCTATGCCGGCGATGGCGGTGCGACGTGGCAGGAGATCACCGGGCCGTGGCAGGGACAGTCCTTGCTGCGTGCGCTGCCCGCCCAGGACGCGGCGGGCGAAGCGGCAGCGCTGGCCCTCACAATCCAAGCGAAGGAACCACAGGCGCAGGCACAAGGCCCATACGCGGTCGACGTCTGGCTGCGTCGCGCGGGGGCGTGGGCCAATGTGGCCGGGCTGGAGACGGACATCCCCTCGATGCTGGCGCTCTGGCCTGGTGCAGATGATCTGTGGCTGGCGGCCCAACACCGGCTGATCACGCTGCGCTGGGATCGTCGCGCGCAGGCCTGGAACGCGAGCCAGCGCTTTTTCGCGCCCGACGAGCCAATCACGGCGTTGACCGCGTCGATGGATGGATCGCTGTGGGCAGCGACGACGCGCGCACTCTATTGTTCGGCAGATCAGGGGGTGATCTGGCGGCGCGCCGCCGATCTGCCGGAGCGCCGGCCGGTGGTCTATGTGCGCGCCGCCGCGACACGGCTCGACGTCGTGACGCTGGGCGGGCGCGTCTGGCGCGGCGAGATCACGCCGGTCTAGCGGGCGATCCCTCTGCGTTTTCCAACCGGATGTAGGCAAACGGTCCGGGTGCGGTCTGGGTTTGGTCTAAAACGATTTGTCCATTTTGGGAAGCTCTGTTACGATGCCCGCCGTATGGACGAAACAGCGCCCTGCCGGTCGCGCCGTTTGCATCCCTTGCATGGGTGTCTGACCGGCTTACTCACCGTTTTCCTGCTCCTGATCCCGCAGACGCTCCACGCCCAAGACGGCGGGTTGTCGGAAGCTGCCCAGGCGGTCGCCGCGGCTGTGAACCAGGCGCGCGTCGATGCTGGCCTTGGGCCATTGGCGGTCGATCCCTTGCTCAACCAAGCAGCCCAGGGCCATGTCGTCGACATGGCGAACAACTATGTCTACGGCCATTACGGCAGCGACGGCTCCACCGTCGAGATGCGGGTGGCGCGCACTGGCTATGCCCAAAACCCCTGGGTCAGCGAAAACTGGGTCTCATCCACCTCGGTGGCGGGGGCCATGACCTGGTGGATGAACGACTACGTTCACCGCGTCAATATCCTCAACGGCAACTGGCAGGAGATCGGCGTCGGCGTGGGCGCACGCAACGGCGAGATGATCTTTGTCACGGTCTTCTCCGGCAACAGCGGCGATGCGCCTGCTGCCGAAGCTCCGGCTGAACCCCAGGCAGAGGTCGCGGCCGCGGCCCCGGCGGAAGCTGCGCCCCCGCCTGTCGCAGCCGCGCCGCCTCCCGCGCAGCCCCTAACCATCCCCGCCGAAGGGATGGATTACACCATCCGCCCCGGCGATACGCTCCTCAGCGTGGCCCTGGCCTATGGCGCTGCTTGGGAAAATTTGGCGGCGGCCAATGGGTTGAGCGAGAACGCCTTGCTCCAGATCGGGCAGGTGATCCGGCTGCCGGGAGCCAATGCGCCCGTGGCCGGTGCGCCCGCAGCCGCGGAGGCTGCCGGTGCGGCCCCTGCGGCGGAACCTGTGCCGCCGGTGGAGAGTGAGCCATATACCGTACAAGCGGGCGATACGCTCTTTACTATCGCCGGGCGCCGGGGGGTGACCTGGCAAGAAGTGGCGTCGCTCAACGGGTTTGGCGAACAAGTGTTGCTCCAGATCGGCCAGGAGATCCAGGTTCCCAAGAAAAAGGCGGTGAGCGCCAATATCCCTACCAGCTTCACGTCTACGCCTGCTGCGGCGGCGCAACCTGCGGCTCAACCTGCCGCCGCCCCTGCCGCCCTGCACACGGTGGCCGATGGCGAAACCATCGTCAGCATCGCGCTGCAGCATGGCCTGGATTGGCAGCAACTGCTGGCGCTCAACGGGCTGACCGAGAACTCGCTGCTGCAGCCCGGCCAAACTTTGCGGCTGCAATAGGTGAATCGAAGCGCCGCGCGGTTTGACACCCATCCGGTTTGACATCGGCGCGGCCTTGGGCTATGATCGCCCAACAATTGAATAGCACGCTCTTATCCAGAGAGGTGGAGGGACCGGCCCGATGAAACCTCGGCAACCCGGCAGCGCAGCGCAACGAAGCGTGGCGACGCGCCAGGGTGCCAAATCCGGCAGACGAGTTCTGGAAGATGAGAGAAAGTGTGGCGACCTTTCTGCTCATCCACGATAGCGCCAAACGGTTTTGGCCGCGTTGGATGAGCCGCCCAAAGTCAAAGCTACCGACCCTCTTATCGCTCAGATAAGGGGGTTTTTGATTGGCGCTCCCGCACCCCAATTGCCACACCCCGGACGCCACCCGGATACAGCCACCCGGATACAGAACGAGAACCGCATTACCGCCGAGACAATCAACTGTCAAGAAAATCAATCGTCAAGAGGAACCGAGAGAGGAAGCGTTACGCATGAGTACAGAACGTGAATTTGGCTTTGCGACCCGCCAACTGCACGCCGGCCAACCCATCGA
This sequence comes from Caldilineaceae bacterium, assembly GCA_020845455.1. GTDB lineage: Bacteria > Chloroflexota > Anaerolineae > Caldilineales > Caldilineaceae > QEUY01. The sequence goes on from JADLFO010000252.1 coordinate 47,604, forward strand.
CCCGGCGACCGGCAGCCGCGCCGTCCCCATCTATCAGACCACCAGCTACCAGTTCCGCGACACCGAGCACGCCGCCAACCTCTTCGCCCTGCGCGAACTGGGCAACATCTATACCCGGATCATGAATCCGACGACCGATGTGCTGGAGCAGCGCGTGGCGAGCCTGGAAAGTGGGGCTGCCGGTCTGGCGTCCAGCAGTGGGCACGCCGCCCAGCTGATGGCGATCATGACGCTGTGCAGCGCGGGCGACCACATCGTCAGCAGCAGCCGGCTCTATGGCGGCACGTTTAACCAATTTAACTACACGCTGCCGCGCATGGGCATCGAGGCCACCTTTGTGGACCCCAGTGACCCCGGCAGTTTTGAGAAGGCGATCCGCCCCAACACCAAGATTCTGTATGGTGAAACGCTGGGCAATCCTGATATTGCGGTCTTCCCATTTGAAGAGGTGGCTGCGATTGCCAAGGCGCACAATATCCCGGTGATGATCGACAACACCTTTGCGTCGCCCTATCTTTGCCGGCCTATCGAATGGGGCGCTAACATCGTCGTACACAGCACTACCAAATTTCTCGGCGGCCACGGCACGGCGATTGGCGGCATGATCGTGGACGGCAACAATTTCGACTGGCGCAGCGGGCGTTTTGCCAATTTTGTCGAACCGGACCCCAGCTATCATGGGCTGGTCTATGCCGATCTGCCGCTGCCGCCGTTTATCATCAAGGCGCGCGTGCAGATTTTGCGCGATGTGGGCGCGTGCCAAGCGCCCTTCAACAGTTGGAACACGCTCTTGGGTATCGAGACGCTCAGCCTGCGCATGGACCGGCATGTCGCCAACACCGAGGCGGTGTGCAAGTTCCTCGACGACCACGCCGCGGTCGAGTGGGTGACTCATCCCTGCCTACCGAGCCATCCCGACCACGAACGCGCCAAGAAATATCTGCCCAAGGGCGCGGGTGCGGTCATGGGCTTTGGCATCAAGGGCGGCGTCGAGGCGGGGCGCAAGTTCATCAACAGCCTCAAGCTGTTTAGCCATCTGGCGAATGTGGGCGATGCCAAGAGCTTGGCGATCCACCCGGCGAGCACGACTCACAGCCAGTTGTCTGCCGAAGAACTGAGCAGCGCCGGCGTGACGCCGGACTTCATCCGCCTGAGTATCGGTCTGGAGGACATCGACGACATTCTCTGGGACCTGGATCAGGCGTTGGCTGCGGCCACGAAGTAAGCCGTCTAGCGGGCACAGGTAGGGGGCCTCAGAATGGAACGTGAACACTCTGTCGGGCTTGTCCAGACGCAGTTTTTTATCTTTGCCGAGGATGAACCCATGCGCCTGGAGAGCGGCGCGAGCCTGGGGCCGGTGACAATAGCCTATGAGACCTATGGGCGGTTGAACGCCGAGCGCAGCAATGCCATCTTGATTGTGCATGCCCTGAGCGGCAGCGCCCATGCCGCCGGGTATCACAGCGACGATGACCCTAAGCCCGGCTGGTGGGACGAGTGCATTGGCCCCGGCAAAGCCTTTGACACCGACCGTTTTTTCGTGATCTGCAGCAATGTGATCGGCAGTTGCTATGGCAGCACCGGCCCGTCGAGCGTCAACCCGGCGACGGGCCGGGCCTATGGCCTGAGCTTCCCGGTCGTCACCATCGGCGATATGGTGCGCGCCCAGGTCAAGCTGATCGACCATCTGGGGATCGACCGCCTGCTCTGTGTGGCCGGCGGTTCGATGGGCGGGATGCAGGTCTTGGAGTGGGCGGCGCACCACCCCACGCGCCTGCGCGCCGCCATTCCTCTGGCGACGACCGCGCACCACAGCCCCATGCTGATTGCCTTTAGCGAGGTGGGCCGCCAGGCGATCTATGCCGACCCGGCCTGGAACAACGGCGATTACTACGGCTTGGGCAAAAAGCCCGACGCCGGGCTGGCCGTGGCGCGCATGGTGGGCCATATCACCTATCTGAGCGAAGAGTCGATGCACCAAAAGTTCGGGCGGCGGCTGCGCCGTCTGGAACGCTATGGCTATGAGTTTGAGACCGAGTTTGAGATCGAGAGCTATCTCAAATACAACGGCAACAGCTTTACCCGCCGCTTCGACGCCAACAGCTATCTCTATGTGACCAAGGCGATGGATTATTTTGACCTGAGCCGGCCGAGCGGGTCGCTGGCGGCTTCCTTCGCCAACGCCGAGGATGTCAAGTTCCTGGTAGTCAGTTTCACCAGCGACTGGCTCTATCCGAGCTATCACAGCAAGGAATTGGTCAGCGCACTGATGGCCGTGGGCGCAGACGCCACCTATCTTGATATCCAAAGCACCTGGGGACACGACGCTTTTCTGTTGGAAGTGCAGACCATGACCAACCTGCTCGGCAGCTTTCTGGAGCGATTGGTGCGCGAGGAGGGGGTGAAGCGGCCTCTGCCCGCCACACCTGCGGTCGCAGCCCCGGCCGTGCCGGCACGCAACGGAGTGACGGCGTGACCTCGACCTTTGCGCCCGCGTTGGGCGTGGGGACGCCGCTGCGCCCCGATCTACAGGTCATCGCCGACCTGATCCCCCCGCGTGCCCGGGTCCTAGACCTGGGCTGCGGGAACGGCGATTTGCTCTATTACCTGGTGGGCGGCAAACAGGTGCGCGGCCGCGGCGTCGAGATCGGGGAAGAGGGGGTGCTGGCCTGTGTACGCAAAGGGTTGAGCGTGCGCCAAGGCAACTTGCAGGAGGGGCTGGCCGATTACCCCAGCGGCAGCATGGATGTGGTTGTCTTGGCACAGACCTTGCCCTATCTGGACGACCCGGCCATGATCCTGCAAGAGATGCTGCGCGTGGGCAAGTCGGCGATTGTCAGCTTTTCCAACTGGGGCCATTGGCGCTGCCGGTTGGAACTGCTGCTGACGGGCCGGATCCCCATGGCCCCCGATCTGCCGCAGGCGTGGTATGACGTGCCGCGTTGGCAGGCATTCACCATTACCGATTTTGCCCACTTCTGCCACACGATCGACGTGTCGATCCGTGAGGAGGTTTATCTGGCGTATGGGCGGCGCGTCCATGTGGGCCGCGTCAAGAACCTGCTCTCCACGACCGCCATCTTTGGGCTGGAGCGCCTGGCCCTGTAGACGCCGCGGACGAACGGGCGTGTTCAGCGCAGCTCAATTTGGCTGACCATGCGTTCCGTTTGGGCCAGCCAGTCGGGGTCAATTGTCACGCCCCAGCCCGGCCCGTCGGGGATCTGCACCTTGCCGTCGACCGCCTGCAGACGTGGGGCATAGAAACCGCTGGCCGTGGGCTGCGGCTCGACCGAAAACTCGGCGTGGGGGCCGGCGTTGGTCAGCGCGCCCATCATGTGCAGCGTAAAGACCATCACTAGCGAATGGTTTGACGAGTGGGGTACACAGGGCAGACCCGCCTGCTGCGCCATTGCCGCCACTTGTAAGGTGCGGCTCAGCCCGCCCAGATAGCAGATATCCGGCTGGCAGATGTCCACCGCCTGCATTGCCAACATCCGTTCCCACTGTTTCAAGTCGTAATCCTGCTCCCCGCCCGCCACAGGGATGGTCAGGGCCGCCGCGACCTCAGCCGTCCATTCCAACTCCCAGTAGGGGCATGGTTCCTCCAGATGGCTAAAGGCGTAGGCTTCCATCAGCCGTCCGACTTCAATGGCGCGCGCGGGGGTGAAGCCGCTGTTGCCATCCGCCAGCAGGGTGACATCAGCGCCCAAGGTCTCGCGCGCGCTGCGGATCAGCGTTTCGGTGCGCCCCGGCCACTCGTCCACGTCATAGCCCATGCGTTTGCCGATCTTGACCTTGAACCCCGAATAGCCGTAGCTGTCGCGCAGCCGCTGCAAACGCGCTATCTCTTCTCCTGGCGTCGTGTCGCGGCGCATCGACGAGCCGTAGACAGGGAAGGGGCGCGGCCTGCCGCCCAGCAGTTCACAGACGCTCTTGTCCGCGGCTTTGCCCAGCAGATCCCAGATCGCCGTGTCCAGCCCCGCCAGGGCGCGACAGACGTAGGTTCCGGGGAATTTATAGGTGGCGGCCATCACGGCGCGGCTCACGGCGGGAGGGTCGGAGATTTCCATACCCAACGCCACCGGCGCGACTTGGCGGTGGAACACCAGGGCCGTGATGTCGGCGTTGCTGGGCGCAAACTGGCCCCAGCCCTCACTGCCGTCCTCGGCGCGCACGCGCACCACGCCGATCCGCTGCCCTGCGGTGAAACTTTCGACCGATTGCAGCTTCATTTATCCTCAGCAGGCTCCAGGTTAGTCTTCTTCAAACAGCCGTTCGCCCTGGTGCAGCCGTTGGGCGATGGTGTAGGTCTGCCCTTGGCTGCGCACGGTGGGCGCGTGCGCAGCCAGATAGCGGGCGGCGGCGATCAGCAGGTGGCTGCGTTCTTGGGCGTCGTCGATCAGGCTGTGCTGGCGCACGGCGGCCTCGACCATCTGGATCGTGTGGAAGTCGCGGTCTTCGCGCAGGAGCAAGTGGCCCAGCGCGGCCAGCAGCGCGGCGGGGTCGCCGTCGTGGTGCAGATAGCCCGCGACCTCCTGCGCCGCCTGGTTGACCTGCTGTTGGCGATCCAGCAGCCGGCTCAAATTCTGCAGCGCTTGATCCCCGCTAGGCGCTGTGCCATTGGGTTGCGGCCGCCGCGCCGCCGGGATGTTGAGGAAGCGGTCAAGATAGACGCTCATAGCGGCGTCGAAGACGCCGCGCAGCAGTTCAACCGAGGGCGCGCGGCGCATCCCCTGATGGACGGCATTGGCAAAGGTGAAGGTGTGCAGCGCCGTGTCCCAATCGCCAAATTCATTGCTGGTGTGGAAGCGGGCGATACGCAGCGCAGCGGCATAGGCCACGGCGCTTGCTAGGTCGGCGGGCGCACAACCGCCGCGCAGGCTCTCCAGCAGGGCATCGACCGCAGCCTGCGGGTTGTCTTCCAGCAGCAGCGCGGCCAGGGCGCGGCGGCCCATCCACTGGCTGCTGCCTGCGCCGCGGCGCTGTTCACCCTCGGCCACGGCGGCGGGCAACTGCTCAAAGGCCTGGTCGAGCAGCGCGATCAGATCGACCGGGTAGCGCCAGGCGTTGGATTCCTCCATGCGGCTGGCATTGGCATAGCCGTTGACCAGGCTGCTCAGGACCGGCTCGGCCAAGTCCCAGCCGGCGATGTCGAGCGCTTCAAATGCCTTGTTGGTAAAGTCGGCGGGGTGGCCGATGTCGATATAGCGGTGGTCGGTAACCGCAGCGAAGAGCATATCCGCCATCTGCCGGTCGTCGGCTCCGGCGCGGATGGCCGAGACGATGCAGCGCTCTGCGCCTTCGGCGTCGCGCACTTCGACAAACTGGCGGAACCAGCGTTTGAGCGTGGGCAGGTCGCCGCTGTCGCCGGGCAGCGGCGGCACGCCGAAGTGCGGGGTGCGGCCCACGGTGTCGCGCGCCACCGCTGACAGCCCATGATAGAGCGCGCGCGGGCGGTCTTCGGCGTGGAGCGTGGGCAGCAGGTTCATCATACAGACGTGCATCGTCAGCCCTTGGCCCCAGCCCATGCCGCGGTAGCGCGTGCCAAAGGCCAACCCATCGCGAAAGGCCTCTAGCCCCTTCGAGCCGGCATCCATCAGCGCCAGCACCGCTTTGCCGATCACCAACGAAAGATCGCGTTCCAGCCCGATCTGGAGCCGCTCGCGCTGGTGGCTGGTCTGGTCGCGGCGCGGCGACGTGTCGACATAAATCTGGCCGTCGCGCACTTCAACCGGGAAGGCGCGCACGTCGTCGGCCCACTGGTCAAAGGTGCCGCCGCTCTCCAGGTCAAAGCGGGCGTGATGCCAGTGGCAGGTGAGGATGCCATCGCGCACCGTGCCGCGGTCGAGCGGAAAGCCCATGTGCGGGCAGCGGTTGTCCACGGCGTAGACGCGATCCTGATGGTAGAAGAGGGCGACGGTCTGCCCGCCCAGTTGGGCGGTGAGATAGCCGCGGCGGCGCAGGTCGTCCAAGGCGGCGGCGCGTACAAAACCGGTCATGACAGTGTCCATGGGAATCTCCTTTGGTCTTTCTCTTACGGATCATGCGGCCGGGGTGTGGGGAGCCGGTCGCCGGCCGTGCAGCACAGACAGATGGTAACAGGCTGCGGGGAAGTCAGCCGGTGACAGACCAGGCGATCAGGGCTTGCGCCAGGTAATAGGTGGCGAGGACCGCGGCGGGTGCGGCGTGGAAGCGGCGGCGAAAGCGATCCCAGGCCAGCGACGCATCCGACACGACAAAGCTGAGCGCGCCGAGCGCAGCGCGGCCTGTGGCGGGCGTCTCCGCCGTCTGCCACAGGCCGGTGGCCTGCCAGGCCATGACCAGGATGGCGGCAATATAGGCCAGCACCGGCCAGCGCAGCGCACCCAGCTTCGGCCAGAGCAGCGCGGCGTAGACGATCCCGAAGAGCGCCAGCAGCGCCAGCGCGAGCGGGGCTAAGGCCCAGCCGGTCGGGCGCGTGAAGGCGGCGATGTAGAGCAGGTGCGCCACAAAGAAACTGACCATACCGGGCAGAAAGGCATCGCGCGGCAGCATCAG
>JADLFO010000253.1 GCA_020845455.1 Caldilineaceae bacterium
AACGGCTCACGGCCCTCTGGCAAAGGGCAGGCAGACTACTTCACCGGCAGCGTGCGCGTAGACCCGCTCTTCGAGGCCCCTGAACCTGCGCGTGTTCGTGGCTCGCTGGTCACGTTTGAACCGGGCGCGCGAACAGCATGGCATACCCATCCGCTGGGCCAGACGTTGATTGTGACGGGTGGCTGCGGCTGGGCACAGCGTGAGGGTGGCCCGATTGAGGAGATCCGGCCTGGCGATGTAGTTTGGTTCCCGCCAGGAGAGAAGCATTGGCATGGCGCTGCGCCGGCTACGGCGATGACGCATATCGCCATTCAGGAGGCGCTTGACGGCAAGGCTGTTGACTGGCTGGAACAGGTCAGCGAGGAAGAATATCAGGCCCTATAACTTCTCGGCGGCCTCTCGCACCTCGGCCAGCAGCCGGCCAAAGTCGTCTAGGGTGAAGTGGGCGTTGAGGCCGCTGGGGTTGGGCAGCACCCACACCGGCGTTCCCTCGATGGCCTCCTCCTGCGGGCCAAACTGTGCCTTGGGCCGGTCGAACCCGGCGCGGTAAGCGCCGATGCCCAAGAAACAGATCAGCGTGGGCCGGTAGATGCGTACCGTTTCCTCTAAGCGTCGCGCCCCGGCGCGGTATTCCTCGCGCGTCAACTCCTGCGCCGTGGCGGTGGCGCGGCGCACCATGCCGGTGATGCCATAGCCCAGCGCCAATAGCTCCTGTTCTTCCGCGGGGTCCAGCCGCCGCGGGGTGATGCCCGCCAGGTGCAGCGCCGGCCAGAAGCGGTTGCCGGGCCGCGCAAAATGGTGGCCGGTTGCGCCCGAAAAAAGGCCGGGGTTGATGCCCACAAAGAGCACCTGGAGGCCGGGGGCGATCAGGTCATGGATCGTCTTGCCCTCGGCGGCCTGTAGTTCCTGGGCTGTCGGTTTGCTCCGTTTCATCGATCGCGTTCTTTCTATCCTCGGCGTGCCGTGCAGAGTGGGTGCGGGCTTCATCCGGAGGGGTGAGGTGGGGCGATAGGCGCGACCACGCTTGGCGCGCCTGCTCCACCTGCTGGGCCGTAGGCGGCTGCCCGGCATAGCGCGCCTCCATATATGCCTCGGTCAAGGTCTGCCAGTCCTGCTCATCGGCGGGGAACTCCGCCGCCAGCGTGCGGGCATAGTTCCGCGGCGTCTGCGGCGGGGTACGCGCCAGCCCGCGCGCCCCGGCCAGGCTGAGCAACGTCTGATAGAGGCCGCGGATCGTGCGGCGGTTGGCCTCTTCGCCCGCCAGCGAAAGATAGGGATCCGGCTCGGTCTGTGCGGGCCGTCGCAGACGCTGCATCCAGCCCTGCCACAGCGCGGCCAGCTGATCTTGCAGCAGCGCGCCGGAGAAAACGCTCTCGCGCGTTTCGTCCTCGCCCTCGCTGTCGCCAAACTGCATCAGGCGCAGGGCAATGGCGATGGCGACGCCGATAGCGATCAACAGCGCCAGCAGCCAGAGCCAGCGCAGCGATTCGATCGCTTCCGGCGGGATGGGCGTGCCGGGCTGCCGGCTCAACTCGCGCAGCCGTTCTTGCCAGTCCATTATCCCGATCGGCTCTTCGCGCGCCGGCGGGCGCTGCATCATCTGGCCGCGGATCCACTCGATCAGCGGCGTGAGGATGAGGAAGATCACATAGGTGACGGCCAAAAAGACATAGCCCACGATCGTCGCCAGCCAGCCCAGCACGACGCCCACCCAACTGAGCGCCTGCGCCACCGCGCCGGGGGTGATCAGCGCGCCCAGCAGCAGCCCCACGCCCATCATGAGCAGGATCACGATCGCCACGCTCAACAGCCAATAGCGGTTGAGGCGCACTTGGCTCTGTTTTTGGCTGCCCCAGCGGCCCACGGCGCGCGCAAGCTGGAGGCTGGAGAGCGCCAGCGCGGCCAGCCCCACGATGAAAAAGGCGAGCACCCAGCGTTCGGTGTGCGCGGGCAAGCCGGCAGGCGTGTAGTGGCCCGCCAGAAGCAGCAGGGCCAGCGCGATGGCGCCGGTGGTAAAGGCTCCCCACACGGCATCGCGCAGCATGGGGCGCTGCCCATCCACCACGCCGCGCAGCCAGATGACCGTGGCCGCCACCAAGGTGAGAAAGGCGGGCGGCACTTCATAGAGCCAGTCGCTGAGGGCATGGGTCACCAGCCGCAGCCAGCGCGTATCCCACAAGGGGTATTGGGCGGCGGCATATTGCCACCACAACAGCCCCAGCACGGCGACCAGCCCGGCTGCAATGACCCAGGCGCGGGCCTGGCGCAGCGAGGCGGTGCGTGTCAGGGCGAGGCGCGTGGCCGAGATGCTCAAGATAAAGAGGCCGAAGATCGCCCAGAGCGGGACCAGCGGGCGCGGCGCGCTGGATGCCAGCCAGTAGCGCAGCAGTTCGAGCCACGGCCACAGCCAACAGACGCGCAGCGTGACCACCAGCAGCGGGATCAGCCCATCATTCAGCCAGTGCCAGCGCGGCCAAGTCATGCCACTCCTCCCGTCCGCCGATAGAATAGTACTGGACGCCGCGCAGCCGGGGATTTTGGGTCGCTTCGCCCAGCGCGACCACGACTACGCCAAACTCGCGGCTGCGCAGGTCGAGCAGGGTGCGGCGCAGCGTGTCGTTAATCGTGGCGGTGACGACGACGATGGTGGCGCCGCCGGGGAGATGCGGCGCTTCGGCGCGCAGCACCTGCTCGACGCGCCAGCGCCCGTAGGTGATCACCCGCGCCAGCGCCTCTAGGATGGTGACCAATTGTTCGGGGTGGCTGCGCGGGCGAATGCGGATGCGTTGGGCCGAAGACTGCGCTACCGAATTGACAAACAGCCCGACGGCGTGGCCGTTTTCCCAGGCCCAGCGCGCCAGTGAGGCCGCCGCCGTGATGGCATATTCTTGGAGGTCGGCGTCGATGCCCTCATAGAGATGCTCGTGCGTGTTGATGTTGAGAAAGATTGCCAGCGGGCGGCTGGCCGACGGGTCAAAGACTTTGGTCTGGAGCGCCTGGCGGTGGGCGGTGGCCTTCCAGTGGATATGGCGGAAGCTGTCGCCCGGCGCATAGGCGCGCACGCCGACCGGGCGCAGCGGGTCTTCGACCACGCGGCGCTGGGTTTGCAGGTCGCCAAAGGGGCGGCGCGACGGCAGCCCCAAGGCCGTCAGCGGCACAACCTTGGGATAGACCACCAGTTGATCGGCGATCTCCAGTTCGGCGCGCTTGATCACAAAACCGAAGATGTCGCCGGAGACCAGTTCAACCGGCCCAAAGCGGTAGACGCCGCGCTGGCCGACGCGCAGCCGGTAGCGCCGTGTCACTTTCTCATACCAGCGTAGGGCCAGTTGATTAGTCAGGCGCACCCGGTTGGGCCGGTGGCTGGGCGTGAGTTGGGTTCCGATCACGTCGAGCGCGGCGGGCATCTCGTCGTCAGCCTGTATCCAGGCCAAGGGCAGGGGTTTGGCATTGACGATCTCGACGGCCATGTCGGTCTCTTCGCCGGCAAAGAGGCGATGGCTGCCCAGCCGCCGCGTGTATGTGACCTGGGACAAGCAGATACGCGCCCACAGCAGCGAGACGGCCCCGGTCAGCCCTAAAAAGAGGCCCATGAGGAAGATCAACTCGTCGCGCAGCCAGGCGCTGAGCAGGAGCAGGCCGCCTGCCACCAGCCACCAAAATACGTTCATAGTCGGGCGCTTTTCGGCTGCGTAAGGTCGCGCCGCGCCGCGCTACGCCGCCACATGCGCGCTCCAGCTTTCTTCCACGGGGACCGCGGTCTTGCCGAGCAGGGTTTGGATCGCCTCGGCGGTGGTGCGCCCGTGCAGGTGAGCGTCGGCGCTCAGGATCAGGCGGTGGGCCAGCACTGGCTCGACCAATTGCTGGATATCGTCCGGGATGACATAGTCGCGCCCGTGCAGGGCGGCCAGGGCTTGGCCGGCACGGTAGAGCGCCAGCGTGCCGCGCGGGCTGACGCCCAGCCCGATCTCCGGGGTCGTGCGCGAGACCTGCACCAGATCGAGCAGGTAGTCTTCTAGCGCCGGATGCACAAAGACTTGTTGACATAATTTGTGGGCGGCAGCCACATCCTCGGCGCTGATCACCGGGGTTACTTCGTCCAAAGGACGCCGCGCCCGGTAGCGGTGCAGGATTTCGCGCTCCTCTTCGCGCTGCGGGTAGCCCAGCGACATGCGCATCATGAAGCGGTCGACCTGGGCTTCGGGCAGGGGGAAGGTGCCTTCCAGCTCGATCGGGTTTTGCGTGGCGAGCACCATGTAGGGGTAGGGCAGTTGGTGCGTCACCCCGTCGACCGTGACCTGGCGCTCTTCCATGGCTTCGAGCAGGGCGGCTTGGGTGCGCGGCCCGGCGCGGTTGATCTCGTCGGCCAGCACGATCTGGGCGACGACCGGCCCGGCGCGATATTCAAACTGGGTATCGCGCTGGTTGAAGACCGTAACCCCCACGATGTCGGAAGGCAGCAGGTCGGGCGTGAACTGGATGCGGTTGAACGAGCAATCCAGCGTGCGTGCCAGCGCTTTGGCAAGCGTGGTCTTGCCGGTCCCCGGCATGTCTTCGAGTAAGACATGGCCTTCGCAAAAGAGCGCGACCAGCAGCAGATCGATGACGCGGGCCTTGCCCACAATGACCTGGCCGATCTGTTCTTGGATGGCCTGGGCTATTTGGTGAACTTGGTTGACGCCGGGTGGGGGCATCTCAGACATGGTGAAATCCCTTATCGTTGGGTTACAAGCAACGCCATAGGCTAAGAATTGACAGTATACTGCATGTTGGCTGTGAGGCTGGAATTGCCGCCGGGGTAGCCCCGCCCACGCCGGGCTGCGGCATGGCAGTGACCTGAAGCGGGCCGGGGCGGGTCTGTGGTCGAGGATTGAAAACCGGCCCCGACAGCGCGACAATTTACAGGTAGGGCGGTGATCTTTGGCGGCGTCCTTTCGTCTAGCCGCCAAGGGGGTACAAAATGATTCAGGAAAGGTATTGTCATGAAAATCGAGCGGTTCAACTTCAGCGGGGCCGATCTTCCCTACAGCCAGGCGGTGCGCGTGGGAGGCTTTGTCTACACCGCCGGGGCTTCGATCGGCGCGCCGGGGGACGACATCGAAACACAAACGGTCAAGACGATCGAGTATCTGGCGAATGTGTTGCAGCAGGCCGGGACCGATCTCCAGCATGTGATCAAGGCCGGCGTCTTTCTGGCCGATCTAGACGAGTGGGGGCGCTTCAACGATACCTGGAAGCGCTACTTCCCCAGCGACAAGCCGGTGCGTACGACAACCGAGGTGGGCAAGTTCCACGGCCATACACGCATTGAGATCGATTTTATCGCCGTAGCGCCGGGCGGCTGAAATACCCCGCTGTCGGGGGAAACGCGCCGCCCGGCCGTCCACGCCCGGCCCTTAAGCGTCGGGCACGCGGTCGGGCGCGCCTACGCATACCAGTGGCATGGCCTGCCGGATGCTATAATCAGGCCCAAGGCGCGGGAGTAGAGCGCTGCGCCGACCCGGCCAGGAGGGCAGACCATGTGGCAGCTTCAGCACGATATTCTGCACGCCGAGACCGCTTTTGCCCGCTCGACGCATGAACTCAACCGAGACACGTCGCGCAGCCTGATCGTGGCTGTCAGCGGCATGTATGTGGTGTGGCATTTTGCAGCGACGGTCAGTTGGCCCACCGACTATCTGACCAGCACCTGGGTTGTGACGTTGGTGCTCGGCGCGAGCACGGCGCTGGCGCTGTTTTTGCTCAAGCGCAGCCTCTTTTGGGCGCATCTTCTCTGGCTGGCCGGGCTGGCGGCGTCGATCTCGGCTGCCGTGCTGTTCTATCAACGGGCGGAGATCGGCTTTTTCTATGCGCTCCTGCCCTTTATGGCTGCGGGCATCCTGGGCTGGCCGGCTGCTGTGGCGGTCGAGGCGGCCATTCTTGCGCTGGCCCAGACGTTTGCGCCTGCCTATGCGGTGGCAATCGTGCTGGGCGGAGCGGTGACCGGGGTCACCGGCTGGGCCTATGCGCGCTCGCTCTTTACCGTGGCGCACTGGTCGTTGGCAGGGTTTGCCGAGGCGCGCCGCCAAACCGCCGAGGCACGTCGCCACCGCGGGGAGCTGGCGCGCCTCAACAAAGAATTGGACCATGCCTTCTATCTGCTGGAGCGGGCCAACGCCGCCTTGGATGCCGCCATGCGCGCCTCGGCGCAGGCGGAGCAGTTCAAGACCGAGTTTGTCACCAACGTAAGCCATGAACTGCGCACGCCGCTTAACCTGATCATCGGCTTTGCCGAGATGATGATGACTTCGCCGGAGAGCTATGACGGGGTGGCGCTGCCCGGCCCCTATCGCAGCGACCTCTATTCGGTTTATCACAGCGCCCAACATCTGCTGGCGCTGGTGGACGACGTGCTGGACTTGGCGCGGATCGAGGTGGGCAAGATTGCGCTCTCGCGCGAGCCGGTAGACCTAGCCCTCTTGCTTCACGACGCGGCGTCGTTGGTGGGCGATTATGTGCGCACCAAGGGGCTGGAGTTGCAGATCGCGCCCCTGCCCGACCTGCCTCCGCTCTGGCTGGACCGGCTGCGCATCCGCCAAGTGCTGCTCAATCTGCTGGTCAATGCGGCGCGCTTTACCGAGCGCGGGCGTATCGGGATTGACGTGGCGCGTGCAGGCGGCGAGGTAGGCGGCGAGGTCGTCGTGCGCGTCTGGGACAGCGGGCCGGGCATCCCCGAAGCGGATCTGCCCAAGATCTTTGAAGAGTTCCGCGCCACCGAACGCCCTTTTTCCGACTGGCACAGCGGCACAGGGCTTGGGCTCCCCATCAGCAAGAAATTTGTCGAACTGCACGGGGGTACGATGGGCGTCGAGAGCACGCTAGGTCAGGGCGCGACCTTTTGGTTTGCGCTGCCGCCGGCCGCGGTTGCCGCGCCCGGGCCGCTGGAGGCGGATGCCATCCAAGCGCGCGCTGCCCTGTTGGCCCCGGCGACAACCGAGCGGATGGTCGTGCTGGTCCATGCCGAGCGCGGCATCGCGGTGTTGATGCGGCGCTATCTGGATGGCGTGGAGGTCGTCCATGCGCACGGTCTGGCGGAAGGGGCGGAGCTTGCCCGCCAACTGGGCGCGGTGGCGCTGCTGATTGACGAGGCGACGCCAGGGCCGCTGCCGGCTTGTGACTGTCTGGTGTTGCGCTGCCCGCTGCCCAGCACGCAGGCCACCGCCGATGATCTGGGCGCGGTGGAACTGCTGGTCAAGCCGGTGTCGCGCCAGGAGTTGTTGGCTGCGGTTGACCGCTTGGAGCGGCCTGTGCAGCGTGTGTTGATCGTCGACGACGACCCGGAGGTGACGCGCCTCTTCCGGCGCATGTTGCGCGGGCGGGTGGCGCCGCGCGATTGTTGGGAGGCCTATAACGGGGCGGAGGCGTTAGCACGGATGCGCCAGGAGCTACCTGACCTGGTGCTGCTCGACCTGGTGATGCCGGAGGTCGACGGGCGGACGGTCCTAGCGCAGATGCGCGCCGATGCGGCCTTGGCGGAGATTCCCGTCTTGTTGATCTCGGCGCGCGGCCAGGATCATCTCAGCCTGCGGCTCGCCGGCCATGTGGCGATCGAACGCGCCGGCGGGCTGGAATTGGGCGAAGTGGTGCAGACGCTGGCTGCGGTGCTCAAGGTGCTGACGCCCGGCTGGCGTCCAGCGCCCGCATCAGGGCCTGAGGCGTTACCGGTTTGGGCAGATAGCCGTCCGCACCCAACATCCGGGCAAGCTGCGGCTCATTCAGCACCGAACTGACGATGATCAGGGCGTCGCGCGTGGCCTCGGCGGCGCGCAGCGTGCGCAGCAGTTCCCAGCCGTCCTCCTCGGGCATCATGATGTCCAGCACGATGGTGCTGACCGGCTACTCGGCGGCGAGCCGGCGCGCCTCAGCGCCGTTGCCCGCGCCCAATACTCGCCAGGCGCTGTCGTTCAGATAACGCCGGATCAGGTCGATAAAGGCGCGGTTGTCGTCGATGACCAGCAGGGTTTGGCCTGCTGCCGTGGGCCACAGCAGCCGCGCCTCCCACCCGGCGACCCCTTGCCGCCAAACCAAGCGCCCGCGCATGGCCTCGACAAGCCGCCGTGCGATCTCCAGCCCCACGCCTTGCCGCTGCGTCTCGGCTGCCAGGCCGGACATGGGGCGCTCGGCGCGGATGGCGAACCCCGCCTCGCCCTCTTGGCTGACAGGTTCGACATGTATCGATCCACCCTGGGCCATATCCAGCGCATAGCTGACCACATTGAGGATCGATTGGCGCAGGAGCGTGCGGTTGCCTTGGGCAACGGGGAAAGGCGCGGCGGAGGCCATCTGCAGCGTGACGCCGTTGGCCTCGGCCAGTGATTTGATCACCGGGCGCAAGGCGGCGATCAGCCCGGCCGCGTCGACTTCTTCCCAGGTGGCCTGGGCGCAGAGCCGTTCGACCTCGGCCTGGGCCAGTGTGCTGCGGCTGCCGTCCGCCGTGCCGTTGAGCAGGGCCGGCGACGGACGCGCCACAACTTGCGCCCACAAGCGATCCGCCACGGCGCCGACCACGCGCGCCTGTTCGCGGAAGTAGTGGCTTTTGCTCAGCGCCAGCCGCTCCATGGCCTCGGCGGGGGTCAGCCCTTCGATGTAGCGCATCTCCAGGATGTGATGGCCGCGCCAGTCGGGCGACTGGGCGGGCGTGCCCGGTGGGGGGCGTAGGGCGCGGATCGTATCCACCAGCAGGCGGCGCAGCGCTTGGCTGCGCTGGGTGGCATCGGGCAGCGTGCCGGCCAGCAGACCGGCCAGCGGGTGTTTGTTCAGAAAATGGGTGTCGTAGAGGTGGGTCAGCGCGTCGTGGACCCAGCCGACGAACACCTCCCGGTCGGGAAGGGTCGCGGGGTCGGGCATCATGGCGAATGATAGATGGGATATGACGGGACGATCATGGGACTTTTTCGGGACTTTTATCCTTTACCCGGCGTTGCCGCCCATGATACATTGAAATGGACTCTCTCACAAGCTGGCCTTTTTGGCTGCCCTGACATTTCTTCGACAACTGAAGACTACTCTCTCTTGTTCGCGGCTGTTGACGTGATCATTCGATTCACATCGTAAGGGCAGACGCACGGCGTCGCCCTATTCCAGAGGAGGAATAGACGCTATGAAGCAGGGTACTCTCAATCGGCGTGATTTTTTGAAGCGAAGCGGTCTGCTGGGTGCGGGTCTGGCCCTGGCCGCGTGTGCGCCTTCCGCTGCGCCTTCGGGGGCTGCGCCGCAAGGCGGCGAAAGCGCGGGCGCTGCGCCCAGCGCAGACGTCACCCCGATCTTGTTCTGGTTCCAGGCCGAGAACCACAAGCCGGAGTATGAGCGCCGTGTCGACGAACTCAACGAGAAGTTCGGCATTGATTTCAAGTTTGAGATCCTCGACCGGGACACCATGAACGCCAAGTTCCCGGCAACGTTGATGGCCGGCTCCGGCTTTCCCGACATTCTGGAGCAGAACGCCGGCGACGTGGTGCTCTATTTCAAGGGTGGCGCCGAGGCCATTCCCTTTGTGCCGCTGAACGACGCGCTGGCCGCCAGCGAGTATGCCGGCGATGCGCTCGAAAGCCGGTTTGCCCGCTTCACCAAGGATGGCAATATCTACGGCGCGCCGCATGATGTCCATCCGCTGGTCATGCTCTATCACGATGTGGCCTGGCAGGAAGCGGGCGTCGATCTCTCCCAGGTCGTGACATGGGACGACCTCTTCAATGCCTGCTCGAAGGCGGAACTGACCATGGCCGACGGCCGACCCCGCTACCCGATCATGGACGGCAAAAGTGACACCCATCTGCCGGCGCGTATGATGCAGAAGGGCTTCTGGTGGACCGACGAGGCGGGTGAGCCGACGCTGACCGACCCGCGCTTTAAGGAGGCCGTCGAAGACTGGCTGCGCTTCAAGCCCTTCCAGGTGGACCGCGACTGGTCAAACCATGTCGCCATGACCAAGGACGGCCAAGTGATGAGCCAACTGGCGCCGGACTGGCTCTATGGCATCTTCAAGCAGGGGACGGCGGACGACGCCGAGTTCCTGGCCGATTCGCCCATCCGCATCATGCGTATTCCCGATTTCGAGGCCGACGGCATCCACACCGGGACGTGGGGCGGGACCGCCTGTTCGGTGCCCAAGGCGACCCCCAACGCCACCAAGGCCCTCGACATCATGCTCTATCTCTACTTCGACAACAGCGCGGGGCAGTTGGAAACCCGTTTTGTCGAGACAGGCATCCTGCCGCCGGTGAAAAGCTCCTGGGAAGGTGAAGCTTTCCACGAGGCCGAACCCTTTGTAGGCGGCCAGGTAGCCGGCGAAGTCTTTATCGAATCAGCCCTCGATCTGCCTGGCTACGCCGAGGACTGGACGACCAACACGGTGGTGGCGGCGTGGAACGAACAGTTCCCGCTGGTCTGGGCCGGCGAGTTGCCGCTCGACGAAGCGATCGCCACAGCCGACAAGAATGCCCGTGACCAGATCGCACAGAATCAGTGATGGGGAGCGGGCTTCTCGGCACCGGATTGAACTCTCTATGAGCAACTAAGGTACTCGACGGGCAGGGAGGGGTCGCTCTCCCTGCTCGCTTTTCATCTGGAGAAATCGCTATGGCTGTTGTTGCTCAAACTCGACGCCAAAGCCAACTTGCGCGGTTCTTCGCCGATCAGCGCAAATGGACGCCCTATGTTTTTGTCGCTCCCTTCTTTATCACCTTCGCAGTGTTCACGCTCTATCCCATGCTGCGCGCCATCACCATGGGGTTTCAGGAATCGGTAGGCTATACCGGCCAGTGGGACTGGGTGGGGATGAAGAACTTCACCGAAGCGTTTACCGACCGGCGGTTGGCGGTGGCGCTCAAGAACTTCGTCTATTACACGGCAGGCAGCTTGGGCACGCAGTTGCCGGCTGCGTTTCTGCTTGCGTTGCTGCTGACCTCCACCTTTTTGTGGGCGCGCGGCTTTTTCCGCACGGCCTTTTTCATCCCCGCAGTCTTGCCGGGTGTGACGATGGGGGTGGTCGGCGCCTGGTTTTTCAACGAAAGCCGCGGTTTTGCCAATGAGTTGTGGCTGGCTCTGGGTGGAGATCAGCGCATCCCCTGGCTGTCGCTGCCTAGGTTCATCATGCCGATGCTGCTGACCCTGGCCTTCTGGCAATACATGGGCAACCATGCGGTCTATCTAATTGCCGGGCTAAGCGGGCTGGACAAGTCGGTGTTGGAGGCTGCGACAGTAGACGGGGCCAACGGCTGGCAAAAGGCGCGCTATGTCACGCTGCCCTTGCTCAAGCCGGTCTTTGCCTATATCACGATCACGGCCGCGGCCGGGTCGTTGACGGCCTATGAGGTACCCTATGTCTTCTTCACCGGCGCCGGGACCGGCTATGGCGGGCCGGCAGGCCAGGGCTGGTTCTTTATGCCCTATATCGTCTGGATGGCCTTTAACCAGTTCCGCATGGGCTACGCCACAGCCATCGGCTGGCTGGTCTTTATCATCGCTCTGGTGATTACGATCCTGCAACTGCGCGCCTTCAACATTGGCGAGCTGGACTAGAGGGAGCAGACCCTATGTCTATGGATGTATCGCAAGCGGCCCAGGCTCCCGCGGCGCGTGATGCCGACCTGATCCGCAAGCAGGGGATCGGTTATTTCAGGCTGCAACGCATCCTCATTACAGCTTTGGCCGCAGTGCTGGCATTGATCTTCCTGTGGCCGTTTTTCTGCATCGTCGGCTGGAGCTTCAATAAGATCGATGTGGTGATGAACCCCTTGTGGCCGGTCCCGGC
Source organism: Caldilineaceae bacterium (assembly GCA_020845455.1). Taxonomy (GTDB): domain Bacteria; phylum Chloroflexota; class Anaerolineae; order Caldilineales; family Caldilineaceae; genus QEUY01. The sequence continues at coordinate 11,792 of JADLFO010000253.1, forward strand.
GTCGTTTACCACTGTCCTGTATGAACTGATGTGGACGCGCTATGGCTTTCAACGCTATATTCTCAACTCGGTGAGCGTGGTAACGGCGATTACGGTGCTGGGCACGTTGGCCTCGGCGCTGGCCGGGTACACCTTGGCCAAACTTCACTTCCCTGGACGTAATCTGCTCTTTTTGATGATCCTGGGGGTGATGCTGCTGCCGACGCAGACCATGCTGGTGCCGCGTTTTGTCGTGCTGCGCCAGTTGGGGCTAGTCAACAACTACTGGGGGCTGATCCTGCCTGCGGTCGGCGGCGGCGCGTTCGGCATCTTTCTGATGCGCCAGTTTATGTTGGCTGTGCCTACCGAGATGATGGAGGCAGGGCGCATGGACGGGTGCAATGAGTTCACCCTGTTTTGGCGCGTGGTGTTGCCGACGATGAAAGCCGCGGTCTTGGTGCTGGGGACGCTCTCGCTGCGCGGCGCGTGGAACGAACTGCTCTGGCCGCAGATCATCATCACTGACGATGCCAAGCAACTGCTGATGCCTGCCATCGCCCGGCTAAACAACCTGAGCGTGGCCGATGTCTACGCGCGTCCGGTGGTGATCGCGGCGTCGATCGTAGCGGCGATTGTGCCGCTGGCGCTCTATTCCTACAGCCAGCGCCACTTCGTCGCCACGCTGACCGGCTCCGTCAAGGGGTAAAAGAGGGCCGCTTCGAGTCTGGCCCCCCATAGACTCGAAGCGGCCCTGGCTCCGCCGAACCGTTGCCGTTGCGGGGCTGTGGGCGTGTGGGCGCGGCCGGAAATGGTTAGGGCTGATAGGCGGGCACCCGTTCTAGTTCGCGCGCGCTGACGGCCAGATAGATGCGGTCTTCTTCGACCGTGCGGATCCAGTCGACCGGAATGGTGCGCTTTTCGGGGAAGAGCCACCCTTCCGAGATCAGCAGGTGGGTGGCGCGGTTGAGTTCGGCATTGGTCAGCACTTGTTCAACCGTGCCCACGCGCTGGTCGTCGGCGCTGATCACCTCGGCCCCCTCCTTCAAGCCGACCGTCCCCTCCGGAATGTTCACCTCAGTTTCCTTTACATAGGGCAGGGCGGGATAGGTGTAGGGACCGCCGTAATAGTAGCCTCCCCAGGCCGCGCCGGTGGGCGGATACCAGTAGAGCGGCGCCGCATAGGGGGTGGTGTCCAGTTCCCCGGCGGCGTCTAGCTTCCGTTCGTCGGTCACGATATAGCGCGTCTCTTCGAATTCGGGCAGTTCGTCCAGCTTCTCGACGTCGGCGCGCAACTGCACACGCTCCTCAGTGGCAGTGTCAATCAATGAGACCGGCACTACTTTATCCTTGGTAAATAACCACCCCCTGCGTACGACGATGTGAGTGATCTCGGCTGTGCGTGGGTCGAGCACAACACGGTCGATATGGCCTACCTCTTGGCCGTCGGCGGTGTAGACTGGTGCGTCCTCTCGGTATTGCATAGATATCCCCTTTCTCCTACAGTCTTTGTCGCCTCGATTGTAGGGCAAAAAGAGGGCCGCAGCCAGCGATCCCGATAGCACGCTTGGATACAAAGCGCGATATAGAGGCGAAGGGGCCGCGCTTGCATGAGCGGATGCTCGCTGGCGGTGTCTAGATCTCGGCGTCTGGACCTTAACCCAAAGACGCAGCGCGCGCCGGCCGCGCTGCTGACAATGTGCGTGCCCGCCCACCCCTAATCTTGCCTGGGCGAACCTAGGGAAGAGGCATGATGCGGATTTTGGAGCCACTCGCCGCCGCTTCGATCATGGCGATCGCGGCGCACCCGGACGATATTGAAAGCTGGTGCGGCGGGACGCCGGCGCGCGCCAGCCAGACGCCAGCCCCCGCGGCCCTGCCCGAAAGCTGGCGGCGGCGCTTTGTCGACGTGGGCAGGCCCGCCGGGCTGGCGCTGGCCGAGGCCTTTACGGTGCTTCAGCTTGAATAGTGTGTTGGGCGGCGTGTCTAGCGTTCGGCGGCCTGTTCGCCGATGCCGGCCAGATCCAGCTCGTGCGCAAAATGGCAGGCGGCGAAATGGTTGGGGCGGACTTCCAACAGCGGCGGGATGTTTTGGCTGCAGACCGGTTGGGCATAGCGGCAGCGCGTGTGGAAGTGGCAGCCTGCCGGCGGGTTGGCCGGGCTGGGCACGTCGCCGCTGAGGACGATGCGGTTGGATTTGCGGCCCGGCCGCGTGCGCGGCACCGCCGACAGCAGCGCCTCGGTATAGGGGTGCAGCGGCTGTTCAAAGAGATCGGCAGTGGCCGCCAGTTCCACGATCTTGCCCAGGTACATGACCGCTACACGGTCGCTGATGTGCTCTACGACCGATAGATCGTGGGCGATAAAGACGTAAGTCAACCCAAACTCTTGCTGCAGGTCTTCCATCAGGTTGATCACCTGCGCCTGGATCGAAACGTCCAGCGCCGAGACCGGCTCGTCGGCGACGATCAACTTGGGGCGCAGCGCCAGGGCGCGGGCGATGCCGATGCGCTGGCGCTGCCCGCCGCTGAAGGCGTAGGGATAGCGGTTCATATGCTGGGCGCGCAACCCCACCATCTCCAGCAGTTCGCGCACCTGGGATTTCAACTCGTCGCCCTTGGCGATGCCGTGGATGACCAGCGGCTCGCTGATGATGTCGAGCACGGTCATGCGCGGGTTGAGCGACGAAAAGGGGTCCTGGAAAATGATCTGCATGTCGCTGCGATAGCGTTTCATCGCGGCGGGCGGGAGCTGGGCCAGGTCCACCATCCGGCCGTCGTGGCGGAAGAGGATCTCGCCTGCGCTCGGCTCTAGGGCGCGCAAGATCAGCCGCCCGGTGGTCGTCTTGCCACAGCCCGATTCGCCCACCAACCCCAACGTCTCACCTTGATAGACGGCCAGGTCGACGCCGTCGACGGCGCGTACATGCCCGACCACCTTGCGCAAGAAGCCGCGACGGATGGGAAAGTATTTCTTCAACTGTTTGAGTTCAAGTAAGGTTGGCTGCGCCGGCATGGGCGAATCGGATTGGTTCGACAACAGGGCCTCGATATCTATTCCAGTATCTATACCGGCATCTAATAGAGCGTACAGCGCACCCAGTGGCCCGGTGCGATCTCCTGCAGCGGCACCTCCTGAAAACAGGCGGGGCGCTTGGGCGCGGGACAGCGCGACGAGAAGGCGCAGCCCGGCGGGATCGAGAATGGGTCGGGGACACTGCCGGGGATGGGGGTGAGCCGTTCTTTGCTGCGGCTGCCCAGTTGGGGGATCGAGCGCATCAGCCCCACCGTATAGGGGTGCAGCGGCTGGTTGAAGATCGTCTCGGCGCTGGCGCGCTCCACCACCTTGCCCATATACATGACCGCCACGTCGTCGGCCGTCTCGGCGATCACGCCCAGGTCGTGGGTGATGATCAGGATCGCCATGCCCAGGTCGTCTTGCAGCTTTTGCATCAGTTCCAGGATCTGCGCCTGGATCGTGACGTCGAGCGCGGTCGTGGGTTCGTCGGCGATCAAGAGGCGCGGGCTGCAGGCCAGCGCCATGGCGATCATGGCGCGTTGGCGCATCCCGCCTGAAAACTGATGGGGATACTCGTCGAAGCGCTGCGGGGCGTTGGGGATGCCCACCTGTTGGAGCAGGTCGATCGAGTGGGCGCGCGCCTCTTTTGGGTTCAGCCCTTCATGGAGGGCGATAGCCTCGGCGATCTGGTTGCCGACGCTGTGAACCGGCGACAACGAGGTTAGCGGCTCTTGAAAGATCATCGAGATCTCATTGCCGCGGATGCTGCGGATCACCTCGCCGTCGGGGTTAAGGGTGGTCATATCGACCAGTTTACCGTCGGCGCGGCGGAAGATGATCTCGCCGCCGGCGATGCGGCTGATGCGGCGCGGCAGCAGGCGCAGGATCGAGTGGGCGGTGACGCTCTTGCCGCAGCCCGATTCGCCCACCAGCCCCAACGTCTTGCCCGGCTGAATGTCGAGCGAGACGCCGTCCACGGC
>JADLFO010000254.1 GCA_020845455.1 Caldilineaceae bacterium
CGCCGGGGCTGGGGGGCCGCGCCCCCGCAGCGCCGGCGAGACCGATACTGGAGAACAACCGCATCCGGCTTTCGTCCGGCATGCTTTTCGTCCGGCCGGCGTGGCTCTGATGGGTCACGGCTTGGCAGTCCCTTGGTTGGGAGGGTTCTATGCTCCAATATATTCTCCGGCGTGTGCTGTACATGATCCCCACCTTGTTTGTGATCTCGATTGTCTCCTTTGTCATTATCCAACTGCCGCCGGGCGACTATCTGACATCGTTGGTCGCGACCATGGCCTCGACTGGGGAGACGGTCGACCGCGCCCAGTTGGTGGCGCTGCAAGAGCGCTACGGTCTAGGCCAGCCGATCTATGTCCAATATTGGAAATGGATTTCGGGCATTCTGCTGCGCGGGGATTTTGGGCAGTCGTTCGAGTGGAATCAGCCGGTCAGCCAGTTGATTTGGGGGAGGCTGTGGCTGACCTTTTTCATCTCATTGACTGCGCTGCTCTTTACCTGGGTCGTGGCGTTTCCGGTGGGCATCTACTCGGCGGTGCGCCAATACTCGATGGGCGATTATCTGTTTACCGTCATTGGTTATATCGGCCTCGCCATTCCCAATTTCCTGCTGGCCTTGGTGTTGATGTATGTCGCTTTTAAATACTTCAACCAGAGCGTCGGCGGTCTCTTTTCGCCACAATATCAGGACGCGCCCTGGACCTTTGGCAAGTTCATCGACTTGATGAACCATCTCTGGATTCCGGTGATCATCATTGGGACGGCAGGCACGGCAGGGCTGATCCGCATCATGCGCGCCAACCTGCTCGACGAATTGCACAAGCCCTATGTGGTCACGGCGCGCGCCAAGGGGCTTTCGGAGCGGCGACTTCTGCTCAAGTACCCGGTGCGGATGGCGCTCAACCCCTTTGTCAGCACCCTGGGGTGGACGCTGCCGACGCTGGTGTCCGGCGCAGCGATTGTCTCGATTGTCCTGAGCCTACCCACCACCGGCCCGCTCTTGTTTCGGGCGCTTTTGTCGCAAGATATGTATTTAGCGGGCAGCTTTATCATGATGCTGAGTACGCTGACGGTGATCGGCACGCTGTTATCGGACATCTTGCTCGCCTGGCTTGACCCGCGCATCCGTTACGAGAGGTAAACGATCTATGACCACGACAGAAGTTCGCTCCATCCCACGCTCGCCTGGTGCGCCGCCGGAACCCACGCCAGGCCAAACTGCGGTCGCGCCTGAAGAAAGCTCGATCTATGTGGCGTCGCAGTGGACGTTGATGCGGCGCAAGTTTCTCAAACACAAACTGGCGATTGTAGGGGGGGTGACGACCCTGCTGATCTACTTGGTGGCGGTCTTTGCCGAGTTTTTGGCCCCTTTTCCGCCCAATGCGTTTAGCGCGCAGTACACCTATGCTCCGCCGCAGCCGCTCCACTTTTTCCTGGAGACCGCAGAGGGGCGTACCTTCCAGCCGCATGTGAACGGCTATAAGGTCGAGGTCGACCCGGTGGCGCTGCGCCGCACCTTTGTGGTGGACCCCGAACAGGTGATCGCGGTGCGCTTTTTTGCCAGAGGCGCGCCCTATAAGATGTGGGGGATATTCGAGTCAAACCTGCGTCTGATCGGCCCGGTGGAATATGACCAAGACCCGGACCGCATCAAGATCCCGATGTATTTGGCGGGGGCCGACCGTCTGGGGCGCGATCTGTTAAGCCGGATCGTCTTCGGCACACGCATTTCGATGACCATCGGTCTAGTCGGCGTCACGGTCAGCTTTGTCCTGGGCATCCTCCTGGGAGGGATGTCGGGTTACTATGCAGGCTCGGTGGACAATATTATCCAGCGCGTCATCGAATTCCTGCGTTCGATCCCCGAAATCCCGCTGTGGATGGGGCTGGCGGCCGCGCTGCCGCAGACCTGGTCACCGCTGCAGGTCTATTTTGGCATCACGATCATCCTCTCGATCATCGGGTGGACGGGACTAGCGCGCGTGGTGCGCGGGCGCTTTCTGTCGCTGCGTACCGAGGATTTTGTGATGTCGGCGCGGCTCGACGGCAACAGCGAGATCCGCATCATCTGGGTGCATATGGTTCCCTCCTTTTTGAGCCATATTATCGCATCGCTGACGCTCGCCATTCCGGGCATGATCTTGGCCGAAACCGCCCTAAGCTTTCTAGGGCTGGGGCTGCGCCCGCCGATTGTCAGTTGGGGCGTGCTGTTGCAAGAGGCGCAGAACATTCGCTCCGTGGCGACGGCCCCCTGGCTGCTGCTGCCGGGCGTCATGGTGGTGATCGCGGTGCTGGCGCTCAACTTCCTGGGCGACGGCATGCGCGATGCGGCGGACCCCTATGGGCGCTAGGCATTTGCCAGGTAAACCGGCCGGGTAGCGAACTTGACAGGATGATTCCATGAGCCAAAACGATCTTCTGCTGGAGGTCAAAGACCTCAAGACGCAGTTTTTTACCGACGACGGTGTGGTGCGCGCCGTGGACGGGGTGAACTTTGAACTGAAGCGCGGCGAGATTCTCTGCGTAGTTGGCGAAAGCGGGTGCGGAAAAAGCGTCACGGCGCGCTCGATCTTGCAGATTGTCGACCCTCCGGGCCGCGTGGCGGGCGGTGAAATTCTATTTCACCGCCGCAACGGACACGCCGGCGCGCGCGAGACTACGGCTGTGGTCGACCTGGCCGCGCTCGACCCGCGCGGGCGTGAGATCCGCGAGATCCGCGGCAAGGACATCGCTATGATCTTTCAGGAGCCGATGACCTCGCTCAGCCCGATCCATACGGTGGGCGACCAGATCACCGAAGCGATCATGCTGCATATGGCGCTGGGCAAGGAGGAGGCGCGCGCCCGCGCCGTCGAGATGTTGCGCCGCGTGGGCATTCCGCGCCCGGCCGATCGACTGGACGCCTATACCTTCCAGCTTTCAGGCGGGATGCGCCAGCGCGCTATGATCGCGATGGCGCTGTCATGCAATCCGCAACTGTTGATCGCCGACGAGCCGACCACGGCGCTGGATGTGACGACCCAGGCGCAGATTCTGGATCTGATGCGCGAACTGCAGCGCGACTTCGGCATGAGCATTATGCTCATCACCCATGATCTGGGGGTGGTGGCGGAGATGGCCGACGATGTGGTGGTGATGTATCTGGGAACGGTGGCCGAGCGTGGCACGGTCTTTGAGATCTTCCACGACCCCAAACACCCCTACACGCGCGCCCTGCTGCGTTCGATCCCCAAACTGGGGCTGCGCGCTGCGGACATCCGCCTCGACTCGATCCGCGGGATGGTCCCCGATCCATACAACCGGCCTGCGGGCTGCCCTTATCACACACGCTGTGACGATTTTATGCCCGGCCTCTGTGATCGCATCGAGCCGCCCCCGATTCAATTGGAAGGTGACCGCGAGGTGCGCTGTCTGCTCTATGGCGGGGCGGACCCGGCGCTGGTCGAAGCGGCTACCCTGGCAAAGGTGCAATAAATGGCAGACACAATCCGCCACAACGGCGATGCAGCGACACCCGACAGCGCACATCTGCCGGCGCGTGGCCTGGCGATGCGCGACGACGCGATGCTTCAGGTCAAGAGCCTCAAGATGCATTTTCCCATCCGCCGTGGGTTTTTCCGGCAGGTGGTGGGCCATGTCAAGGCCGTGGATGGGGTGAACTTCTTTATCCGCCCCGGCGAAACGTTGGGGTTGGTGGGGGAAAGCGGCTGTGGCAAGACGACCACCGGGCGCGCCATCATCCGTGCCTATCACCCGACGGCGGGCGAAATCCTCTATCGCCGCAAGGATGGGACGGTGGTCGATCTGATCCCCAAGACCAACAAAGAGTTGAAGTCTTATCACCGCGAGATCCGCATGATCTTTCAGGACCCGTTCTCGTCGCTGAACCCGCGCATGCCGGTGCTGGAGATCGTGGGCGAGCCGCTTAAGGTGAACGGGATCGCCAAGGGCAAGGAGATGGAAGATCGGGTGGCGAGTTTGCTGCGCCGCGTGGGGCTGCGGCCTGAGTATATGCGGCGCTACCCTCATGCCTTCAGCGGCGGCGAGCGCCAGCGTATCGGCATTGCCCGCGCCTTGGCCTTGGAGCCGCGCTTGGTGCTTTGTGATGAGGCGGTGTCGGCATTGGATGTGTCGGTGCGCGCCCAGATTCTCAACTTGCTGGAGGACTTACAGGCCGAGCTGGACCTGACCTATCTCTTTATCGCGCATGACCTGAGCGTGGTCGAATATATCTGCGACCGCGTGGCGGTGATGTATGTGGGCAAGCTGGTGGAATTGGCCGCCACAGATGAACTCTATGCCAACCCGCAGCACCCGTACACCGAGGCGCTGCTGTCGGCTGTGCCGCAGCCCGACCCGGCGCTGCGTAGCCGCAAACAGCGGATTGTGCTGGAAGGCGAAGTGCCCGACCCGGCCAACCCGCCCAGCGGCTGCTACTTTCACCCGCGCTGCCCCTACAGCGATGGTACGCGCTGTGTCAACGAGGAGCCGCCGCTGCGCGAGATCAGCCCCGACCACTATGCCGCCTGTCACTATTCCGAGACGCTGCGCTTGCGCGGCGTCGTTGCCCCAGGTGTGGTGGCCTAGATGGAGGGCCGTTTGAACGAGCGTCCGCATGGGCTGCGCCAACTGGCGCCGCTCTATTTGGCGTGTTATCTTTTCTGGGTCGTGTCGGGCGCGCTCACCGTGCTGACGATGCTGCAGATGCGCAACGCGCTGTTGAGCCTGCTGCCGGTGTTGGGGCCTTGGACCATGATCGGCGTGGACAAGTTCAGCTTTGTGCTGATGGGGCTGGCCGCGCTGGTGTGGGTGCTGTTTGTCGAACACTATCTGCGCACCGGGGTCGAGCGCGGCACGCTGTGGCGGCGGGCATTGGTGGTCGGCGGGGTACACGCCGCCGCGCTCGGTTTTGTCTATGCGCTGCAACTGCTGTTCTTTGCGCTCTGGTAGCGCCCAGGCAGCGACAAGTTAACGACAAGGTAGCCCCCATGGCAGCGGGAGCGACGCTGGAAGATGACGATCGGTGCTACTGGGTCGAGGTGTTGGCGCGGATCGCACGGCCCGTGTTGGCCGCGGGCGCGTCGGGCAAACTGCGCCGCCGGATGCCCGTCGAGGCGCGGCCTGGGCAGGAAGCGGCGCGCGCGGGCTATTCGCACCTGGAAGCGGTGGGCCGGCTGCTGTGCGGCATCGCGCCGTGGCTGGAACTGCAGGGGCTGAGCGGGCCGGAGGAGACGCTGCGCGCCGAGCTGGCCGCGCTGGCCCAGGGCACGCTGGCCCACAGTGTAGACCCGGCTTCACCCGGTTTTCTCAACTTTGACGACGGGGCGCAGCCGATCGTGGACGCCGCCTTTTTGGCGCAGGCGCTGCTGCGCGCCCCGCGCGTCTTGTGGGCTGCGTTGGACGGTACGGTCCAGGCCAACGTCTGCGCGGCGCTGGCGGCGACGCGCACGCGCAAACCCCACTTCAACAATTGGCTGCTCTTCTCCGCCATCATCGAAGCTTCTCTGGCGCGGGCCGGCGTCGATTGGGACCCTATGCGCGTCGACTATGCCCTGCGCCAGCATATGCAGTGGTATGTGGGCGACGGCGTCTACGGCGACGGCCCGGAGTTTCACTGGGACTATTACAACAGTTTTGTGATCCAGCCGATGTTGGTGGATGTGCTGGCCGCGGTGGGCGACAGCCAGCCGGAATGGGCCGCGCTGCGTGCGCCGGTGCTGGCGCGGGCGCAGCGCTATGCCGCCATTCAAGAACGGCTGATCTCGCCTGAAGGGACCTTTCCGCCGATTGGCCGCTCGCTGGCCTATCGCTTCGGCGCGTTTCAGGCGCTGGCGCAGATGGCGCTGCTCGATCATCTGCCGCCCGATGTCTCGCCGGCACAGGTGCGCTGCGCGTTGAGCGCCGTGATCCGGCGCATGGTCGCAGCGCCGGGCACGTTTGACGCCCAGGGCTGGCTGCGCATCGGCTTCGCCGGACACCAGCCGGGGCTGGGGGAAAGCTATATCTCGACCGGCAGCCTCTATCTATGTGCTGCCGGGCTGCTGCCCCTGGGGCTTTCCCCGGCGCATCGTTTCTGGCGCGACCCCGCGCAGCCCTGGAGCGCCCAACGGATTTGGCAGGGCGAGGATATGCCCTGCGACCATCATCTGGCAAGTTGACTTGCAACCGAACCCAACAGGAGCAGAGCGATGTTCAGCCAACGCTTTTCCGAGCAGTTATCCGGACATCTCCAGCCGCAGCAGGCGTTTCGCCCGCTGCCCAAACTGACCGACCGTGCGGGGTGGGAAGGGCTGCCCGCCAGTGTGCGGCGGGCGCATATCGGTCGCGCCGAGGAAGCGCTGGGCTATGCTTGGCCCGCGCTGCCGGCTACGCTCTATCTGGAGTATTCACGCATCGGCAACCGCAGCAACTTTGAAGCGCCGCACTTCGCCCGCCGTCAGATGCTGGCGACGCTAGTGCTGGCCGAGTGTATGGAGGCGCAGGGCCGTTTTCTCGACGATATCGTTAACGGCATCTGGGCGATCTGTGAGGAGTCGTCGTGGTGTATCCCGGCGCATATTCGCCACCAGCGGGCCGGTAATACGATGCCCGACACCGCCGAACCGATTGTCGACCTGTTTGCGGCGGAGACCGGCGCCCTGTTGGCCTGGACGGTCTATCTGCTGGGCGAGCGGCTGGACGGCGTGTCGCCGATGGTGCTGCCGCGCATCGAGCGCGAGATCCGCGCCCGCATTTTGGAGCCGGCGCTGGCGTGCGATGATTTTCATTGGATGGGATTTGTCAACGACCGGGGCCGGCGGGTCAATAACTGGAACCCGTGGATCTGCTCGAACTGGCTGGCTTCGGTGCTGATCATGCAGAAAGACGATGCGCAGCGCGTGGCCGCCGTGACCAAGATCATGCGTGCGCTGGACAATTTCATTGACCCCTACCCGCGCGACGGCGGGTGCGACGAGGGGCCAAACTATTGGGGGCGCGCCGGAGCATCGCTCTTCGACAATCTGGAACTGCTCTATGCCGCGACCGGCGGCTGGATCGACGTGTATGACGAGCCATTGGTGCGCGAGATCGGTCGCTTTATCTACCGTGTCCATATTGCGGGCGACTACTATCTCAACTTCGCCGACGCGTCGGCCATCGTCCAGCCGGAAGCGCTGCTGGTCTATCGTTATGGACGGCGCATTGAAGACGCGGCGATGGTCTCGTTTGGGCGTTGGCTGGCCGAGCGCCGGCAGATGATGGAGACGGGGATTCTGCAGGGCACGGGGCGCGTGCCGCCGAGCCTGGGCCGGGCGCTGCCCGATCTGTTTGTGTTGGCCGATGCCTTCGCCCAGCCGGGTCATGCGCCGCTGCTGCGCGATGTGTGGTTGGGCGAGATCGAGGTGATGGTCGCACGCGACCAGGACGGCAGCAGCGACGGCTTTTATCTGGCGGCCAAGGGCGGAACCAATGGCGAAAGCCACAACCATAATGATATCGGCGATTTTGTGGTCTATGTGGACGGCAAGCCGCTGATCGTCGACGCGGGCGTGGAGACCTATTCGGCCAAGACCTTTGGCCCGAATCGCTATGACATCTGGACGATGCAGTCGGCCTATCACAGCCTGCTGCCGACGGTAGACGGCGCGCAGCAGTTGCCAGGGCCGCAGTTCGCGGCGCGTGAGGTCGGCTATGCCGCCGACGACCGGCGCGCCGCCTTGACGCTGGAGATCGCCGCGGCCTATCCGCCGCAGGCGAAGATCGGCTCTTGGCAGCGCACGGTGGCGCTGTCGCGCGGCGAAGGGGTGGAGGTGTGCGACCGCTATCAACTGACCGGCCCGGCGCAGACGGTGACGCTGAGCCTGCTCTCACCCTGCCGCGTGGTGACGGATACCCCAGGCCGGGTCGAGTTTCATGCGGCGGCGTTTGCCGATGATCGTATGGCGGGTGAGGGGATTTTTACCTATGACGCGGGGCAGTTCCGTGTGACGACGGAGACGGTGCCGATCACGGACGCACGCATGGGGCCGGTGTGGGGCGATCATCTGACGCGGGTGATATTGACGGCGGAGAACCCGGCGCAGCAAGGGGAATGGTCGTTTGGCGTGCGGCGTCTCTAGCCGCGGGAGGAATGAAACAGGGCCGGCGCTCGACACGCGCCGGCCCTGTTTTGTTCTATCCTTCGGTGCGGAGGCGGGGATTGGCGACTTCGTCGAAACCCAGATGCACCAGGTAGAGCGATAGAAAGAGGAGCATGAGCACGATGACCGGCGTGGCCCACCACCACCAGAGGTTTTGCAGGATCGCCCCATAGTTGAGCGCCCAGAAGATCATCATGCCCAGCGTCATCTCATTTTGGGGTCCCAGCCCCAGGATCGACAGCCCCGACTCGGCCAGCACGGCGGAGATAAAGGCGTTGACAAAATTAGCGCCCAGCCAGGGCAGCATGTGCGGCATCAGTTCGATGATGATGATCTCCATGCCGACCATACCCGACATGCGCGCCACCTCGACAAAGCCGCGTTCCTTGAGACTCAAGACCTGAGCGCGCACTTGGCGCGCGGGCCAGGCCCAGGCAAAGATGCCGATGATCAGCGCCATGGCGGTGACGCTCACGCCGCGCACCAGGGAGGCGATCAGGATCAGAAAGAGCAGCGAGGGAACCGACAGAAAGACGTCGATCAACACGCGCAGGATCGCATCCACCCAGCCGCCAAAGTAGCCGCTGGCGAAGCCGATCAGCGCGCCAAGCAAGGTGCCCACGGTGGCGGCGATCAGGCCAACCTGAATCGAGTTGGGGATGGCCTCGGTCAACTGTACGCCGATGCTGCGGCCCAACGAGTCGGTGCCAAACCAGACTTCGGCGCTGGGCGCTTGGCGGGGCAGATTGGCCCCGGCGCGGCGCATACTGGGGTCGATAAAGAGCGATGCGATAAGCGCCGAAAGCAACATGGCAAGGAAAAGCGCCATTCCGATCGTGAAGCGGCCGTTGCGTGCCAGCCGGGCGAGAAACCCCTGGGGGGGACGATGGCCGGCGGCGGCTTGGCCCTGCAGAGGCATAACAGCCATGACGATTTAGCTCCTTGCCGATTGGTAGCGGATGCGGGGGTCGATCAGGGGATAGAGGCTGTCGACGGCGAAGTTCGCCACTGCCACGGCGATGATGATCAGCAGCACGCCGCCTTGGATCACGGGGTAGTCCAGCCCTTTGATCGAGTTGAAGATCAGCCAGCCGATGCCGGGGTAGGCGAAGATGACTTCGGTGATGAGCGCGCCGCCGACGATGTGCCCCATCGAGATGGCAAGCCCGGTGGCCTGGGGCAGCAGGGCGTTGCGGAAGGCATAGCCCCAGAGGATGCGCCGTTCTTTGATCCCCATTGCCTCGGCGTTGAGGATATAGTCTTCGCCCTTCAGACCGGTGATGAGGCTGCGCATGCTGAGAAACCACCAGCCGAGCGAGACAAGCACGATGCTCATGGCGGGCAGAAAGGCGTGGTGTAACAGGTCGGCGAAAAAGGCCCAGTTCCAGCCGGGGCGCACGCCCAGCGAGAGCGCGCCGGAGATCGGAAAGATCGGCCAGTAGAAGGCAAAGAGAAAGACCAGGATGATGGCGAGGATATAGTAGGGCGTGGTGTAGAGCACCAGCGCAGCGGGTACTAGGATACGCGAGACCGCGGATTTGCTGCCGCGCCATCCGGCAATAGCCCCCATGACTGTGCCTAACGTCCAGCTAATCAGGGTCGTCACCGTCAGCAGCCCGATGGTCCAGGGGAGCGCAGCGCTCAGCAGGGTGCTGACTTCGGATGGGAAGGTCGAGATCGAATAGCCGAGGTTGCCGCGCAGCAATTCGCGCCAGAAGCGGACATATTGGACCCACAGGGTTTGGTCCAGCCCAAAGATGCGCTCATATTCGGCGACCAGTTCGGGTGCGCCGGCGCTGCCGCCCATCTGCGCCATGTTGAGAAAGACCGCGCCCAACGGGTTGCCCGGCACCATGCGCGGCACGAAGAAGACCACGGTGATCGAGAGGAAGACCGTGATCAGCAAGATCAGGAAACGTTGGGCAAGATAACGCGCATAGCCGGACATGGCTGTTCTCCTGACATCCACTAACGGGATGCCGGTGTTGGCCGTACAAGGGGCGGGCGGCGCTGCCCCGCTGCCGGGGCAGCGCCGCGTAGAATGTTACTCGTCTAGACTCTGTCTATGAACAGATGAGATGCATTTGTCACCCCGAGTGCAGCGAGGGGTCTCTCGCCTAGAAGGCTGCGGCGGAGAGATTCCTCGACAGGAGTCTCGGAATGACAGTGGATGCACATGGTCTAGTTGCCTTGCGCGACGGGTTGAGTTGCGGAGTGGATACCGCCCACCCATTCGCCGGTCTCGGGCGACGGATAGCCGTTCAAGACGAGGTTCCAGGTCGCCCACCAACTGACGGGCATATTCCACGGGTTTTCCGCCGAAGGCCAGCCTGTCCAGTAGCGGCTGTTAAAGGGCACGAGGGCCGGGGCCTGGACGATGGGCACGATCGGCAGGTCATCCAACCAGATGGCCATCGCCTGGTGATAGAGGTCGATCATCACGGCCTCGTCGTCAGGCGGCGTCACGGCCATTTGGTCGACAACGGCGTCGAAGTCAGGGTTCTGATAGCGGAAGGAGTTCCGCTCATACCACGGGGCCGGCTCGCCCAGCGGGACAAAGTACTTGCTGTGGAACAGCTCCAGGTTCTCATAGATGTAGCCGGGGCAGAAGGCCTGGAAGGCGAGCGTGTAGTCGCCGCGCAGGCGGGTGTCGCTCTGCACGCTGCCGGTCAGGGGGGTCAGTTCCACGTCGAAGCCGGCGGCGTTCAACTGGTCGACAATCACCGTGCCGACCTTCATGTCTTCGTTGGAGTTACCGTCGACAAGGAAGGTCATGTGCGGGATGGGGCCATTGGCGTCGGCCCATTTGCCGTCGGCGTTCTTGGAGTAACCCTGGGCAGTGAGCAGCTCTTCCGCCTTGGCCAGGTCAAAGGCGTCGGATGGGTATTCGGCGCGCAGATCGCTGATGGCCTCGAAGTAGGGGGTCAGGCCATCGTAGAAGGGCCAGATGCCCCAGGAGGGCACGGTCGTGCCTTCGTAGGCCAGATTGACCACGGCCTGGCGGTCAACCGAGTAGGAGAGCGCCCAGCGCATTTCCTTCTTGTCCCAGGGCGGGGTGGCGTTTTGCACCATCATGCCGCGCGGGCAGGGGTCGAGCCAGGCATAGGGCAGTTCCGACGTCCACGCGCTGACAGTGGGGTTGCGCCGCTTGACCTCTTCGAACGAGCCGACCGAGAGGATGCCGATATTGGGGGTATCCAACTCGTCGGCAGTGAGGGCCAGGGCCACGTTGGTCTCTGGGCCGAGATAGAGGAAGTTGACCTTCTTTGGCTCCGGCATGTGACCAAAGACCTCGCCGCCCCACCAATCCTCGTCAAGCGCGTAGGTCATGGCGGTTTCGGTGGCGTTCTCCAGCACATAGGCCCCGGTGCCGATGGGGTCTGAACTCTTAAAGGTAAGCGGGTCTTCGCCTTCCCAGATATGCTTAGGCAAAATGGTAATGCCGCCCCAGATGCCGACCGCGGGGAATGCCTCGCGGTTGAGGTGATAGCGCGGGTTGGATGCGGTCAGGTTAAAGGTGACGGTCAGCGGGTCGGGCGCTTCGACCGAGGCGACGTTCTTGACGACCTCGGCGGCCCAGGTCATGCCGGGGTTGGCCATCAACGTCTCATAGGTGAAGACCACGTCGTCGCCGGTGAAGGGTTCGCCGTCACTCCACTTGACGCCGTCGCGCAGTTTGACCGTGATGGCGGTGAAGTCGTCGTTATATTCGTAGCTTTCCGCCAGCCACGGGACATACTCGCCGGTCTGCAAATTCTGATAGAAGAAGTATTCGTAGATCATCTGGTGCAGCCCCGTGCCGGAGCGGCTGACACCAGGCGCATAGATGTTGAGGTTGGTCGGGTCGGCGATGCGTCCATTGACGGCAATGTTGAGGCTTTCGGCGCGTTCCGGGTCGACCGGTGCGGCAGGGGCGGCGCCGGGGGCCGTGCAGGCGGCGAGCAGAAGCATCAACAGCAGAACACCGACTGCGAATGTCCACTGCTTTGAACTACGCATGTAATATCCTCCTTGTCCATTGCGTTTGAAACCATCTACGTTTGCCACCGCAGGGCCGGCCTGGCCCTGGGTGTGCTGCATAGGGCGCTTGCTTAGGACGCGACGGTCACCTCCTTTCCTGGCTCGGCCTTGCCCCGCTCGGTTTTTTCGGGGCCGGCCAAAGTCGCCTGTTGGCGTGTAAACACCGAATCCATCTGCTCCCAAGGCAGCACAGGTTCACCTGCGTAGAGATAGCACGTCGCCGCCTGGAACTGCTGGGTGCGATAGAGCGGCGGTTCGGCCTCAAGGCAGCGGGCAAAGGCCTGGGGACAGCGGGGCGCAAAGACGCAGCCTTGGCCGGGGATGGCCTGCTCGCCGGTCTCCGACGCCTCCGGTTCGTCGGCCCAGGGGCGGGACGGGTCGGGCAGCGGGATCGAGCCGACCAACAGTTGGGTGTAGGGGTGGCGCGGCGATTTGACCACCGGGCCGACCGCGCCTAGCTCGGATACGCGCCCGCTGTAGAGCACGATGATATCGCTGCTGATCTGATAGGCGGTGGTGAGGTCGTGAGTGATGTAGAGCAGCGAGATGCCCAACTCTTGATTAAGGCGGCGTAAGGTGTCCAACACGGTGGCGCGCAAGGAAGCGTCGATCATCGAGACGGGTTCGTCGGCCACGATCAGGGTCGGTTTGAGCAGCAGCGCCCGCGCCACCATGACGCGCTGGCGCTGGCCGCCGCTCAACTGGTGGGGATAGCGCCCCAGTGTCTCCTGGGGGCGCAGACCGACCAGGGCCAGGCTTTCTTCCATCAGCCGGCGTGTGGCGTCGCGCCCGCGCGCCAGGTCGAACTTGCGGATAGGGACCTCCAGCACATGGTCGACGCGGTAGAACGAGTTGAAGACGCCAAAGGGGTCTTGAAAGACGGCCTGGACATCGCGGCGGAACTGGCGGCGCTCGCCGTGGTTCAACTGAGTCATGTCCTTGCCGCGATAGAGTACTTGGCCCATGGTGGGTGTTTCGAGGCCGAGCAGGAGCCGCGCCATAGTGCTCTTGCCGCTGCCGCTCTCGCCCACGACGGAGAGGATGGTCGGCCGCGACGGGTCGATGGTGAGCGAGAATTTGTCCAGCGCCACCGTCTCACGGCGCTGCACAATGCCGGAGCGGAAGACCTTGGTGACCTGTTTGGCTTCAAGCAGGGGGGCTGTCATCGGGCGGTCTCCTGCGCCGCTGCGCTGGGCACGGGGGCCTCATCCAAGAGGTGGCAGGCGGCGCGGTGGTTCTCACCGGTGAGTTGCAGCAGCGGTACCTCGACCCGGCAGCGATCCATGACATAGGGACAGCGCGGGTGGAAGACACAGCCCGACGGTGGGTTGAGCAGGGAAGGCGGCGCGCCTGTCATCCCTTGGAAACTTTCTTTTTGCTCCAGGCTGGGCAGGCTTTCCATCAGCAGTTGGGTGTAGGGGTGCTGCGGGCGGGTGAAGAGTTCGGCGACGGGGCTTTCTTCGACCAGTTTACCGGCGTACATGACGCCGATGGCGTCGGCGAACTGCGCCATGAGGCCCATGTCGTGGCCGATGAGGATGACGGCCGCGCCGATCTCTTCCTGCACATGGCGTAGGGTCTGCATCACGCGGCGCTGCACGACGACATCCAGGGCGCTCGTCGGCTCGTCGGCGATGATCACCTTGGGGCGCAGGCTGACCGCAATGGCGATGCAGACGCGCTGCTTCATGCCGCCGCTGAGTTGATGCGGATACATGTCGGCTACGCCGGCGGACAGCCCTACCCAGGTGAGCAGTTGCTCGATGCGGCGGTCGCGCTCTTCATCAGAAAGCTCCACGCCGTGGCTGTCGAAGCCGTCCTGCATCTGGCGGCGGATGCGGATCACCGGGTTAAGCGAGTTCATGGCCCCTTGGCTGATCAACGCCATCTCGGCTAAACGGACTTGGCGCATCTCCTCGTCGGACAGCGTGAGCAGATCGACGCCATCCAGCAGCACTTCACCCGCTTCTACCTTGCCGGGTGGGCGTATGAGGCGCAGCAGCGAGTAGGCGATGGTTGACTTGCCGGAGCCGGACTCGCCGATGAGACCGTAGCGCAGGCCGGGGAGAAGCTGGAAGCTGACATCTTCCACCGCCTTCACCGGGCCGCGCGGCGTATGATAGTGGGTCACTAAATTGCGGACTTCCAGGACAGGTTCCATGCCAGCTAAGTCCGTGATGTTGTGGGATGTTCGTGCCTGGTAGACGCTGCCCGTGGTACGCAGCGCGCACAAGGA
>JADLFO010000255.1 GCA_020845455.1 Caldilineaceae bacterium
TCGAACGTTCCCACCGGGTAGCTGCCGATGCGCCACTCCAAACTCGCGTTGAGCAGGTTGAGCAGCAGCGCCGCCGCCAGATAGAAGCCCCAAACTGGTCCCGGCAAACGCTCCAGCCCATCGGTCATCCGGTCGACCCAACTCGGCGCATAGGGGAGGCCGGCGGCAGGCGGCGAGATGAGCAGGCTCTCGGCGGGTGAGTGGGCGGGTGAGTGCGTGGTCATGGGGTCGGCTCCTGAATCACGTCCTACCACAGCGAAGCGGGTCGAACACACAGATATGCGCAAGTATAGCGCGATCTGTGCCGCCGTGCGAGCTACATATTGCAGACCGGTTGTCGTCCTGGCTTTAACGGCTCAATAATACCCCATACAGTCCCATTCCTCTGCGGGCGTGTAGGTGCAGCGGTTCATGCCCGGCCCTACATATTGAAAGGCCAACTGGTAGCCCTGATCGGTGCGCGTATAGCTGAGCGGCGGCATCTCCTCCGGCTGAGGGATGGCGGGCAGATAGCTGGGGATCAGCTCGTCGAGCGTGGCGGGGTAGCGCTGATGCTCGGCCTGATAGGCGGCCAGCGCGTCGATCACCGGCGCGGCCGCGGCATAGCCGCGTTCAGCCTTGCGCCCCTCGCCGGGCGGCGGCGCAAAGATCTCCGACAGCCGCCAAGACAGGGTTTCACATGCGGCCAGGCTAAAGGCCGCCAGCCCCAACACCAGGATCACCGCCCAGCGCCCGTATCGCTGCATTGCAGGCTCCATCCCCAGCGCAAAGTGCATCGTCCCCCCTCGTGCGGTTAGAAAACTGCACCCGCGCCACAGCCCCCTTGCAGGGGGCGTCGCTCTTGAGCCTCGGACGCTTTAGCTCTGGGCGGACGGGCGACCGGTCGCCCGTCCGCCCAGAGGAAACCCAGACCGGTTCGGCTAGACGGCCATCCGCCGGTAGCCGCGCACCAGTATGGGCACGATGATCGCCGCTGCCACGACATGCAGCACGGCGGCAATTGTGCTGGCGATCAGCGTCCGGTTGGGCACGGGCAGGATGTAATCCGGGATGAAACTCAACAGCAGCGCTACCAGCGAAATCCGCACAAAGAGGGCTGTTGGGTCGGTGGAACGGCGCGCCAGCCAGGCCAACAGCCCCGTCGCGATCAGAGCCGGCGCCAGCGTAAAGAGGGCCGAGCGCGCGTAACTCTCCAGCGGGCGAAAGAGCGCCGCCTCCGGCCAGATGGCAAGCGCCGCCGCCTGCACGATCAACACGCCGACGATGGCCGCGGCCGCGGCGGTGATCCCCAAGATCAGCCACTGGCGCAGCGACGGCTGCCCGGCCACACGCGCCGGCGATGAAGTCTGTACGGTCATGGGTCGTTTCCTCCTGAGAGCCTGCTAGGCTTGAGTCTGGGATGGCGTGCGGGTCAATCGCCCGCCGGCTGAGTAGAAGCAGAAAGCGTCTGTTCCAGCGTGTGGACGCGCGCGCGGAACATGCACCAGACCGAACGCATGAAGGGCAGCATGGCGAGCGCATAGAAGACATAGGCCGAGCCGTGCAACAGATTGCGCTGGGGTTCAATAAAGATGCTGGCCCAGACCAAGGCGCTCCCGATATGCAGCGCGATCAACCCCCACCAGGAGCCGCCCAACTTCGCCTTTTGGTCGGCCACGAAGATGCGCCCCAGGAAATAGGGCACAAGCGCATAGGCAAACTGCAGCACCCAGCCGTAGATCAGCGCTTGGGGCGCGGTGGCCTCAATCCCCGCGCCGGGGAAGCCCGGCACCTTTAGGATGATCAGCGGCGCGATCAGCACCGGGGCCAGAATCCAGGCATAGGCTGTGACCAGATGCCAGGCCCCCGGCGTGGACCACAGGCGCGCCTGCGAAAGCGCACGGATCGTTAGCCCCAGCAGCCAGAAGGTCGCCAACAGGTGTAAGACCAGCCCCGGCACGATGACCCAGAGCGGCCCGCCCAGCCAAGGGCCAAGCACAAGCAGCAGCGCGCCCAGCGTCATCGTCCAGAAGATCAGATTGAGCGTGCGTGTGCCGGCCAGGGGCCGCCCACTCAACCCGGGGATCACGTCGATCAGCAGCCCGGCAAAGACCAGCGACATAAAGCCCCAGTTGTTGGCATGGATATGCACCTCGATCGGCACTTGGATGCGCAGCGGCTCGCTCCAGCCGAGCCACAGCCCCGTGCCGACGATGATACCCAGCAGCAGATAGGCCAGCCCCATGATATAGAATTTTAGCCCCGCGCCCACCGCCTGTCCACCCTTGATCTGCGCCAGGTGAACTGCCAGCAGCGTGACCGCGACAAAGATCAAAGTCCCGCCGCTGAAGATCAACACGCCGTTGACGATGGGGATGCCCGCGATCAACAGCACCAGCCCCACGTTGAGCGTCCACCAGATATCCCAGCGCACCGCAGGCGCAGGCACGGCAAAACGCCGCGCCGTGAGGATGGGCAGCACGCCAAAGACCGTCTCGGTGACGACGCCCAGGGTGATGAAGTGGATGCGCAGCCAGCGCAGCCCATTAAACCAAGGCAGAATGGCAAAGCTGGTGGCGGCGGAGTCCAGCGCGGCCAAGACGGCCACGCTGAGATAGAGCAGCGCCATCAAGAAATAGGGGTTCAACATCGTTTGTTCGCTCCTCGTTTTCATGCTTCCTTGCGTTTTCCGTGCTTCCTGCGTCCCCTGTGCGTTCCAGGGACTCTACCCAACCCGGGTGGCGGCAAACGCCAGTCGCGTCTCGGCGACCATGCCGCGCGCCACGCCCGCAGGGACGACTACCAGTGCGCCCGGCCCCACCGGAAACTGCTCCTCGCCCACCTGCATGACGCCCTGGCCGTCGAGAAAGGTATAGACGGCCAGAGCTTCGGGGTGAACCGGGATACGCTGGCCCGCCTCTAGCCCGGCCAAGATGACTTTGGCCTGGTCACTGTCGAGGACAAACTGGGGTTGTGGCCCCTCCGGGGTATAACGCACCTGCTGCCGGGCATCGGCCAAATAGATCGGCGGCATGGCGACATGCGTGGACATGAGCGCGCTCCTTTCATGTCTAAAAAGCGTTTGCACAGTGCCCGCAGCATATCAGGAAAGCCGCGCGCTCTTCTTCGACTTTTGTCGGGTTCGGGCTGGGTCTGGCGGCAGGTCAGCCGGCGAGCAGCGCCTTGTCGGCCAGCCCTTCACGGTCGAGGATGGTGATCTGCTGGCGTTCAACCTGGATCAGCCCGGACTCCGCCAAGCTGCGCAAAGCGCGGTTGAGCACATCGGGCACCGTACCCAGATGCGCCGCCATCTCGGCCTGGGTGCTCCAGCGGCGGCGATAGACGACAGCGCCCTCGGCGTTTTCGAGCAGGCGGCGCGCCAGCCGCGCCTCGACCGAATGCAGCGAGAGGTCGGCGATCATCTGCACCAGGGTGGCGATGCGCTGGGCCATGTTCTCCACCACAAGCAGCAGGGCGTCGGGCGAGGCGATGAGGACCCGGCGCACGTCGGGCCGCGGCAGCAGCCAGACGCCGGCGGCTTCTAGCGTGATCGCCGTGGCCGGGTTGGCGGTGGAGGCAAAGACGCCCAAATAGTTGAAGATCTCGCCGGGGCCAAGAAACTGGAGGATCTGCTCACGGCCATCCGCCGAGAACTTAACAATCTTGAGCCAGCCGCGGTGCAGATAGTACAGCCCCTGGGCCGGTTCTTCTTCAAGAAAGACGACCGCGCCCGTCGTATATTCGCGCCAGTGGGCAGTTTCGACCAAGGCCCTCAGGGTGGCCGGTCCCAGGCTCGCGAAGATGGGGATGGCTTGCAGATGTTCGACGAGTTCGGATTGGTCAGGGCGGGGCATGGCTATCCTCTCTCACGGCTGTCTACGCTCAGGACTCCCATCATGCCGGGCCATCGCTCAGGGCGGCGGGAGCCCGTCCCGGTGTCCATTCGCCATGTCAATATAGAGCATGCCACATGCAACAGCAACTTAAAAACACCATTCAAAAAGACGCGCCCGGCGCATAGGCATCTGCCCTACTCAAGGGGGAACGAATGACCCTAGCCGTGGCGGCGCGGCGCGGCTACAATCGCGATGCGCGCAGCAGACAAGGCTGTGCGTACAGCCGCGTTCAAGGAGGTAATCGAATGCTGGAGATACTCATCATTGGAATACACGGCCGCACCGGCGAAGAAACACTCCACTTCCTGGGGCGTGATCTACATGTGCGCTATCATGCGTGCAACGGCGATACGGCCCAGGCCGAGGCGCTGATCCGCCAATTCGACGGTCAGGTCGACGCCATTGGGCTGGACGGTCTGCACGCCACGTTGCAGTTGGGGAGCGTCCAGCGTGCCCACACCGCCGGCGCGCCCCTCTCCCATGTGGCCCAACAGACGCCGGTCGTGGATGGCAGCGGCATCCGCGCCGGGCTGGAACGCTGGGGCGTCATCTTGGCCGACCGCGCCCAGCCGGGCATCTTCGCCCAAAAGCGCATCCTGATGGCCCCTGGCCTCAACCACCCCGGTCTGGCGCAGGCGTTGGGCCGCCGCAGCCGCACGCTGCGCTATGCCGACCCGATCATCTATTTTGGCCTGCCCGACTTTCCGGGGGTGGGCAGCCAGGCCACGCTCGAGCAGGCAGCGCCCTTCACCCTTGACCAACTCAAAGACGCGCCCTTTCGGCGCATCCACCCGCAGCCGGGCACGCCGGAGCATGCCCGCAGCGACGACCCCTTTGTCTGGGCCGATGTGATCGCCGGCGAGATCGGGGCGATCCGCCGCTATGCGCCGGACACGCTCAAACGCAAGACGGTAGTGGTGGAAGCCGCCACGCCCGACGACCTGAACGACCTGCGCCGCCGCGGGGTGAGCATCGCCGTGACCCTGATGCCCAGTCTGGACGGCACAGACGGGCTGGGCCGCTGGCCCGCGGCGGTGATCGAAGCGGTGCTGGCCGCGCTGCGCCCCAACCCGCACGCGCCGCTGAACGAGGACACCTATCTTGACCTGATGGCCGGCATCCAGTGGACCCCCGCCATCCGCTATCTGCAGCCGGACGAGGCCGGGATCAACCGCTTTGCCTTTTTGATCCATCCGCTCAAGGTCGACTTTATCCACCGCGACCCCAAATTCCGCTGGACGCGCTATCTGCCCGACGACCTGGTCGAGCGGGTCGCCGCCTATCTCCCGCCCACGGTCGTGGGGCGCATCACAGGGGGGCAGTCGCCCGCCACCGACCAGCGCATCGAAGGCTATCTGATCACGCTGGGCGCAACCCCGCGCCAGATGATGCAGCACGACCCGCACTTCACCTACAAACAGATCAACGGCGCGGCGCGCATGGCGGAGCGGCTGGGGGCGCGCTTGATGGGGCTGGGCGCATTCACCAGTGTGGTGGGCGATGCGGGCGTCACCGTGGCGCATGAGGCCGATATCGCCATCACCAGCGGCAACAGCCTCACCGTCGCCGCTACGCTGGAGGCGGCCAAGCAGGCCGTGCAGCGCATGGGCGCCACCGACCTGACGCACGGCAAGGTGATGGTTATCGGCGCCACCGGCTCGATCGCTTCGGTCTGTGCGCGCCTGGTGGCGCAGGCCATTCACGACGTGGTGCTGGTCTCGATTGAACCGGAGAAGCTGATCGAACTCAAGCGCACGATCCAGGCCGAGACGCCCGGCGCGCAGGTGACCATCGCCACGCGCGCCGGCGAACTGGCGGCAGACTGCGACCTGATCATCACAGCCACCTCGGCCTTTGGGCAGCGCGTGCTGGACATTACCCAGTGCAAACCGGGCGCGGTGATCTGCGATGTGGCGCGCCCGCCGGACATCAACCCGGCAGAGGCGGCGCTGCGCCCCGACGTGCTGGTGATCGAAAGCGGCGAAGTGCTGATCCCCGGCGATATCGACTTTGGCTACAACATCGGCCTGCCGCCCAAGACGGCCTATGCTTGTCTGGCGGAAACGGCGCTGCTGGCGATGGAAGGGCGGTTTGAGGACTACACGCTGGGCCGCAATATCGAGATGGCCCGCGTCAAGGAGATCTTCAAGCTCTTTCAAAAACACCAGTTCCGCATTGCGGGGCTGCGCTCGTTTGGCGAATACATCACCGACGAGGGCGTGGCAGAGAAGCGCGCCCTGGCCGACCGGCTGCGCGCCGACCCGGTGCTGTTTGCCGCCACCAAGGTTGACGCCGCCGCGCGCCTGGCGAAGATCCCGCCGATGTCCAAGGGCGTCGGAGCGGGCCGGAACCATGCGCTGCGCCAGTGGTCCGTTCCGGCAGCGGCAGGAATGGGCTTGTTGATATTATGGGGGGCACGGCGCGCCGCCGCCCGCAGCGCTCGGCTACCAGGAGGCAGAAATGATCACGCTGACGAGTGAGCAAGTCTGGCAGGAGATCCGCCGCAATCTGTTTGCGGTGCTGGGCATGGTGACGCCCGCGGGCGAAGCGCGCACCGTGGGCATCGTCTATGCGGTACAGGAGGAGACGATCTACATCGTCACCGGCAAAGAGACCTGGAAGGCGCGCCATATTGCGGGCAACCCGGAAGTATCGCTGACGATCCCGATCGCCAAACAGATCCCCCTGCTGCCGTGGATCAAAATCCCGGCGGCGACGATCACCTTTGCAGGCACGGCCACGCTGCAAGACCCAGCCGGCGCCTCACCCGCAATTCTACACGCGCTCTTTCGCGGGATCGAGCAGGAGCGCGAAAAGCTGGCGGAGATGTGCCTGATCGCGGTGACGCCCAAGGGCCATTTCGTCACCTATGGCGTAGGCGTGCCGCTGCTGCAGATGCGCCACCCCGAACAGGCGCGCGCCCGTGTACCCGTCCACACTGGCGAGCTGCAAAAACAGCGGGCCTAGTTGGCAGCGACAGCCGATGCGTCGACGACACCGTGCCCAGCCAGGCGGGCTTACAGTCAGTGCGGCGATTCTGTGCAACCCTAGGCCTCGTATCGACAGCCCAGACCGAAAGGAGATTCGAATGCGACACACCCGTCTATGGCTCAGCGCGCTGCTGGCGATCCTCTTAGCCGGCTGCCAGATGGTGGTCGCTCCTCCCCCAACGCCGGAGGCAGCAGAAACGCCTGCCGGGGGGACGATCCCTCAACCTGCCGGCGAATTGCTCTACACCGACCCGCAGGGGCGCTTCACCGTGCCGATCCCAACCAATTGGAGCGCAAAGCCGGTGGAGGATTATGTGGTCCTCGCCAGCCCGGAGGATCAGATTCTGGTCTATTGGCTGGTGGTTCCCGCTGAGGATGTGCAGGCCGCCATCGCCCAGGCGTGGAGCCAGGTGGACCCGGACTTCGCGCTCGAAGCAGACGAAGTGCTCGACCTGCCGGCGGGCGGCGGGTTTGAGGCGGCCACCAACATTACCTATGACACCGGCGACGATCAACAGATTGTCGCCGCGGTGGGTCTGCTCCGTCAGGGTGTCGTCTATGTCATGCTGGTGCGCGCCGACCTGGTGGCGCTGCAGCAGCGCGCCGCGCAACTCGGCATCATCCAGAGCGGCTTCAAGGTCACCGGTCTCGAACAGGTCGATCTGTCGGGCGCGACGCCGCTGACGCTGGAAGAGGCGCTGCTGGCCGAGTTCGAGGCCTATGTCGCGGGCGCGCTGGCCCGTTTTGGGATTCCGGGCGCGGCGGTGGCGGTGGTGCAAGACGGCGAGATCGTCTATGCCAATGGCTTTGGCGTGCGCGAACTGGGCGGCGCAGACCCCGTCACCTCCGACACGCGCATGATGATCGGCTCCACCGGCAAGTCGATGACGACGATGATGATGGCGACCTTGGTCGACGACGGCCTGATGCAGTGGGACACCCCTGTGCGCGCGGTGCTGCCGCAGTTTGCCGTGGCCGACCCGCAGCTCTCCGAGCAGATCACGATGCGCAACCTGGTCTGCGCCTGCACCGGCGTGCCGCGCCGCGACCTGGAGCTCTTCTTCAACAACGATACGCTTAACGCCGAGGGCGTCGTCGAATCGCTGCAGACCTTTCAGTTCTTCACCGATTTTGGCGAGGCCTTCCAGTACAGCAATCAACTGGTGGCGACCGCAGGCTATGCGGCCGCGGCGGCGGCAGGGGGCGAATGGGGCCATCTCTATGAACGTTATGTGAGCGAGATGCAGCAGCGCGTGCTCGACCCCATCGGAATGGCGGCGACGACCTACGACATGGACGCGGTGCAGGCGGCGGACAATTTCGCCACCCCACACAGCTTTACGATTGAGGGCGGCTATGCGCCCGCGCCCCTCGACGTCGAGCGCTTTGTCACTGCCGTGGCCCCAGCGGGCGCGCCCTGGTCGACGGTGCTGGACATGGCGCGCTATCTGATCACCGAACTCAACCGTGGCGTGGCCCCGGATGGGACGCGCGTCGTCTCTGCCGAGAATTTGGCCGTCACCTGGCAGCCGCAAGTGCCGGTCAGCGCCGAGTCCAGCTATGGGTTGGGTTGGTTTGTCGGCAGCTATAAAGGACAGCCCATGATCGAACACGGCGGGAACACGCTGGGCTTTACTTCCGATTTGGCCTTTCTGCCCGAAGCCGGCGTGGGGATCACCGTGTTGACCAACGCCCAGATCACCAATGCCTTTAGCGAGGCCGTGCGCTATCGGCTGTTGGAGTTGATTTTCCAGCAGCCGGCAGAGGTCGATACCCAGGCAGAGTTCACCGCCCAGATGATTCGCGACCAGTTTTCAAAGGGCTTCGCCGATACGGTGGCCGCCGACCCGGCGCAGGTCGCGCCCTTCTTGGGCCGCTATACCAACGACGCCTTGGGCGAGCTCGAACTGCGCATGGAGGGCGATCAACTGGTGATGGATGCGGGCGAGTTTGTCACGGAGCTGCGCGCCCATCACGACGACGCCGGAGAGGTAGACGGCTATGTGACCGCCAGCCTGCCGCTGATGGGGCTGCCGGTGAAGCTGCAAGAAAGGACAGAGGGACAGCGCGAGGTGGTTCTGGGGACAGGAGCCGTCGAGTATAGCTTCACGCCGGTCGAATAGCCGGCGTGAGCCGTGACAATATCTTGCGGTGAATATCCCTCACTACCCCTTGACCGCGCCCGCGGTCAGCCCGGCGACGACAAAGCGCTGCGCCACGACATAGAGTACCAGCACCGGCAGGCTCATCAAAAACGCGCCGATCATGATCTCGCCCCACAGGAAGACATCGCCATAGACCAACCCGGCCAGCCCCACGGGCAATGTCCACATCTCGCGGCTGTTGATGAAGAGCATCGCCAGCAGGTATTCGTTCCACGAAAGCGTGAAGGCGAAGATGGCGCAGGCGACAATCCCCGGCGCGGCCAGCGGCAGGATCACCTTATAGAGCGCCTGCAAGCGCGTGCAGCCGTCCACCAAGGCCGCGTCCTCCATCTCCGTGGGGATGGTGGTGAAGTAGCCCTTCAGGATCCAAATGGCGAAAGGGATGCTGCCCGCGAGGTAGGCCAAGATCAGGCTGTAGAGCGTGTTGAGCAGCCCCAGCCGGCTCAAGAAGACATAGAGCGGGATCAAGGTCATCATGCCGGGGATCAAGTAGATGAAGAAGACGGCGCTGCTGAAGAAGTCGCGGCCCGGATAGTGCAGCCGAGACAGGCTGTAGCCCGCCAGCGAACTGACCACGATCGAGATCGCGGTGGTTACCGTGGAAACAAAGAGGCTGTTGCGCATCTGCACCGGAAAGGGCGTGCGGTTAAACAGGCTGCGAATATTGTCCAGGGTCGGGTTCGACGTCCACAGCGTGGGGATGGGCAGATAGATTTCGCTCTTGGGCTTGATGCCCGTGAGCAGCATCCAGTAGATGGGGAACAGCACCACCACCAGCACGACGGCAACCCCCAAGAGGACGAGCCAGTGTACGATGCGGTTTTGCATGCGATAGCCGATCATACGCGGGCCTCCTGGGCCGAGATGGTGCGGGTCAACCAGATGATAAGCAGGGTAAAGAAGGGCATCAGCATGATGGGGATCGCTGCGGCCTTGCCCAATTCCAGCCCGATGAAGGCGATCTTATAGGTGATGACGGGGAAGACTTCGGTCGCCGTCCCCGGCCCGCCATGCGTCAATACCCAGACCGTGGTGAAGTCATTCATGGTCCAAATCGTCGAGAGCAGCGAGACGATCAGGATCACGCTCTGCAGCCCCGGCAGCGTGATATGGCGGAACAACTGCCAGCGCGACGCGCCGTCCACGCGGCCCGCCTCATAGAGGTCGTCGGGGATCGCCTGCAGCCCGGCCAGCAGGTTGATGGCAAAGAAGGGAAAGCCGCGCCAGATGTTGACGGCGATCACCGAAGGCAAGGCCAAATCCGGATCGCCCAGAAAGTTGACGGGCTGGTCCACCAACCCCAACTCCATGAGAATAAAGCTAAAGACGCCGAAGAGGTCGCTGTACATCCAGCCCCAGACCAAAACGCTCACCACCAGCGGCAGCGACCAGGGCAGCAGCACAATGCCGCGCACCAGCCCACGGCCGAAAAAGGCCTGGTTGAGCAGCAGCGCCACCCCCAGCCCGATGGGCAGTTTGAAGCCCACCGAAACAGTGGTGAAGATCAGGCTGCGCCCCACGGCCTTCCACACCGCCGCGTCTTGGAGCAGCGTGGAGTAGTGCTGCAAGCCCACAAACCTCGGCTCGGCAAAGCCGATCATCTTGTTGTGGAAGCTGTACCAGACGCCCCCCACGGCGGGATAGCCCACCATCACCAGCAGCACCAGCAGCGCCGGAACCAAAAAGAGATAGCCCAGCACCACTTCCTCACGCGTCCACCAGGCGCGGCGCTGAGAGCCGGCGGAACGCCCGATCCCCGGCGCGGTGGAACGCACAGAATCGCTCGTATTTGCCATTGTGCCTCCGTACAAAAGAGGGGTTGGACCCCACCCGGCCGGGGTCCAACCCTGTCGTACTGTCTAGGCCTGCTCGTACTTGGCTTTGATCTCGTTGGCCTTCTTCTCGAAGTCCGCGATAGCGTCTTCCGGTGTCCAGCCTTCGACCGCCACGCGCGCGGCCATCTCGGCATAGAGGAAGGCGCCGCCCACCTCATTGATCCACGGCGCGGGGTCGCCAGGTTCATGCGCCAGGTAGGCATAGGGGACCATGGCGGCGGCCTGCTTATTCCAGGGGTCGTCCTGGAAGATCGACAGCGTCTCATAGTCCTTGAGTACGGAGTAGAACATGCCGCTGGCCGCTTCCAGGTTGCCCGGATAGCGCTCCGGCGACAGTGTGCCCTTGATCAGCAGACGGGCTTGGTCGGGATATTTCGACGAGGCCATGATCCCGGCCATCGAACCGCCGTTAAAGGTCGTCGGCGCGCCGGTGGGTCCGGCAGGCATTGGCCCGATTACCGTGGATTGCAGCCAGCCGGGGTCGGACTCGCGCATGTTGTTGAGCACGCTGCCCGAGTTGTAGACCATGGCAAGCTGGCCGCTGAGAAAGGCCTTGTTGTTGCCGGTGTCGTCCCAGCCGGTGACGCCTTCGGGCATGACCTTATGCACGTTGAGCAGGTCACTGCTCCACTGGAGCGCGGCAGCGGTTTCGGGGGAATTGATGACAATGTTGCCCTCTTCATCCTGCAGCTTCCCACCGAAGGCAAAGATCAACATCTGCATGAAGTTGCTGCCGTCGGGAACCAGCGTATAGGCATTGCCGAAGCCCCACATGCGGTTGGCCGGGTCTGTGGTCGCCTTGGCCGCTTCCACGAATTGGTCCAAGGTTTCCACCGGCCCGCTGAACCCCGCGGCTTCCAGAACGTCGTTGCGATAGTACAAAAACTGCGGCTCGTTGTGGAAGGGGATGCCCCACTGCACGCCGCCGATCGTCACCTCGTTCTTGTCCGGATCATAGAAACCGCCGCCGGTCGCGTCGATCTCGGCGAACAGGTCCGACACATCGGTGAGGATGCCCATGGCGTGGTGCTGCGGCGCGTTGACGCCCAGCAGGGCATCGGGCAGCGTACCCGCCTCGATGGCCGCGTTCTGCTTCTGGGTATATTCGCCCCAGGGGAAGAGCTGCACGTCCACGTCAAAGCCGTTGGTCTCGGCGGCCAGCTTCAGCGATTCGGTGTAGAAGTCATTCTGTTCAGGGATAAAATGTTGGGGCGCCCAATAGACCAGGGCGGCGCGCTCGGCGGCAGGGGCGCCGCTCTCACCACCCTGCGGCGCGACCGCAGGCACACAGGCGGCGAGCGCCATGCCCGCCGATACACCACCCACAAGACGCAAAAAACTCCGACGATCCAGTCGACTGCTTGGCATATCTGACTCCTTTGTGGAAGGGGGAGGATTGAGCGGTCTAGCCGGCCCAGACGAGGCGGGGCGCGCCGTCAGCGTACCATCACGCCGAACAGCACACGCGCCAAACGCGCCTCGCAGCGCGGACAGATAGACCGGATTACTTGAAATCGGTGACAGCGGAGGCAGGGGGTGGAGTTTCACACGGGTGGGCATGCGACTGCCGGCGCAGGCACGCAACCCAGAGCAGGAAGAACACCGGACCCCGTTGTCCGTGCCAAGCCGATAGACGGCATGCTCCTTGGCGGAAGTTGGAAAAACGTTTGGATATACTCACAGTATATCACGCCTGCAAGGGACCAAGCAAGCGCTGTGCAACCGTCGTCGTTGTCCTTCCTAAGCCGCCCAATCTGGGGCTAAACTGGGGCCGAACCGGAACCGAATCGGTATGCGGCCATTCCGCACCCGCCTTCACCCCATGCTAGACTGGCGCTAGGCTGGGTGAGGTAGCCCGCCTGGTAGCGCACCCGGAGGAAGATCGATGCCTTTTCCCGAATTTTTTCGACGGCTGGTCACGGTCCTGGCGCTGGCGCCGGCTGGAAGGAAGCGTCGCGCTGCGCTATACTGAACGCAGTCACCTGTCAGCAGCCAGCTTCAGACGCCGGGCGCACATAAACGCGCGGCCCTCTTCTGGTACTCTCTTCTGACGACTGACTGCTGGCTACTTTGCTGGTTCTGGCCTTTGCGTGCTTTGCGACCTTTGCGGTTGGGAACTTAAAGGAGACTATGTCAGGACGCAGAATCATCCCGATCACCCCTGAAGTTGCCGAGCCGCACCTGTGCAGCGTGGACACACGGCTGAAGGTGCTGGGCCGCGTGCCCTTCTTTGCCTCGCTTGACCCGGACAAA
>JADLFO010000256.1 GCA_020845455.1 Caldilineaceae bacterium
AGGCTTGTTGCCCGCGCCAGAGCACCAGACCCAGCCAGAGATACCATGCGGGGTTGACCAGAAAACCGGCCAGCAACACAGGCGCCAGCAGCAGCGGGTTCGCCGGGTCGAGGATGGTCAACCGTGCGATATAAATGACAACCAACAGGGTTGCCAGCAGATAGGCAAGATAGCCGAGACCCCGCGGCAAGCCTGCGCCATGCCCGACCAACCAAGCGACGACGAACAGCGCCAGACCGGCCACGCCGAAGGTTAGCAGACCGCGCGGGTCCACCGAGTTCGGCACAGTCGCCAGGCCAGCCGCCAATTCCGCCGGAAGCGCAGGCGGGTGGAGGGCATTGGCCAGGTCATAGCCGCCGTGGATGGCCGCACCGAATGCGCCCGCCAAGCCCAACGCCAGCGCCCACAGCGCAAAAAGGCCATCGGTCTCGCGCAGGCGGGCGTAGACCGCCGTCCATGGCGGCGTTGCCAGCAGCCCGCTTAGCAGCAGAAAGAGCGCGCTCAGCAGCCCCCCTAGTTCCGGTGCGCGCCGGGCGATGACGATGAAGGCAATCGCATAGCAGAAGATGGCGATCCCGGCTAGGATCGCACAGAGTCCGGCAAAGCGGTCGAAGGCTGTCACCTGCATCGTAGGCCGGCTCTTGAGAGATGGAAGCGATCCGGCTTGATGTGTCATAGATCACCCTCTTTCAAAGAACAGTCAGAACAATTGGGGCCGCCGATCTTCGGCAGCCCCAGTCTTGCACAGTTGGATGCTCATACGCCACATCAAAAACTGTCCACTTCTTATTCACCTGGCTGTTCTGTGTGTGATCACCTGCTCCTCAGGTTTCAACGCCAATCCATGTGGTCTGTCTACTCGACCCCGCCGGGCAGGTTGCCATAGCGATGCACCGTGTGCGAGACTGCCTGTTCGCGCAGATAGTGGCGCAACTCCAGCCGTCCATTGGCCAGCACCGGCGCGTCCATCACATGCACCAGCGCATGTTGGGCGGCTTGGCGCAGCGGCGTGGAGGGCGACGCCAACAGGCGCAGCCGCTCGATGCTGCCCCCTGCCAAGCGCGCCATCAGGCTCGACTCATCTTCCTCGACCAAGAGGTGTGTCAAGCCGGTCAACCAGGCCCAGCCCGTCGTCCCGGTCGCAGCCGGGATCGGCACGCTGATCTCAAGCGGCGCACCGGCCGTGGCTGCGGCCAGGGCGACTAGCGCCGCGGCGACCCGGCTCGCCCCCGGTTCGAGACGCAGCAAGACGCGCCGGCACGGGCGATAGCGGAAGAGATTCCGTTCGCCAAGCACCTGGCTCGGATCATGCTCGTGGCCAAAGTGCGTCTGCCAGGCCCAGGCATAGCTGCCGGCGCCGGCGCGCAAGATCGCCTGCTCTTCCTCGCCCTCGATCTGGCGCAGACAGCGCTCCAGCAACTCTGCTGCCACAGGCGCAGGTTCCGCCAATAAGGTGGGCAGCCCTTCTGCGCGCCACACGCCCAGTTGCAGCACATAGTTGGGGCCGCCGGCCTTGGCGCTCGACCCCACGTTGGACGCCTTCCAGCCGCCAAAGGGCTGGCGCTGCACGATCGCGCCGGTGATGGGACGGTTGATATAGACGTTGCCTACCTCGATCTGCTCCTGATAGCGCGCGACCTCTCGCTCGTCCAGCGTATGGATGCCGCCGGTCAGCCCAAAGGGCGTGCCGTTGGCAAACTCGATGGCTTCCTCTAGATCGCGGGCGCGCATCAGCCCCAGCACCGGGCCGAAGCATTCGGTCTGGTGGAAGAAGGAACCGGGCTGCACGCCCAGCTTGATCCCCGGCGACCAAAGGCGCGGCGCGCCGGAATGCCCTTCAACGGCCAGGGGTTTCGGCTCCAGCAGCCAGCTTTCACCCGGCTCCAGGCGCTCCAATGCCCGCCGCAACTTGTCCGACGGCGGCTGCGAGAGCGGCGTGATGGCGCTCATCGCATCCCAGGCCGAACCGACCGGCAGGCTGGCGGCGGCATCTTGCAGTTGGCGCAGAAAGACCGGGTCATCATAGACTTCGGCCTCGCAGATCGCCAGGCTTGCCGCCGAACATTTTTGTCCGTTGTGTCCAAAGGCCGACCGCACCAGGTCTTTGATCGCCTGGTCGCGGTCGGCCATGCCGGTGATGATCAGGCTGTTTTTGCCGCTGGTTTCGGCAAAGAGCCGCAGGTCGGGGCGCCAACCGAGAAAGAGCCGCGCCGTTTCGATGCTGCCGGTCAGGATCACCCCGGCGGTGCGCGGGTCGGTGATCAGCGCTTGGCCGACCTCGTTGTCGGGCGCGGGCACAAACTGGAGCACGTGCTTGGGGATGCCGGCAGCCCACAACGCCTGCGCCAGATGCCACGCCACCAAGACCGCTTCCGGGGCCGGTTTGAGGATCACGGCGTTGCCGGCCATCAGCGCCGCCAGCACCCCGCCCGCCGGGATCGAGAGCGGAAAGTTCCACGGCGGCGTGACGACCACGACGCCCAGCGGCTCCAGCCGGCAGCCGGCTGTCTCGTCGCCCCGATCCAGCGCCTGGGCATAGTAGCGCGCAAAATCGACTGCCTCGGAGACTTCGGGGTCGGCTTCGGCCACGGTCTTGGCCCCATCGACGGCCATCGCCGCGATCAGCTCGCCACGGCGGCGCGCCAGTTCTGCTGCGGCCTGGAGCAGAAGCCGCCGCCGCTCCGCTACCGGCTGCGCCGCCCAAGCGGGCTGGGCGGCCACCGCCGCGCGCAGGGCCTGCTCCACCTGGGCGAGACCGGCCAAGCTGTGACGGTAAGCCACGACGCCGGGCCGCGAGGGGTCCACCCCATCGACGGTTTGACCAGACGATTGATCGGTATGGAGTTCCCGACCGTCGATCTGCAGCGGGATCGGCTCCGGCGCGGCCTGATGCCAACGCTCCATCACCTCGCCTATCCAGGCGCTGTTCGCGGGCAGCGACCAGTCGGTGTCCGGCTCATTGGCAAAGGGGGCGTCGTAGGCAGTTTCGGGCTGTTCGGTACGGCGGTCTTGGCTGCGCCGTGGGCCGGTGTAGACATGCTCCTGCTGCGCCACCGCCTCTAGAAACAGGTCGTGCTGTTTGTCCCAGGCCGGGCTGCCCGGCTCCAGCCCAAAGAGGTCGTGTAGAAAGTTAGCGGGCGCGGTGTTTTCGTCCAGCCGGCGCACCAGATAGGCGATGGCGCTGTGGAAGTCCTCGGCCTTGACGACCGGCGCATAGAGCAGCAGCCCGCCGGCCTGGGTCTGGACGGCGCGCGCCTGGTGGTTGGCCATGCCTTCCAACATCTCGAACTCGACATAAGGCTCTACGCCGTGGGCGCGGCGCAGCAGCAGCGCGTAGGCAATGTCAAAGAGGTTGTGGCTGCCGATGCCGAGATGAACTGCTTGGGCGTGGGCGGGCAAGCAGCCATAGGCAACCATGCGTTTGAAGTTGGCGTCCACCTCGGCTTTAGACGTGTAGGGTGCTTGGGACCAGCCGCGCAGCGACGCCTCCACGCGCTCCATCGCCAGGTTGGCGCCTTTGACAATCCGCAGCTTGACCGGTGCGCCGCCGCGCTGCCGGCGCACCAGCGCCCAGACCGTCAACTGCTGCTGGATTGGGTACGAGTCGGGGAGATAGGCTTGCAGCGCAAGCCCGGCGCTCAGGCCGGCAAACCCCGGCTCGTTCAACACCTCCTGGAAGGCGGCGACCGTCAGATGCAGGTCGCGGTACTCCTCCATATCGAGGTTGACAAACTTGGGCGTGACGCGCCCGTCGGGGTGGCGGTAGTGATAGGCCAGGGCCTGTCGGTAGAGCAGGCGCAGCCGCTGCTTGACCGTCACCAGGGTCTGGTCAAAGGCGACAGGGTTGAGCTGGCTGCACATGGAAGAGATCTTGACGGAGATGTATTCGACATCGTCGCGCGCCAGCAGCGCCAAGTAACTGTCCAATCGCCGCTGCGCCTCGGCTTCCCCCAGGATGGCTTCGCCCAGCAAATTGAGATTGAGGCGCACACCCCCTTGGCGTCGCCGCGCCAGATAGGCGTGCAACTCCTCTTCTTCGGCGGGCAAAATAACATAGCGCGTCTCCTGGCGCAGCCGCGCCATGATCGTAGGCACGACCAGCCCGGGCAGATAGTGACCCATCACCCCGCCCACCACCAGGGCGACGCGCTCCCACCAATCCATGTAGCTCGGCGCGCCGTAGCGATCCAGCAGATAGGCAAGCTGGTCGGCGACGCGTGCCGGACGTCGCGAGCGAAACGCTTGGTCGACCAGGGCAATGGTCAGGTCTTTGCCCGCCGGGTCATCCATCATGCGTGCGATCTTCTGCGCCTGGCCGCGTTCAGCCTCGGTCTGCTGGGCATTGGCTGCCGCCAGCAGGTGAGCTGCCAACTGTACGGCCTCTTGTGCTAGGGACGCTGTCTCGATGGCCGCCGGATCGGCGTCATCTCTCATGGGGTGCTCCTTTTGCGCCCGTGCCCAGG
>JADLFO010000257.1 GCA_020845455.1 Caldilineaceae bacterium
AGGTGCGGTTTTCAGCGCCACTCGTGGCGCGCACGCTTCGCAGAAGAAGGGGGGTAGTGAATGACCGAACAATACTTCGGTAAAGCCTATAGTGGAAATCCACCGGCAAACTATGAGCGTTTCTTTGTCCCAGCGATTGGCGCGCCCCTGGCAACCGATCTCATTCACCTCGCCGCGCTACGTCCGGGTGAACGGGTACTGGACGTTGCTTGTGGCACTGGTGTTGTCGCACGGCTCGCCTCACAGCAGGTCGGCGCTACCGGGACTGTCGTTGGGGCGGACATCAATCCCGGTATGTTAGCGGTCGCACGCTCCGCAACGCCGCCGGGTATGCCCATCGAGTGGCGCGAGGCGAGCGCCGAGGCTATGCCCCTCCCGGATGCGTCGTTCGACGTCGTGCTGTGCCAGATGGGCCTCCAGTTCATGCCGGACAAACACGCTGCACTGTGCGAAATGCGGCGGGTTCTGGTGCGCGGCGGCCGCCTGATCCTCAATATGCCTGGGCCGGCCCCGCGACTCTTCACCATCATGGGAGAGGCGCTCGCGCGTCACATCGGCTCCGAGGCGGCGGGGTTCGTGAACCACGTCTTCTCGCTCTACGACACGGCAGAGATTCGGGACCTCGTTAGCGGCGCCGGCTTTCACGATGTCTCCGTTCAGTCCGACACCAAGTCCCTGCACCTCCCGCCACCGGAAGAGTTTCTTTGGCAGTATGTGCATAGCACTCCGCTCGCGGGCGCCGTGGCGCAGGTCGATGACGGGCGTCTCGGCTCGCTCGAGCGCGACGTCGTTGCAGAGTGGCAGGAATTCGTGAAGGAGCGCGCCTTGGTGCTTCAGGTGCGTATCGTAGTAGTGAGCGCCCGGAACTGAAGGCCAAGCGCAAGCAGTTTGCCGCAACATTAGATCGTACGATCCTGGCTGGAGCAGGGCCAGGTGGCGTTGGCATAGGGTATCCCCGATCATTCATCTTGCAGTTGTCATTCCGAGACTCCTGTCGAGGAATCTCTCTGGGTGGTACGCCGCTCAGAGAGATTCCTCACTCCGCTGGGGCTGCGCCCCCGCATGCGAACGGAATGACGGCGCCCTTCGAGTCTAGCGCAGGCGCAGGGTGACGATCTCGTAGGGGCTGAGCGTAAAGGTGACGGCGTTGCCCGTCACAGGCAGTTCTTTCTGCGCTTCTTCGAGCAGGTTGACGCGCCAGGCTTGGCTGATGGGGAAGCCGGCGCGCAGCGTGACCGGCCCGCGCCAGCGGCGGCATTCATACAGGCGCACGATTACGCCCTCGCCGTCTTCGGCTTGTTTGACCGTTTCGATCACGGCGTTAGCCGCATCCACCTGGACAAAGGGACTGATGGCCGTCTGTTCGCCTCTGGCGGATGTATCCGAAGGCTGCATCACCAGCAGCGGGTCGTTGAGTCCATAGGCGGCGGCCACGGTAGCGCTGTCCCACGGCCCGGCGTGCGGCAGCAGCCGGTAGGCGAAACGCTGCTCGCCCTGGTCGGCTTCGGGGTCGGGCATCGTCGGGCTGCGCAGAAGCGTGATGCGCAGCACGTTGTCATGCACGTCGTGGCCGTATTTGCAGTCGTTGATCAGGCTGACGCCATAGTTGCCTTCGCTCAGGTCTACCCACTTCTGGGCGCAGGTCTCGAAGCGCGCCCAATCCCAACTGGTGTTGCGGTGGGTGGGGCGCTGGACATTGCCCCATTGCACCTCGAAGGTGGCGGTGGGTGAGAGAACGTCCACCGGGAAGGCGACTTTGAGCAGAATATGGCGCTCGCTCCAATCGATCGTGGTATCCACGTCGAGATAGGCGGCGTTGTGCGCCAGCGAGATGCGCTGCGTATAGCGGCTGTTGAGGATGCGCCGTTCGATCTCCAGCGTGCCGGCCAGCGGGCCGGCCTCGACGACGCGCACGCCGGCGGCGGGTGCGGCCAGATATTGTTTTTCCTCATAGAAGATATCCACATCCCAGGCATCCCAATTCATGGGCCGGTCTTCAAAGGCTTGGAACTGGTTGGCCTGGGTCTGCGGCGGCATGACCTCGCGGCCGGCGCGCTTGTCGTAGATGCGTGTGATATCGCCTGCGGCGTCAAGCTCGACGCGCAGCAGGTCGTTTTCGAGCAGCGTGGGCGAGACGTGCAGGCCGGTCTCTGGGGCCGGGGCATTATTACCTTGTGTGCGGCGCAGGGTGGTGACGCTGTAGGGGGACAGTTCACCCAAGTCGAGCCAGACGCCGTCTGTGCCGGTCTGCGCCGAGATCCGCTCGCCGCCGGCGCGCTCAAACTGGGCATCGGCTGCGCCGCCGGGCCAGAAGGCCAGGTCGTGGCGCGCAAAGCCCGTGGGGTTGGCGACGATGACATCGCCCGCGAGTTGGCCCGCCAGCGCGGCCAGCGCCTCGTCGCGTGCCTTTTCGCCCAGAGCGCGCACCTCGGCATACTGCTGCTGCGACTCGACATAGACCGGGCCGATGCTGCTGCCGGGGATGATGTCGTGGAACTGGTTGAGGCAGACCAGTTCCCAGGCGTGACGCAGGTCGGTGTGTGGATAGACATAGCCCGGCACGGTCTGCGCCGCCAGCGCGGCCAGGAACTCGGCGTCGTGGAGCAGAAATTCGCTTTTGCGGTTGGCGCGCTTGTTGCGGCTCTGCGTGGTGTAGGTGCCGCGGTGCAGTTCCAGATACAACTCGCCGTTCCAGGTGGGCAGCCGGTCGCCCGACTCGGCCTCCATACGGCGGAAGAACTCTTTCACCGAGCCTTGGCGCATCTGCGGCGCGCCGGGGAAGGCCTGCATGGCGCGGATGTTTTCGAGCATTTCGCGCGTCGGCCCGCCGCCGCCGTCGCCAAAGCCGTAGGCCATGAGCAGGGTGTGCTGCAACTCCTTTTGCTGGAAGTTGGTCCAGGTGCCCATCACCTGGCGCGGCGAGGCCATGGCGTTGTAGGTACTGGCATAGGCGCTGTCGTCGGGCGTGGTGCTGAAGTGGGTGAGGACGCGTGTGCCGTCCAGCCCTTGCCACCAGAAGCTGTCATAGGGCAGCCGGTTGTACTGGCTCCAGCCGATCTTGATCGTGAAGAAGTATTCCAGCCCCGCCTGCTTGATCAGCTGCGGCAGGTTCCAGGCATAGCCAAAGACATCAGGCAGCCAGAGGACGGGCGACTCGGCCTCTGGGCCAAAGTGCTGCCGGAAGAAGGAGCGGCCCAACAGAAACTGGCGCGCCAGCGATTCCGGCCCGCTCAGGTTGCAGTCGGCTTCGACCCACATGCCGCCGATCGGCTCCCAGCGCCCTTCGGCCACGCGTGTCTTGAGCGCGTCGAGCAGGCCGGGATAATCTTGGCGGATGTAGTCGTAGAGTTGGGGCTGACTTTGCGTGAAGTGATACTCTGGGAACAGTTCCATCAGCCGCAGCACGGTGTAGAAGGTGCGCCCGGCCTTGCGCCGCGTCTGACCCAGCGTCCACAGCCAGGCCACGTCGATGTGGGCGTGGCCGGTGGCGATGATCGTGACGTCCAGCGGCGCGCCGGCCTGGGCCAACGCGTCCTGCAACTGGGCATGGATGCCGGGGATGGCGGCGTAGAAGGCATCGCCAAGCGGTTCGTGCAGGTCGAGTTGGGTGAAGGCGCGGTCGAGGGTGTTGAGCAGATTGCCCTTGATGGGTGAGTTGGCGTCAAGCCGGTCGGCGATGCCGAGGGCGACGCGCACGGTGACGGCAAAATCGCGCAGCGGCTGGTCGATCTGCACGACCGCCGGTTGGCCCAGATAGAGGCCGGGGTCGCCATAGGCGGCAGGCGTCACGACTGACCCGGTCCAGCCGTGGAGCGCCAGTTGATGCTCCCGGCCGTCACACAGGTGCGCGGGCAGGGTGATCTCCTGGTGGTGGCGGTCGCCGGCGGCCAAGGGCGTGCCGTCGACATAGACCAATGTTTCGGGGTGGCTGAAGTCGCCCGCCACGCCCAAGGGCAGATAGAGCGCGATCGGGGCCGCCCATTCAGGGGGGACGGTGAAGCGGCCGCGCAGGGTGAAGTTGAGGTCGCGCCGGCCCCAGTGGGTGTACGGTTCTAGCGTTGTCCAACTGTCGTCGGGCGTGCTGTCGAGCGGGGGGGGCGTCATGGGGTCGGGCAGGAGTTTCATGCGGAAGGCGGGCAGCGCTTGGCTGCGCCGGTAGACCAGGCCTTCGATCAGCGCCAGCCGTTGCGCGAGCTTTTGGGCAGTCCAGCGCACAGTATGGATCATGGTGCATCCTTTCGAGTGAGGAAGAACCGGATCGAGAGCGGCAGCGTTGGGCAGGACAGCGCCGCGTGCGTCGAATACAATTTGCAGCAATATAATATAGCGGTGCGCCGTGTTGGGCTGGTTCCCGCGCAATGGCCGTTCTTTTTGGCTGCACCTGCTATCATACGCCGAGACCCATGGATCATAAACTTCTGCAAATCGCTAATGGAATGGGCCAGTTCCAATTCGACCTGCTAACGGCGCTGGTCGAGGAGAGCGAGGGGGAGCAAGAATGGAGACTTGGTGTATAGTAGAGGAGAACGCATAGCCCCTACTCAACCCTCCATGCTCATGCACTCAAGGAGATGCTCCGATGCGTTTCGGCATTGAAGTGGTGACGCTGGGCGAACTGGCCGACCCGCGGCGCGTGGTGCAGTTGGCCGAAGCCGCCGAGGCTGCGGGATGGGAAGCGCTGGTCGTGTGGGATCATTTGGGCTTTGTCTGGGGTGCGCCGTCGGGCGACCCGTGGATCATCCTGGCCGCGGTAGCGCAGGCGACCACCCATCTGCGGCTGGCGACAGGCGTGACGCCGCTGGCTCGCCACCAGCCGCAGATGCTGGCACATATGCTGGCTGCGCTCGACCGGCTGAGCGAGGGGCGCGTGATCCTGGGCGTGGGGCTGGGCGGCGTGGCGGAGGAGTTTAGCGCCTTTGGCGGGCCTGGCGATGCGCGTGTGCGCGCGGCGATGGTGGACGAAGGGCTGGACCTGCTCGACCGATTTTGGCGCGGCGATCCGGTGACGCACCAGGGCGAGTATTACCAGGTGACTGGGGTGACGCTGGCCCCGCTCCCTCTGCAGCAGCCGCGCATCCCGATCTGGATCGGCGGCGAGAGCGCTCAGGCGCTGCGCCGCGCGGCGCGCTGGGACGGCTGGATCATCAACGGCGTCAACGAGGCCAACGAGTTTGTGCGCAGCCCGGCGCAGATGGCGGAGAAGATCGCCTACATCCGGCAGCACCGCAGCACGGGCGCGCGCTTTGAGATCGCCATGACAGGACTCACGCAGCCCGGAGAAACCGACGTGATACAGCCATACCGTGAGGCCGGGGTGACCTGGTGGTTTGAGACGCTGCACGGCTATCGCGGGGACTTCGACGCACTGCTGGCGCGCGTCGACGCCGGGCCGCCGCACCTGAATTCATCCCTGTAGGTTGAGGAGCCGCGCCAGATTGCCGCCTTTGACCTGGGCGCGGCCGGCCTCGCTCCAGTGCGAGAGGTGCGCGTCGACGATCTGCGGCGTGCCGCTGCCCCATACCAGGTGATCCGGCCCAAAGGCGGACGCGACCCAGCGTGTGAAAGGCCGAGCGCTGGCGTAGAGCGGGGCGTCGCCGGCAAAGTGGTTCAACCCAGACAGCTTCATATACACATTGGGGAAGTGCGCCAACTCCAGCACGTCGGCGTACTCGACGGCGCTGCCCATGTGCGGCTCGGCCAGGTGGTCGATCAGCACCGGCGTTTCGGGGTAATCGGCGATGCGCGCCGCGACTTGGTTCGCATAGTTGGGGCCGATATGTAGCTCCACGACCAGCCCCAGATCGGCGGCGGCGCGCCAGAGCGCGACTACGCCGGGGTCGTCAAAGCTGTTCAAGTATTGCTCCTTGCCGCGGTGGGCATGAAAGCGCACGGCGATGATGCGCGGTTCCTGCGCCACCAACTCGGCCAGCTTTTGCGGCCCTGCCGGGTCGTCCGGGTAGAAAAGGGCTGTGCCCAAGAAGTGATCCGGCTCCCTGCGCAGACAATCGAGTATCAGCCGGTGGTCGTCACCATACGGTTCGGGGTGAACCAACACGGCGCGGTCAATGCCCAGGCTGTCCATGCGCGCCAGGTAATCGGCCAAGGGGTCAGCGGCGAGATGGGCCGGGTCGGGCGTGTAGACGGCGCGCGGGTGGAAAGGGTAGGCGACCAGGTCGCCGCTAAACATGTGCGCGTTCCACTCGACGATCATGGCAAGCGTCCTCGCTTTGTGTGGTTGTGCAGCTTTGTTTGGCTTTGCTTTGGTGGGTTGGATTGGGTGCGGTTTCAACTCGCATATGGGCAAGATCGGCGGGGCGGCGCAAAAACGCGTCACAGCGTCTTTCAACATGGACAGCGCCGCAAACCTTGTAGTATAATCCTCCATCCGAATCCAGGACGCAAAATCCGGAACAACTGAGGGCGTGGCGGTGTCGCCGCAAGCCCCCTTGCGCTGAGCAGCGCATTTGGGTCCAAAGTCGGACCCGACCGAGCGGATTCAAGGCTGAACCGCATAGGTTTGGCTGCCTTCATCCCGCTCGGATGAAATAAAGCCCATCGCTTCCCGCAAACCCATCCGTGTATGCCGGCACACATGGCCGCCAACCACTGAGAAGATCGGCGCGGGAGTCGTGAACATTTTCACAGAGAAGCGCTGGGACTGGTGTTGGTGTGGCTGCTCTGCCAAG
Organism: Caldilineaceae bacterium; assembly: GCA_020845455.1. Taxonomy (GTDB): domain Bacteria; phylum Chloroflexota; class Anaerolineae; order Caldilineales; family Caldilineaceae; genus QEUY01. The sequence continues at coordinate 6,687 of JADLFO010000257.1, forward strand.
GAAGAGGCCGGTGGGGTACAGACTAGGGAACCTCACATCCGCAGATCGATCCCCTCAGCGAAGTTGGTGTGCCGCGCGCCGCGGCGGTGGGGCGCAAGTAGCGCAGAAAACAGGGTGTTGTTGCTGGAAACTGCTTGCCCGCCTGTCTGCGCACTCCCCCTACCCGTCGCCCGATCCGCTGCCTCTCCCTCTGTGTCTTCTGCCCTTACAGCCATTATTGCCAATTCAGCGCTGTCACAAGCCCAAGACGCTGTGGGTGGAGGTGGGAGATCCTTGCTCTCTTTTGAGCGCGCGAGGGGCGCGCCGCATTCGCCCGTTGTGTCTGTCCCTTGTGTCCGCCCCTTGTGTCCGCCCCTTGTGTCCGCATGTCGTGTTGTCGCTGTAGCTCGGCAGCCATGATCGCGCTGGACGGGCCTACAGTCGAAATTATCTAGTGCTCGTCGATTTATTGAGGAAAGAGGAAGAAAATGTTGGCAGTTTCACAGGAAACGAAACCAGTAGTCTCCAATGGTAACGGCGTTGAGATCAACTCGTTCCACATTGCCCAACAGCAGTTGGACAATGTCGCCGAACGGCTGAACCTGGACCCCGGCATCCATGCCCGGCTGCGCCAGCCGAAGCGCACCTTGGAGGTGGCCATCCCGACCAAGATGGACGACGGCAGCGTCCGGGTTTTCACGGGGTATCGCGTGCAGCACAGCTTGGATCGCGGCCCGGCCAAGGGCGGGCTGCGCTATCACCCCGATGTGACGTTGGACGAGGTGAAGGCGCTCTCGATGTGGATGACTTGGAAGAGCGCGGTGGTGGACATCCCCTTTGGCGGCGGCAAGGGCGGCATCATCGTCGACCCCAAGCAGCTTTCCAAGGGGGAGATCGAGCGCATGACGCGGCGCTTTGCGATTGAACTGGCCCCGATCATCGGGCCGGAGATGGACATCCCCGCACCGGATGTCAACACCACGCCGCAGATCATGGGCTGGTTTATGGATGGCTATTCCAGCCTGATGGGCCGCCGCGTGACGGCGATTGTGACCGGCAAGCCGCTGGAGGTCGGCGGTTCGCTGGGCCGCACGGAGGCCACGGGCCGCGGCGTCACGATCAGCGTGCGCGAGGTGGCGCGGCGTATGAATCTGGATTTACAGGCCGCGCCGGCGGTGATCCAGGGCTTTGGCAACGTGGGGCGCTATGCGGCCGCGCTTTTGCAGCAGGAGTGCGGCACCAAGACCGTGGCGGTGAGCGACACCAGCGGCGGCGTCTACAACCCGCACGGGCTGAATGTGGCCGACCTGGTGCGCTTGAAGGAGGAGGGCGGCCGCGTCGCCGACTATAAGGATGGCGACCGCGTGAGCAATGAAGAACTCCTGGAACTGCCCTGTACGGTCTTGATCCCCTCGGCGCTGGAGAACCAGATCACGGCGCAGAACGCGGGCCGCATCCAGGCGAAGCTGATAGCCGAAGGCGCCAACGGCCCGACCACCCCGGCGGCGGACACGATCCTGCATGAGCGCGGGATCGTCAACGTGCCCGATATTCTGGCCAACGCCGGCGGCGTGACGGTCTCCTACTTTGAATGGCAGCAGGGTCTGCGCCACGAGTACTGGACGCTGGAGGAGGTCAACGCCAAACTGGAGCGGTTCCTGAGCCGTGCTGTGGCGAATGTGTGGGAACGCTATCAGCAGGAGCAGGTGGACATGCGCATGGCGGCCTATATGGTGGCGGTGCGCCGCGTGGCCGACGCCATCCACAACTGCGGGACGGCGTATTGATGTGGCTGTCAGTAGTCAGAGGCCAGTAGCCGGCAGTCAGTTGGCAGCGAGAATGCGCCGAAAGGCGCAAAGTAGGCTGGGAGATAGAACGGCGCTCACACAGGTGGGCGCCGTTTTTTTTGCTGGATGTAGCGCGCTGCAACGCCGGCAAAGCCGAGCGCGTACAGCGGCGTGCAGAGTGTGAAGATGCGGTCGGCCAGCCAACGGGGCAGAAAGATATCGGTGACGGAGCCGCGTTCTGCGCCCAAGGCCTCGGCCCAACCGCGCAGCGGGCACTGCCACTTATTGAGCAGCATGACCGCGCTTTCGACGAGCAAAGCCGCCAGCGCAATGCCTGTCCAGCGCGTGAGGCGGTTGGCGATGGCAGAATAGAGCAGATAGAAGATGCTGGCGGTCAGCGCAAAGAAGACCAAGGTGTGGGTGAACTGGATGGAAAACATCAGCATCGCATTGCGCCGGTCGCGGCGTGCGGTCATGGATCGATCCCCCTGATGGTAATCATGCGTCATTTTGCGGCGCTTGACAAGCGTCCATTGTCAGGCCGGAAAACTGCACTTGGCCGCATTGCCGCACGGCTGCGCTTCGGCGTATAATGGGCGTGCAGCCTATTCCATCCCCAACCCATAAGGAGCCACACCATGCGCGGCGCCGTGCTCTATGCGCCCAAACAGCCGTTGGTGATCGAACAGTTTGACTTGCCCGACATCGCGCCGGATCAGGTGCGTGTGCGGCTGGTGGCGAGCGGCGTCTGCCACTCCGACTATCATGTGATCAAAGGCGACTGGCCGCATATCCCCGTGCCCACGATCCTGGGCCATGAGGGCGCGGGCATCGTCGAAGAGGTCGGCGACAAGGTGGGCGGCGTCCAGGCGGGCGACCCTGTGATCTTGTCATGGAAACGCAACTGCGGGCTGTGCGAGATGTGCCAGCGCGGCTATCCCAACCTGTGCGACGCGCTGCCCGACGCGCGCGGGCTGCCGCGGCTGCGCGATCAAACCGGCAGCATGAACAAGATGTTGGGGCTGGGGACCTTTAGCACCGAGACGATTGTGCCCGCCGAGGTGGTGATCCCGATCGACCGCGACATCCCGCTGCAGCAGGCGGCGCTGGTGGGCTGTGGGGTGATGACCGGCGTGGGCGCGGTGATCAACACGGCGCAGGTGCAGCCGGGGATGTCGGTGGCGGTCTTTGGCTGCGGCGGGGTGGGGCTGAACTGTATCCAGGGGGCGGCGCTGGCCGGGGCTGAGCCGATCATCGCCGTGGATATACACGCCGGCAAGCTGGAGCGGGCGCAGCAGTTCGGCGCGACGCATACGGTCAACGCCAAGGAGGTGGACCCGGTGGCCGCGATCCAGGAGATCACCGGCGGGCCGGGCGTTCACTATGCCTTTGAGGCGATCGGCATGACGGCAGAGCCGTTTGTGCAGAGCATCCTGTGTACGCGCAAGCGCGGGGTGACGGTCTTTGTGGGCCACGCGCCTTTTAATACGCCGCTCAACTTGGACGCGCGCATCCTGATGCCCGAAAAGATGGTGATCGGTTCGATGTACGGCTCGGCGCGCCCGCGCGTGGATTTTCCGCGGCTGCTGCGGCTCTATCAGGCGGGCAAGCTCAAACTCGACGAATTGGTGACGCGCGTCTATCCGCTGGAGCAGGTCAACGATGCCTTTGCGGCGCTGGCCGCGGGCGAGGTGGCGCGCAGCGTGTTGGAATTGACATAAGCATTTGCTGCCGGACTCCATGGCGACAAGGACGACAAGATAGGGATCATGAGCGAAACACAAAAGAGACGCGTGCTGGTCACGGGGATGAGCGGGCTGATCGGCTCGGCGCTGCATCAGATGTTGGGGGAGCGTTATACCTGGGTGGCGCTCAACCGCCGGCCCATGGCGGGCGTAGAAACGGCGCAGGCTGACATCGCCGACCTGGCCGCGATCCGCCCGGCCTTTGATGGGGTGGATACGGTGGTGCATCTGGCGGCCAATGCCCAGATTCAGGCCCCGTGGGCAGAGATCCTACACGCCAATGTGATCGGAACGTACAATGTGTTTGAGGCGGCGCGGCAGGCGGGCGTGCGCCGCGTGGTCTTTGCCAGCAGCGGCGCGACCGTTTCCGCCATTCAAAAAGAGGAACCCTACCGCGCCTTGACGGAAGGGCGCTACAGCGATGTGGATGAAAGCTGGCCGATGCTGACCGAGCGCTCGATGCCGCGGCCCGCCGCGCTCTACGGCGTGAGCAAGGTCTGGGGCGAGGTGCTGGCGCGCCATTTTGTCGACACGTCGCCGCTGTCGATCCTCTGTTTGCGCATCGGCTATGTCAACCGCGAGGACAGGCCGGTTGAGCCGGCGCACTTTGCCAACTGGTGCAGCCGCCGCGATATTGTGCAGGCGATTGGCCGTGCCATCGAAGCGCCCGACGACCTGCGCTATGACATCTTTTTTGTCACCTCGCGCAACAAGTGGAGCTATCGCGATCTGCAGCACACGCGCCAGGGGTTGGGCTATGAACCGCAGGATGCGGCGGAAGATCACCGCGGTTAAGCAACGCAAGTTGGTCGTCCTGCAAAGAGACTAACCGCAGAGGGCGCAAAGAGCGCAAAGAAGAGAAAAGAAGCAAAAGGCAACCTATCCGCCTCTGCAATTCGCTGATAAAATTCACCTAGAAATGAGGCGCGCATGCGCGTGCAACAATCGATCTGTTATCCCCTGTTCAAGCCTGCGTCGATGGCGCTGGAAGACTTGGTGCGCGTGGCGGCGGAGATCGGCTACGCCGCGATTGAGCTTTGGCAGCGCCCGCCGGAATTTGAGGAGATCGTTGGGCTGGCGAAGGCGCACGGGCTGGCCGTCGCCAGTATGTCGGGCCACGCGTCGCTGCCCGATGGGCTGAACAAACGCTCCAACCATGAGCGCATCGAGGAGGAATTGCGCGTCTCGATCGGCCTGGCCGCGCAGCACGGCATCCCTGGCGTGATCTGTTTCAGCGGCAACCGCCAGCCCTATCAGGGCGAGCAGGATGCGATCGCGGCCACCGCCGAAGGCTTGGCGCGCATCGCCCCTTATGCCGAGGAGAAGGGCGTCAACCTCAACGTCGAACTGCTCAACTCCAAGGTGGACCATCCGGGCTATCAGGCCGACCATACAGCCTGGGGCGCGGCGGTGTGCGAGCGGGTCAACAGCCCGCGCGTCAAGTTGCTGTACGACATCTATCACATGCAGATCATGGAGGGCGATGTCATCCGCACGATCCGCGACAACATCAAGTGGATCGGCCATTTCCACACGGCGGGCAACCCAGGGCGCAATGACCTGGACGATACGCAGGAGCTGAACTACCGAGGCGTCTGCCGCGCCATCGCGGCCAGTGGTTATCCCTGGTATGTGGGCCATGAGTTCCGGCCCAAGGGCGACCCGATCGAGGCGCTGCGTGCGACGTTTGAGATCTGCAATCAGGGCTGAGGCGCGCAACCGCGCGGCAACCTCGGCGCATGAGGCGTGCGCGAGCATAGCTGTGCGCAAGCATTGCTCTATATTCGCCGGCGGCGGTCTCTGCTGCCGCCGATTTAGATTACCAGAAGGATAATGAAGATGAGTCGCAAAGCACTGGTTACCTATGGGGGATGGGAGGGCCATGACCCCAAGCTGTGTGCGGAGTTGTATGCGCCGATCTTGCGCGACAAAGGCTTCGACGTCACCGTCGTCGACACGCTGGAGATCTATTTGGATACGGAGTTTATGTCGAACTTGAGCCTGGTTGTGCCGATCTGGACGATGAGCACGATCAGCAAGGAGCAGGAAAAGGGGCTGCTCGACACGGTTAAGAGCGGGGTTGGCATCGCCGGTTGGCATGGCGGCATGGCGGATTCATTCCGCAACAATGTCGATTATCAGTGGATGGTGGGCGGCCAGTGGGTGGCGCATCCCGGCAATGTGATCGACTACCGCGTCAACATCGTCAACCACGAGGACCCGATCACCGCCGGGTTGAGCGATTTCGACATGCATTCGGAGCAGTATTACATGCATGTGGACCCCAACAATGAGGTCTTGGCGACGACGACCTTTCAGACCGAGATCGCGCCCTGGGTCAACGGCACGGTGATGCCGGTGGTCTGGAAGCGGATGTGGGGCCAGGGCCGCGTCTTCTACTGCTCGCTGGGCCACAAGGTGACCGATTTTGACGTGCCCGAGGCGCGCGAGATCGTAGTGCGCGGCATGATGTGGGCAGCGCGGTAGAGAATATTCGCCGCAGAGGCGCAAAGAGGCGCAAAGGGCGCAAAGAAGAGAATCGAGAAAGAAAGGTACGCCGCAGGCGCGAGAAAAGGAACTAAACACCATGATAGCCGATGAGACACGCCTGGCGATCCACGGGGGGACGCCGGCCAAGCAGTACCCCGACCCGCCGATGTACCCCGGCGGGATGGCGATTGACGAGGAGGAAGAGGCCGCGGTGTTGGAAGTGCTGCGCAGCAAGCGGCTTTTCCGCTACTATGGCCCGACGCCGGGGCCATCCAAGGCCGAAGAACTGGAACAGGCCTTTGCCGCGGCTAAGGGCGTAGGCCATGCGCTCGGCGTCACGTCGGGGACGGCGGCGCTGGTCTGCGCGCTGCACGCCATCGGCGTGGGGCCGGGCGACGAGGTGATCATCCCGGCCTATACCTGGATTGCCACCGCCACGGCCGTGCTGGCGGTCGGGGCCGTGCCGATCATGGCCGAGGTCGACGAGTCGCTGTTGCTCGACCCCACCGACTTCGAGGCTAAGATCAGCCCCTATACCAAGGCGGTGATCGCGGTGCATATGCGCGGCGCGCCCTGCCGCATGGACGCCGTTATAGAGGCGGCGCGCCGCCACGGTTTGAAGGTAGTGGAGGACTGCGCCCAGGCCAACGGCGCGACCTATCAGGGCCGCGAGGTGGGCAGTTGGGGGGATGTGGGCGCTTACAGCCTCCAGTTCAACAAGATCGTGACCAGCGGCGAAGGCGGCATGGTCACGACCGACAGCCTCGAACTCTATCAGCGGGCGGCGCTGTTTCATGATGTGAACACATCGCGCCACAACCTGCCCGAGGACAAGCTGCTGTGGGGCATCAACTTCCGCATGCCTGAACTGCTGGCCGCGGTCGCCCTGGTGCAGATGCGCAAGCTGGGCGGGCTGTTGGATGCGATGCGAGCGCGCAAGCGCATGTTGAAGGCTGGGATGGCCGATGTGCTGGCCGAGAAGGGGCTGACCTTCCGCACGCTGCACGACGAGGCGGGCGACGCCGCCATCGCCACGATCCTGTTCATGCAGACGCCGCAGCAAGCGCAGGCGGTGAGCGAGGCGCTGCGTGCCGAGAACATCGGCGCGGGCGTGCTCTACCGGCCTGAGGCGCGCGACTATCATATCTATGCCCATTGGACGCCGGTGATGCAGCAGCGCGCCTGGTCGGCGGGCGGCAACCCGTGGCGTTGGGCGCAGCGCCCCATCGAATACCGGCAGGACATGTGCCCGCGCACGCTGGATCTGCTGGGCCGGGCGGTGCATCTCAATGTCAGCCCGCTGCTCAGCAACGAGGACGTCGAAGAGACGATCGAGGGCGTCAACCGCGTGCTGAAGGCGCTGGCGTAAAGGCAGCTAACCGCATCGTATAATCGTATAGAAGATGGGAGTGGGCAGTAGGGAGTGGGGAGTAGGGGCAGAACCCGGAGCATGTCGCCCGGTCTCTGCTTCTGGACCCTACTCCCTATTGCCTACTCCCTACCCCCCAAGAGGAACCCCAAAGATGAGTGCTGTCACGGAATATCGCTATAACCGCCTGACCTGGGCGGAGATGAACGACGCCATCGCCATGCAGAAGGTGATCCTGCTGCCCACCGGCTCGACCGAACAGCACGGCAGGCACCTACCCATCGACGTCGATGTCTTTTTGGCCGAGTCGGTCTGTCTGGAAGTGGGCCGCCGTGCGCCTAACAAGGTGTTGGTGCTGCCGCCGATCTCGTATGGGCTGAACATGCACCACATCGATTTCCCCGGCACGATCCACATTGAGCCGGAGGTCTTTATCGCCTTCTGTCTCAACATCACCAAGAGCGTGGCCTATCACGGCTTTAAGAAGATTCTGCTGGTCAACGGCCACGGCTCCAACACACCGCTGATCGACCTGGTGGCGCGCAAGACGGTGTTGGAAACGCAGTCACTCTGCGCCGCGCTCACCTATATCTCACTGGCGATGGAGGCATTTAACCAGGTCAAAGACACGCCGGTGATGGCGCACGCCGACGAATTTGAGACATCGCTCTATCTGCATCTGGCGCCGGAGCGGGTACAGATGGATAAGGCCGGCCACGGCGATGACGTGATGGGCAAGTATATGAGTTCGGACAGCATGTATACCTACCCGGTGCGCTTTAACGACTTCTGGGGCCGCTGGACAAAGCTCGGTGTCCACGGCGATGCACGCACGGCCACGGCGGAAAAGGGCAAGGTGATCTTTGAAGCCGCGGTGAGCGGAATTGTGCAGATCGTCGAAGAGTGGCAGCAGTGGCCCATTGCCGAGCGCTCCGACCAGCACGCCCAGCCGGTGCAGTCGCAAATTCGTTGGTAAGGCGTGGCTGTGTGTTCGAGTACGCCATTGACGCTGCAGGACGTTGCCGCCAATGCTGACGATTCTAGATTCAGAGAACAGGGTAGAGTAATGACAGACTTAGCTATCCATGGAGGGTCTCCCGTCCGCAGTGAACCCTGGCCGCGCTGGCCGCAGTGGGGCGAGGCCGAGGCGCAGCGCGTGCAGGAGGTGTTGGAATCGGGCGTGTGGGGTGGATTCAACCCCGCGGTCAAGGAGTTCGAGGCCGTCTTCGCCAAGCGCCACCAGGCCAAGCACTGCATCACGGCGGTCAACGGCACGCTGACGTTGGAAGCGGCGCTGCGTGTGATGGGGGTGGGGCCGGGCGACGAGGTGATCGTCCCGCCCTATACGTTTATCGCCACGGCCAACGCAGTGCGGCTGGTGGGCGCGACGCCGGTTTTTGTGGATATCGAGCCGGATACCTATAACCTGGACATTGACTGTATGGCGGCGGCGATTGGCCCCAAAACCAGGGCGGTGATCCCGGTGCATTTCGCCGGGCTGCCGGTGGATATGGATCGGCTGCTGCCCTTGGCCGAGCAGCATGGGCTGGCGGTGATCGAGGATGCGGCGCATGCCCACGGCTCCACCTGGAAGGGAACGCCGATGGGCACGCTGGGCCATATTGGGTCGTTTAGCCTGCAGGCCAGCAAGAATCTGACGGCGGGCGAAGGCGGCATCCTCATCACCAACGACGATGAACTGGCGGCCAAGCTGTGGAGTTTTGCCAACCAGGGGCGTTCGCCCGAAGGCGCATGGTATGAACACGGCATGTTGGGCAGCAATCTGCGCATGACCGGCTGGCAGGCCGGGCTGCTGCTGGCACAGATGGAGCATTTTGACGAGCAGTTGGCGCGGCGGCAGGCCAGCGCGCGCCGGTTGATCGCCATCCTGGAGGAGATCGACGGGCCTGCGCCGATGCGCTGGGATGCGCGCGCCGATAGCCATGCCCATCATCTGTTTATGATGCGCTATGACCCGGAGCGCTTCGGCGGGGTGAGCCGAGAGCGTTTTGTCGAGGCGTTGCGCGCCGAGGGCGTACCTTGTTCCACAGGCTATGCCGTTCCGCTCTACCATCAGCCGCCGCTGGCCGAACCGTACAGCCGGGTAGAGCCATGTCCGGTTTCAGAGCAGGCTTGCCGTGAGGCGATCTGGCTGACGCAGAACCTGCTGCTGGCCGAGCCGGAGGCCATGGACGACATCGCGCAGGCGATGCTCAAGATCCGCGAGCATGTGGACGAGTTACGCTAATGGCGCCGTCTGCCTTTTTGTAGCGACGGTATCATACCGCCGCTACGAGACTACTGAACGTGCGGTACTGCACACGCCCGCCAGAGACATACCCGGCGGGCGTGTTGTTGTGTCAGGCAGAAGCGGAGCAGAGAGATTCCGAGCGCAGCGAGGAATGACAAGGTATATCCCATTTGGGCGGGCTAGAAGGGATAGCCGCGCAGCCCTTGGATGCCCTTGAGCGCTGAGATTTCGCCGGCATGGGCCGCGGTATTGAGGAGAAGCAGATTCAGGACAAAGCCCACAGTCTGAGTGCCAAGACCAACAGCACTGAGGTCTACTTCGCGTTCTAGATCGGCATCGTTCAGGCTTGCCAGATAGTCGTCGGTAGCGGCGTAGACGGCCTGGGCATAGGCGCGCGCTGCGTCCAGATCAACCTGCACGGTGCGGCCCCAATCGCCCCAGTCGCCCAGCGGCGGCACTTCGCTCGCGCCGGTCTTGCCTGCAAAGCTGGAGGCCACGAGCGGGGTCGCGCCGCGCGCCAGCGCCTGCAGGTAGTAGTCCTCGCCGACGGCGATGTGGATGTATTCGGCGGCGATGGGGTGTAACCTGCCGGGTGGATGCTTGTGGGCAATCTCGGCGGTCACATCTTGCATGGTTCCTTCCACCCAGCTGTGGGCCATGCCATATTGGGCACGCAACAGCGAAACGGCGGTCTGCGAGTCCATAGCTCCTCCTTGGGGCATCTCAGTGATGTAGGGTGTTCCGCAGATACGCTGCGGAATGGAATGATTGTAGCACCCCTGTCAAGCCCTGCGTAGCCCTTTACATGCGTGGTCTCTACATGCGCAGGCGGGGGTCGAGCACATCGCGCAGCCCGTCGCCCAAGAAATAGATGGCAAGCACGGTGCTGGTGAGCAGCAGCCCCGGCAGGGTGGAGATCCACCAGGCGGTGGTGAGGTAG
>JADLFO010000258.1 GCA_020845455.1 Caldilineaceae bacterium
CATGATCAAGCTGATCGACGACCAGGTGGGGCGCATGTTGGATGCGCTGGAGGAGACGGGGCAGCGCGACAACACCGTGGTGATCTTCATGAGCGACCACGGCGAGATGTTGGGCGACCACGGGCTGATCCAGAAGGGCTGCCGTTTCTATGAAGGGCTGGTGCGTGTGCCGCTGGTCTGGTCGTGGCCGGGCCGGTTTCCGGCAGGGCTGGTGAGCGATGCGCTGGTGGAACTGACCGACATCGCGCCCACGCTGCTCGAACTGGCGGGGCAGCCCGTTCCTATAGAGATGCAGGGCCGGTCGCTGCTGCCGATCCTGCGCGGCGCGGCGCCGCCGGGACATCATCGCGACGCCGTGCGCTGTGAATATTACGATGCGCTTGACCTGCCCGACCACTCGTTTGGCACGATGCTGCGTGACGCGCGCTATAAACTGGTTGTCTATCATGGTCATAGTTTGGGCGAGTTGTACGACCTGCAAAACGACCCACATGAATTTACCAACCTCTGGGATGATCCGGACTTTGCGGCGCTCAAGTGTGATCTGTTGCAGCGCAGCTTTGATGACTCCATGCTGGCGATGGATCGCGGCCCGGCGCGGATTGGCCCTATTTAGACGCGGAGTGGCTCTATGAAGATCACCGATGTACAGGTGTTTACGGTTTCAGGACCCTATGTCGGGCCGGACTTTCCGCCCGGCGACCGGCAGGCGCAGCAGTTGGACATCTATCCGGAGTTCAACGCCCGCGGCAACCGGCTGAAGGGGGTGGGGGCGCAGTATGCCAGTTTCTTTGCGCCCGCGGCTGTGCCTGCTGCCCAGACTGCCGAACAGCCGCCGCTGCGCGCCACCTATGTGGAGATTCAGACCGACGAGGGCATCAGCGGTTTGTGGGGGCCGGTGCAGGACTTTCAGTATTTCTTTGTGCTGGCGCGGCTGCGCGCCTTTTTGATCGGCCGCGACCCGCTGGCGACTGAACTGCTCTATGACCAGATGATCCGCATGGACCGGCATGGGCGGTCGGGGATGTATATGACGGCGGTGAGCGCGGTCGACTGTGCGCTGTGGGATCTGAAGGGCAAGGCGTGGGGGCAGCCGGTCTACCGGCTGTTGGGTGGGCCGACGCGCCCGGCAGTGCCGGCCTATGCCAGCATGTTGGGGTACAGTGTGGAGCCGGAGGAAGCGGCCCAGGTCGCTGCCGAGTACAGGGCGCAGGGGTTTGGCGCACAGAAATGGTTTTTCCGCTATGGGCCGGGCGACGGCGAGGCCGGAATGACGCAGAACTTGGCGATGGCAAGCGCTGTCCGTGAGGCGGTGGGCGAGGCGTATACGCTGATGTTTGACGCCTTTATGGGCTGGAACCTGAGCTATGCCGCCGAGATGGTGCGCAGGCTGGAGCCGGTGCGCCCCTTCTGGATGGAGGAACCGGTTCCGCCCGAACGGGTGACGGAACTGCGCAAACTGCGCGAGATAGGCCGCGTGCCCATCGCCACCGGCGAACACGTCTATACGCGCTGGCAGACCAAGGAATTGCTGCTGGCCGGGGCGGTGGATTTTCTGCAGAACGACCCGGATTGGACGGGCGGGATCACTGAACTGACCAAGATCGTGGCGCTGGCCTCGTCGTTTGAGACGCCGCTGGTGGCGCACGGCCATTCGCTGCTGCCCGCGCTGCATGTGGCGGGGGCGCAGTCGCCGGCGGCGATACCCTATGTCGAGTACTTGATGCGTGGGCAGCCGACCAAGCAGAACTTCCATCAGGTGATCTATGCGCCTGAGCAGGGCGAGGTGCGGCTGCCCGATCTGCCAGGGCTGGGGATTGTGCTGGACGAGAGCAAGATCACCCAGCGCACGCTGGTGACACTGTAGGAAAGGGGGGAGCGATGCGCATCCTGGTGACGGGTATTTCGGGACGGATCGGCGCGAACCTGGCGAAGACGCTGGCCGCGGCGGGCCATGAGGTGCGCGGGCTGGTCTGGTCGCGCGACCGCCGTGTGGATAAACTGCACGACCTGCCGGTCGAGTTGATGGAGGGCAGCCTGACCAATCAGGAGGATGTGAAGGCGGCCGCGGCGGGGATGGAGGTGATCTGCCATCTGGGTGCGGCCTTCCAGGGCGGCGGCCCGTTTAGCAGCGAGGATTATTTCGAGATCAACGTGCGCGGCACGTTCAATATGCTGGAGGCGGCGCAGGGGCTGGGCGATGGGCTGCGCCAGTTCTTCTTTGCGGGGACGGACGCGATCTATGACAAGTACCTGCCCGGCGGCGTCCCGGAGCCGATTCAGGAGGATGTCTATCCGCTGGAGCCGCGCGGCATGTATGCGCTAACCAAGCAGTTGGGCGAAGACCTGTGCCGCGGCTATGGCCGCACAGTGGGTTTGCCGATCACGATCTTTCGTTTTGCGCTGACTGTCGCCGGGGAAGAGATTCTTGACTTCGGCCAGTTCTATCTGGAGCACTGGCAGCGCGCCTATGCCAAGCTGGAAGGCGCAGAGGCGGAGGCGGTGCGCCGCCAACTGGCGGAAGCCGAGTCGATGTATGGCCCGCGCACGCTGGCGCTGGCCCGCGACGTGCAGGGGCGCAGCTACAAAAAGCACATTGCCGACGTGCATGACATTGTGGCCGGGTTTATGGCGGCGCTGGGCAAACCGGCGGCGATTGGGCAGGTCTTTCATCTGGCCGCGCCGCGGCCCTTCACCTGGGAAGAAGCGATCCCCTATCTGGCGGAGAAGCTCGATTTGCCCTATGTGGAGGTGAACTTGGCAGGCCATGCGCCGACCTACTATGCCTTTGACTTGAGCAAGGGCGCGCGGCTGATCGACTACCGGCCCGGCTATGACATCTTTCGCATGATCGACGAGGGGCTGGCGCTGCGCCGGGGCGAGATTCTGGATGTCGTGCCCACCCACGCGCCCGGCATACCCTGAGGCGCAGGACTAGCGCATACGCGAAATCTGCGCCCGGCCACAGCGTAGGAACTA
>JADLFO010000259.1 GCA_020845455.1 Caldilineaceae bacterium
AGTTCTACATGCGCACCTTGGACATCACGGGCAGCATCACCTTGCCCGAAGGGGTGGAGATGGTGATGCCGGGCGACAATGTCAACATGAAGGTGGAGTTGATCTCGCCGGTGGCGCTCGAATCGGGCAGCCGCTTTGCCATCCGTGAGGGAGGGCGCACCGTCGGCGCCGGGGTCATTACCTCGATCATTAAGTAAGCTTGACCGACAGGGGGGAGGGCCTCAGCATTCGGCTCTCCTCCTTTTTTCGGGGCCTTTTTTGGGGATCGAAAGGACGATCATGGCAAAACAGCGAATTCGCATCAAGCTGAAGGCATATGACCACCGGGTATTAGATGCGTCGGTCCGTCAGATTGTGGACGCGGCCGAGCAGACTGGCGCCCAGGTGGTGGGGCCGGTGCCTCTGCCGACCCGCTTGGAGAAGTTCACGGTGATGCGCTCGACGTTCATTGACAAAGACAGCCGCGAGCAATTCGAAATACGTACGCACAAGCGGCTGATCGACGTGGTGGATCCGGGTAGCAAGACGATTGAAAATCTGACTCGGTTAAATCTGCCCGCCGGCGTGGATATCGAAATTAAACTATAGTCTGCCGCAGTGGTTTGCAGATACCGGCAGCGTTGGCATCTGCAAGCACTGGGATGATGTGGTTTATTTGCGTAACCGTCAGTCCCAGGAGGATATGATGAAAGGGATTCTTGGCAAGAAAGTTGGCATGACGCAGCTCTTTGACGAAAAGGGCGCCGTTGTGCCGGTAACGGTGATCGAGGCTGGGCCTTGCTATATAACACAGGTCAAGACCTTGGAAACCGACGGCTATCAGGCCGTACAATTGGGGTTTGATGAAGTTGCCGAGCGCAAGCTGACCAAAGGGGAAAAAGGCCATCTACAGAAGGCCGGCGCTCCTATGGTGCGGCGCGTGCGCGAGGTGCGCTCCGCTGAATTCGCCCAGTATTCCCCGGGTGATGTAATCAAGGCCGATATCTTCCAAGATGGTGAGATCGTCGACGTGATTGGCATCTCCAAAGGCAAAGGTTTCGCCGGTAGTGTGAAGCGTCATGGCTTTGCCGGCGGCCCGAAGACCCACGGCCAGTCGGACCGTCTGCGCGCGCCCGGTTCGCGGGGTGCAGGCACCAGCCCAGGTCACACCTTCCCCGGCACCAAAGGGGCCGGCCAGATGGGCAATAAGCGGGTGACGGTGCAGAATTTGACGATCGCCTTGGTGGATGCCGAGCGCAACCTGATTGCTGTGAAAGGCGCTGTTCCCGGCCCGCGTGGCGGCCTCGTCCTGGTACGCACGGCTGTGAAATCAATGAAGGCCAAGAAGGCCTAAGTCCACAGGCGTGAACCTGGGGCCGGCAGGACGAAGACTGAATGTTCTGGCCGGCAGGGTCGCAACGCAATGCGATGAGAAGGAGAATTTGACGATGAATCTGCCAGTCAAAGACATGGCCGGGAAGCAAGCAGGCGAGATCGAAGTCAGCGACGAGGTCTTTGGCGCACCGGTCAACAATGCATTGATGCACCAAGCGCTGCTGCGCCAGTTGAGCAATGCGCGTTTGGGCACACACAAGACGAAGACGCGCGGTGAGGTGGCCGGTGGTGGCCGCAAGCCGTGGCGGCAAAAGGGCACAGGCCGCGCCCGCCAAGGCTCCATACGGGCCTCGCAGTGGGTTGGCGGCGGTACGGCTTTTGGCCCGCTCCCGCGCACCTATATTAAAGCCATGCCCAAGAAGATGCACCGGGCTGCGCTGCGCAGCGCATTGAGCGTGAAGGCAGGCGCCGGGCAAGTCGTGGTGCTGGATAATCTGAGCATGAACGAGGCCAAGACCAAGCAGGCCGTGGCTATGGTCAAGGCGTTGGGGATGGCCGACCAGAATGTGCTTTTGGTGGTGGCGGAGCGTGAAGTGAACGTGGTGCGCAGCGTCAACAACCTACCCAAGGTCAAGTTGATGACCACCGGCTATCTCAACGTGCGTGACCTGCTGGGCTATGATGTCTTGCTCTTGGAGCGCGCCGCGGTGGCGCGGGTGGAAACATGGTTGGGAAGCGCAAGCGCCCAGGGCCATGAACTTGTGGCCGCGGAAACGGAGGAGTAAGGATGCATATTTACGACATACTGCGGCGGCCGGTCATCACCGAGAAAACCATTGACGGGGTGGATGCGACCAACAGCTACACCTTTGAAGTGGACCTGCGCGCTAACAAATTTCAGATCAAGGAAGCCGTCGAGACCGCGTTTGATGTGGCAGTCACCGACGTGCATATCATTGTGATGCCCGCCAAGACTACGCGCCGCGGCAAGCAGATTCGTATCCGCAAGCCCAAGTGGAAGAAGGCTGTGGTGGCGTTGGCGCCCGGCAACAGCATTCAGTTGTTTGAAGGCGTTTAGGAGGAGTTGACCAGATGGCTATTAAGATCTATCGTCCTACTTCGCCCGGACGCCGCAACATGTCTGTTTCTGCGTTCGAGGATGTGACCCGCACCGAGCCGGAGCGCTCGCTGCTCGAACCGTTGCGTAAGCAGTCCGGACGCAACAATCGCGGTGTGGTGACCGTGCGCCATCGTGGCGGTGGTCACAAGCGTCGCTATCGCGTGATTGATTTTCGGCGTGACAAGTTGGGTGTGCCGGGCCGGGTGGACTCGATTGAGTATGACCCCAACCGCAGCGCCCGCATCGCGCTGCTGGTCTATCAAGACGGCGACAAGCGCTATATTCTCGCGCCCGTAGGGGTGAAGGTGAGAGATGTGCTGATGTCTGGGCCGGACGCCGAAATTCGCGCCGGCAATGCGCTGCCCATCCGCCAGATTCCCTTGGGCACGACGATTCACAACATTGAGCTTTACCCGGGGCGCGGCGGCCAGTTGGTACGCAGTGCGGGCAATTCGGCGCAGTTGGTGGCCAAGGAAGGCATGATGGCCCAGGTGCGTTTGCCCAGCGGTGAGGTTCGCTACATTGATGTAAACTGCATGGCGACCGTGGGGCAGGTCTCTAACCCGGATCATGCCAACATTGAGATGGGCAAGGCGGGACGCCAACGCTGGATGGGCAAGCGCCCTTCGGTGCGTGGCATCGCCATGGACCCGTCGTCACATCCGCATGGGGGTGGCGAAGGCCGCTCACCGATTGGGATGCCTGGCCCCAAGACGCCCTGGGGCAAGCCTGCTTTGGGCAAGAAGACCCGCCGCAACAAGTTCACCCTGCGAAATATTGTGCGGCGCCGTGGCGGCAAATAGCTGGAAAGGTAGAAAGACCCAATGTCTCGTTCACTGAAAAAGGGACCGTTTGTCGCCCCCCGGCTTCTGAAGAAGGTTGAGGAAATGAACCGGAAGGGCGAGCGCAAGGTATTGAAGACCTGGTCGCGCGCCTCGACGATCTTCCCGCAGTTCGTGGGGCATACGCTGGCTGTCCATGATGGGCGGCGCCATGTGCCGGTTTATGTCACCGAGAACATGGTGGGGCATAAGCTCGGTGAGTTCGCGCCGACCCGCTTCTTCCGTGGCCATGTCCGGTCTGAAAAGACCACCAAGGCCCGGCGCTAAACTTGAGTCGAGCACGCGGGATGCAAGAAGGGAGTGGGAAATCATGGAAATTCAGGCCGTAACCAAGTTCACCGGGATCAGCCCGCAAAAGGCGCGCCTGGTGGTCAATGAAATGCGCGGCAAGAAGGCTGAGGATGCCCTGGTGGTGCTTCAGTTCATGCCGCAGTCCGCTGCAAAAGTGGTCGCCAAGACCATTAAGAGCGCGCTCGCCAACGCGACCGAGAATTTCGGGCTGGAAGCGGGCGATATGTATATCGCCAAGATTGTGGCCGATGAAGCGCCGC
>JADLFO010000260.1 GCA_020845455.1 Caldilineaceae bacterium
GCGCCGAGAGCATTCGCGCCATCCATCGCCATGAATGGGACGAAGCCACGGCCATGTTGGCCGCGGCGCGCAGCGCGGCCGGCGCGATGGTGGCCGCGCTCGACGGCTATCCCATGCTCTATCACGCAGGCTATACACAAGATGCGCTCAAAGAATTGGTGGAAGCCCACTTGCTCTTTGCCGTGGTGCGCGGCGCGCCGCCGCCCCAACCCGCGGAACTGCATGTGACCGGCTCTACCTATCTGCGCGGGATGAGCGAAGCCGCCACCGAAATGCGCCGCTTTGTGCTAGACCTGATGCGCCAAGGACAGATCGTAGAGGCCGAACCTTACCTGGCCTTTATGGACGACGTCTACAGCCTGTTGATCACGGTGGACTTTCCCGATTCGATCACCGATGGGCTGCGCCGCCATACCGATGTGCTGCGTAACGTGCTGGAACGCACGCGCGGCGATCTCACCCTGGGCTTTCGCCAAGAGCAGATGCGGCTTGCCATCCGCAGCTTCGAGTCTCGCCTAGACCAAGTGGCAGGCACGCAATTCGCCGCCTCTGCCCCCGTGGACGAGAGCATGGGCGAGATCGTGGACACCAGCGAAGGCCCGGACGCATAAGCGGCAATGGCGAAAGACCGTTCGCTGGTGCGCGCCAGTGACCTGGCCGCCTGGGCCTATTGCCGGAGAGCCTGGTTTCTGGCCCAAGTCAAACAAATCCCCCATCAACGGCCCGAAGTGCTGGAGCAGGGCACACAGGCCCACCGCCGCCACGGGCAAGCTGTGGTTCAGTCGGTTCGCCTGCAACATGCGGGCTGGTGGCTGGCCGCGGCCGGGACGCTGCTCTTGCTGATGGGGTTCGCGCTTTGGATTTATTCTTGACAACCTATGCCGAGTCAATTCTCGTTTTTCAGAACCAAACCCACCGAGCCTACGCCTGTGGGCGTGGACAATGTGGCCTTATCCCAGCGCGCCGTCGAGGCGCTGCGGACCGCGGCGCAGGTCCAGATTGACAACCCCGAGCTTTTTGTAGAAGAACGGGTGGTCTGGCGGCCCGATTCATGGCTGCTCCAGCGCAGTTGGCAAGCCCTGGCCGATGGCGGCGCAGGCGAGGCCGCGCTGGCTGTGGCCGCGCTCCTGGGCGAGCGCGCCCCTCTGGCCCCACTGCAAGCGCTCTACCGGCTGGCCCAGCAGACCGGCAGCCGCAGCAGTTTGCTCAATCTGGTGCGCCGCGAACTGCAACAGGCGCGGCTGCGGCTCTTCGGCGCGTATGCGCTTGCCAACCAAAGCCATTTGCTGGAACGACTGCTCCTCACCGGCGCGGGCGCTGCCCATGCCGGTGAGCATCCCCTGGCCTTTGCCTGCCTAGAACGTGCCGACCAACTCGACGGCGCTTGGGAGCGGGTGATGGCCAATGCCGAGCAGCGCGGGCTGTTGGCCGAGATCGTGGCGCGCGTGGGATTGCATCCTCTCACCGACCGGCTCGTGAGCCAAGCCATCCGCCGCTTTGAAGATGTGGGCGCACAATTCCTCAGCCAAGTCTTAAGCCTGATCGGCCCGCGCCTAGCCTATGAACAGCTTCCCCGACGCACGCTGCGCCTCATGCAGCAGTGTGTGGAGAGCTTTCACGCCGCCACGCTGACCAATCTCAGCAATCGCCGGTTGGCCGCAGCCGCCTTTGCCCAGGTAGGCCGTGTCGCTGATGTCTTGGACCAGCTCACCATTATCGCCAACGTGCAAGAGGCGCGCCGCGATAGCGGGTTGAGCGGCGGCAAGGGCGACCCCTACTTCTTGCGCCAAGTCAAACGGCCTACCGCCAATTCCGACGTAGATTTCCAGGTCTATACCCTGCAGGAAGCCGTCCGCGTCATACCGGTGCGCGCCATCCCGCGCCAAGACCGCATTCAACTGGCCGACCGCCTGGCCCTGTTGGCTGTGCGTAGCGACGGCTGGACCGCGGCGGGTGCAGCCGCCGGCCTGATCGAACTGGGCGCGCTCAAATATGCTGTGGGCGTCGTCGATCACATCGCGCCCCAAGACCCCACGCGCAGCGAAGGCGTGATCTCGCTGGTGCGCGCCTTGCTGGATGTGGGCGAAACGCGCTTGGCCGAAGAACAGGTCCAAAAAGCGCTGGTTTGGGTCAAATCGCTGGACCGGCGCAACCCCGAACGCGCCACCATTTGGGGGCTGGCCGAGGTCTATCTCGATCATCACCAGCCTGAAATGGCCCTCCATCTGCTGGAGCAACGCCACTTCACCCCCTCCTTGGGCGACCGCATGCGCCGCACCTTCCAGAGCCGTCTCAGCGACGACGAACTGCGCGATAACCGGCTGCGCTTCCAAGCCATGCTGCGCCTGCAATCCGGCTGGACTCAAGACCTCCAGACGCTCTATGAGCAGTTACGCCTCTGGGCCCCGCGCCTGTTGGATGGCGAAGCGCTGATCAGCTTCTATCTGGATGGGCTGCTGCGCCCTCTCCTGGCGGCAGGTCATCTGGACGAGGTCTGGAAGATCCTCCCGCAAGTGCGCGAGGCGCTCAATGCCGGCAGCGGCGACAAACACACCATGCAGGTGCAGCGCGTGACCACTCTTCTGGCCGACCAAGCCGCGCCCCATATCCTGGAGGCCCCAGCGGCCGACGGCGCGGTTGCCGCTGATCCCTTCCAGACCCATGCTCAACTGGCGCGCTTCATGCTAGAATTATGGCAAGCCGACACCCAGAGAGGACTATGGCAGACCATCCACGGTATCGAAGGCGGCCTGCCGCTGCTGCTCGCCCTGGAAGGCCCAGAGGCGCTGCTGGCGGTGGCCCACGTCGTGGCCGGCGAGGGCGAGCGATGGACGGAAGAGAGCGAAGCAGCCGCGCTGCGCCAACCTGAGCCGGCTGAGTTGCTGCCTGGATGAACCGGTTGCCTGGATGAACCGAAGGTGATCTATGCTGCTCAAGTATTTCTATGATGCGCGCTTGGCCCAAGCCTCCTATCTGGTGGGCTGTCAGGTCGCGAGCGTCGCCATTGTCGTGGATCCCGGACGCGATCCACAGCCGTACTTGGCCGCAGCCGACGCCGAAGGATTGCGCATCGTGGCCGCTACCGAAACCCATATCCACGCCGATTTTGTCTCCGGCGCACGCGAGCTTGCCGCTGCCACCGGGGCGACACTCTACCTCTCCGATGAGGGCGGCGCCAACTGGAAGTATCAGTATCTACGCGATGTGTCCCACCGGCTGCTTAAAGACGGCGACAGCTTTTATATCGGCAATGTGCGTTTCGACGTGCTGCACACGCCGGGCCACACGCCTGAACATATCTCGCTGCTCTTGACCGATACCCCCAACCATGACAGCCACGGCGCAACCCGCCCTTTGGGCATCTTCACCGGCGATTTTGTCTTTGTGGGCGATGTGGGCCGCCCCGATCTGCTGGAGAGCGTCGCGGGGTTCGCCGGCACCGCCGAGATAGGCGCGCGCCAGATGTTCCATTCGCTGCACCGTTTCCGCGCTCTGCCCGATTATCTCCAGGTCTGGCCTGGTCACGGCGCGGGCAGCGCGTGTGGCAAAGCCCTGGGCGCGCTCCCGTCTACCACGGTGGGTTATGAGAAACTTGTCAACTGGGCCTTTGCCATTGAAGACGAAACCGACTTTATCAGCGCGCTGTTGACAGACCAACCCGAAGCGCCCACCTACTTCGCGCAGATGAAACGCGTCAACAAACAGGTCCCGGCGCTGTCGGCAAGTCTGCCCCCATGGCCCCGGCTGGGCCTGGACGATCTGGCCGCGGCGCTCGACACCCACACGCCTGTGGTAGACCTGCGCCCGGCCCCAGCGTTCGCCGCCGGCCATCTGCCGGGAAGTATCAACATTCCCGCAGACCCTTCCTTGGTGTCGTGGGCGGGATGGCTGCTGCCCTATGACCGGCCCTATGTCTTGATCGCAGCCGAAGAGGAGTCCGCGCCGGTGCGCGCCGCGCTGCACTCCATCGGGCTGGACCGGGCCGCGGGCATCGCCGACCCTTCGCTGCTGCGCCAGTGGCGCGCGGCGGGCCGCGCTTTGCAGAGCTACACGACCATCACCCCAGAGGCCGCCGCGGCCGCGCAGCAAGCCGGCGACGTGACCCTGCTCGACGTGCGCAGCCGGAGCGAATGGGAGACGGGCCATCTGCCGGGGGCCATCCATCTGATGCTGGGCCATTTGCCCCAGCAGGCCGTGCGGCTGCCCCAGGATCGGCCTATTGTGCCCTACTGCCGGTCCGGCGCGCGCTCGGCCATCGCCTCCGGTCTGCTCCAGGCGCAAGGGTTCGGTCAGGTCATGAACCTCGCCGCGGGGATGGATGGCTGGCAGCAGGCCGGCTTGCCTGTGGTCAAGGGCAAGGCCGCTGCGGCGATAGCTTCCCCAAGATAATCATTCCCGCCGAGATGGACACCGACCGCCGGGGCGCGCCGCCCCACGGCAGCACCGGTACGCTGCACCGCTGGATATGGGGGCTGCTGCTCTTGGGAATGATGGGCTTTGTGCTCTGGTCGCAGGTACGCCCTACGCTGCCCGCGGCGAATATGTCCATACCCACGCCGGTAGCCCAGGCTGCCGGCCCGATCGCCGCCTTGGTTGCAGCCGGTGAAGCAGCGCCTCTCACCGTTACGGCTACCCTATCCATTTCCCAATCACCGGCCGCTGCTGCATTGTCGAGCCGCTTTATCAGCCGCGAACTGGTGACTACCACCCTTGCCATCCCGCCTGCTGCAGAGCTGCCGGAGGGTGTCGCGCGCGGCGTGGCGCTCTCCGCTGATGGCCGCGTGGTGGCCGTGACCCTGCGCGCCGCCAACCCGGCTGCCCAACCTGCCGCCTTGAACGGCTACGAGGCGCTCTATCGGTTCGACCCGGCGACCGGCGAGCTAAGCCTGGTTGCGCCGGCGCAAGATGGCGGGATCGGGAGCCCGGTGCTCAGCGCCGATGGTCGCGTCATCGCCTTCTACGCTTGGGCGACCACCCTGGTGGAAAACGACACCAATGCCGTCCAAGATGCCTTTGTCTATGACGATGCCACCAAACAGCTTCAACGTGTCTCCTTGAGCAGCGACGGAACCCAGGCCAATGACCGCTC
This sequence comes from Caldilineaceae bacterium, assembly GCA_020845455.1. Lineage (GTDB taxonomy): Bacteria > Chloroflexota > Anaerolineae > Caldilineales > Caldilineaceae > QEUY01. Next base: position 5,090 of record JADLFO010000260.1, read on the forward strand.
CGGTGATACCGCTGCCGCCGCCCGACCCGCGCTTTCGGGAGATGGCGCGCTGGTCGCCTTCCATTCGCGCGCGGCCAACTTGGTGGCGGATGACACCAACGGCGCGGCCGATGTCTTTGTCCGCGACCGGACCACGGGTATCACCAGCCGCGTCTCCTTGGGGTCGGATGGAACCCAGGCCGATGGCGATGCTACAAACCCTGCGCTCTCTGCCGATGGCCGGTTCGTCGTCTTCCAATCTACGGCGACGAACCTGGACCCTGCTCTACCCGGTCCGCCGGACATCAGCCAGACCTACGCCCACGACCGCGCCACAGGCCGCACTTGGCTGCTCTCGCGCAGCCTCGACGGCGCGCCGGGCAATGGCGGCAGCCGCGCAGCCGCGCTCTCCGGCGATGGGCAGTGGGTGGCCTTTGTCTCCGACGCGACCAATCTTGCGCCCGGCGACACCAACCAGACCGCAGACATCTTTCTCCATCACTTGACTACCGGCAGCACGACGCGCGTATCCGTGGCCTCTGCCGGAACCCAGGCCAACCGTGCCTCAGACCTACCCGCCCTCTCGCCGGACGGGCGCTATGTGGTCTTTGTTTCGGCAGCCACCAATCTGGTCAGCGGCGACGGCAACCAGGCGGATGACCTTTTTCTGTATGACCGGCTAGCCCAGCACACAAGCCGCGTCTCGGTGGGCGTCGCCGCACCCTGGACAGGCATCCAAGGCAACGGGTCGAGCCAAGGACCGGCTGCGCTCAGCGTGGGGGGACGTGTGGTGGCGTTTGTCTCGGCGGCGTCCAACCTGTTAGGCGAGGAGACCACCCCCGCGGCCACCGCCTTTTTACACATCCGCCAAGACCCACCCCTCTATGCCATGAGCGGCCGCGTGCTGGATGTGAGCCGCGCGTCGCTGGTCGGGGTGGAGGTCGCCGCCGGCCCCCATCGCGCGACCACCGATGCAGACGGTCATTACACGTTTCCTTATCTGACCGGCGGAACCTATACCTTGGTGGCGACCAAGCCGGGCTATACCTTCTCGCCGCCGCGGCGTACCGTGAGCCTGCCGGCCGGTCTCACCGGTCAAGATTTCGCCGGTTTCCCCGGCAACGATCCCAGCGCGTTTCTCGATCTGCCCCTGGCCTATGACGGGCTGCCCGCTACCTTTCTCCATGTCCTGGCCGACACCGACGAGGGCGGGCTGGTGGACTCCTGGTTCGACCACGACACGCCCGACTATCGCAAAAATGATGCCGTGCTGCTCTGGGATGGACGGCTGCGCCGCGCGGAGCCGTATAACGACCTGCTTGGCTGCTTCGAGCGCCGCTGCTATGACGGCCATGACGGCATTGACTTCCCCTATCGTGACCCGGTTCCCGTCACGCCCGGCATCTATGAACCGCTGCTTATCTATCCCGCGGCCGAGGGGCGCGTGATCGCGACCCATCGCGCCTGCGCGAGCGGCGCGCCCAAATGCAACGGTGGTTATGGCAACGAGGTGATCCTGGCGCATGAGAATGGCTATTTCACTCGTTACAGCCATCTCGACCGCATTGACGTGCCGGATGGTCTCGCCTCCGTCACGCGTACGACCGTGCTGGGCACGATGGGCAGCACCGGCAACAGCTTTGGCGCGCATCTGCACTTTGCCGTTCACCTGGACAACGGCAACGGCCAATGGGATGGCGGCGCGCTGGATCGCCCTCTGGACCCCTTTGGCTGGTCGGGCAGTGGTCTAGACCCGTGGACGGTGGGCGCGGTCAGCCGCCGCCTCTGGCGTTATAGCCCCACCGCCGAAGTTGTCCTCTTGGGCAGCCAAGGGGCGACGCTGCGCGATGGCGGCGGCGTCGTGACCGCCAATCTGCCCGCCGATGCCTTTGCCGGCCAGGTGCGCGTCGAACTCTCCCTGGGCGGCGCGCCCGCGCGACCAATGCCGCCCCAACGCAGCTTGGGTCGCGCTTTCCGCTTGCAGGTGCTAGACTGGCTGCCGGGCGCGGCTGCGCCGGAAGATGCGCCATTGGCCCGTCCGGTCGAACTGGCTGTGCAGCTTCAGGGGGCAGACACACGCCATCTGGCGCTGGATCATCTGCTGCTCACCCGTTGGGACGCCGAAACACACACCTGGACACCGCTGCCTACGGTGCTGGACGAAGCAGGCCAAGTGGTCTATGCCGCCACCGACCGGCTAGGCGAGTTCGACCTGCAAGCGCCCCTGCGCTGTCCTGCCGACCGGCTGGAACCGGACGACGGCTATTATGCCGCGGTCTTTGTCAGCGCGGGCCATCCTCCTTTGACGCGCCTCTTCGACGGCCCGCAGGACGAGGACTGGCTGCGCCTGGACGCGGCCGCGGGTACCTCCTATCAGGTGATTGTGGACGAACTGAGCGAAGGGGTGATGCCGCTTGTGGAAGTCTATGACGTGGACGGGCTGACGCGCCTGGCTGCCAACGGCGCGGGCACGCCGGCCTGGCAGCCCACAGTAGACGGCGCCTACTTCGTGCGCGTTGCGCCTGCGCCCGGCAGCGCTGTGGGCTGCGAAGCGACCTATCGCGTGGCGGTGACAGAGTGATTTACCGCAAAGAACGCAGAGGACGCAAAGCCTAGAGAGGAGGGAAGAAGGAGAAAGGCTTCAGAAGTAGGTTCTGTTGACATTTGGGGTCATGGGCTACAATGGGCCGATGACACGGCACAGACAGAGCAAAGACCAAGATGAAGAAGGTTGCCAAAACCCGATCTTTTTTCATGGGTTGCCCTTATTGATTACGC
>JADLFO010000261.1 GCA_020845455.1 Caldilineaceae bacterium
CCCCCCCCCCCACCCCACTAGCCTACGCTTCGGTTGATTGTTCGCCAAAACCGTTCTGCTGCCACTCGCCCAGCAGCGTTACAGTCGATTCAAACGCCAGATCATCGGGCAGTTGATCCGCCCGCAGCCACGCCGCCTCCCGCGCGTCGTCGGCGCAGCACAAGGCCGGCGGCGTACTGTCACCACCGTCGACCAGCGCGTGATAGGCCAGCACGATCCCGCCGCTGTTCGGCCCGCGCCCCGCCATCGGGTAGATCGACAACAAACGCTGCACCTGAACGGTCAGCCCCACCTCTTCCTGAAGTTCCCGCACTAGCGCGGCCTCGGGCATTTCGCCTGCGTCCATATAGCCGCCGGGCAGCGCCCAGCTTCCGGCCATCGGCTCCACCCCCCGCCGGATCAGCAGCACACGGTCGTACCAGGTTACCATGCCGATTACCGCCACCTTCGGGTCCAAAAACTGGACAAAGCCGCAGGCCGGGCAGGTGGGCCGCACCCGCAGGAAGCGCTCGCGCCGCTCCAAGCGGGTGGCGCAATAGGGGCAATAGACAAAAGGACCCTGACTCATCCCATCACCGGCTTATCCTGTCTCTAGTGCATCCTATCTCCGATGCACCCCGCTGCCCCCGATTATACTCGTCCCGCCCGTTGGGCCGAAACTCGCCATACAACGCAGCGGACGCCCAGCGCTTTCCAGACCGAAAATCGCCGGGGAATTTGCCGATTCCGAAATTGGACGTCTATAATGCCTCTCACATTGGACGCTCACCTCTCGACAGCGTACCTCTTGATGCCACACCTGTCATGCCGAACGGCTCTCCGCCGTCAGCAATTCGAGCATCCACCCATCCGGCCGCGCAGGCATTTCGTCGTGCGTTCCTTTGTGTCGCCAAGGAGGATCGACCTTGAATCTACATGAGTATCAGTCAAAACGCCTCTTCGCCAAAGCCGGGATCCCGATCCCCAAGGGTGAAGTCGCGTCTACCCCCGCCGAAGCACGCGACATCGCCGTGCGTTTAGCTGGGCCGGTCGTGGTCAAGAGCCAAGTCTTGGTCGGAGGGCGTGGCAAAGCCGGCGGCATCAAGCTGGCAAAGACACCCAATGAAGCAGAAGCTCGCGCCGCCGACATCCTGGGCATGAACATCAAAGGCCTGACCGTCAAAAAGGTCCTGGTGGACGAAGCCGCCGATATCCAAAAGGAGATCTACCTCGGCGCTGTGCTCGACCGGGCGCGGCGGCGCGTGGTGCTCATGGCCAGCAGCGAAGGCGGCATCGACATCGAACAGGTCGCCGCCACCACACCGGAAAGGATCGTCACCGTCGCCGTCCACCCCTTTTTGGGGCTGCGCGAATACCAAGCGCGCATCTTGGCCGAAGGCATCGGCCTCCCCAAAGAACATTTGCGCGCCTTCATCGGCATCGCCCAGGCGCTCTATCAAGCCTATCTTGACACCGACGCCAGCCTGGCCGAGATCAACCCGCTGGTGGTCACCGGCGAGGGCAAACTCTTGGCGGTCGACGGCAAGATCAGCGTGGACGACAGCGCCCTCTTCCGCCATCCGGAGATCGCCGACCTGCGCGACCCTGGCGAAGAAGACGAATCGGAACTGGAGGCGCGGCGTTTCGGCCTCAACTACATCAACCTCGACGGCGAAATCGGCTGCATGGTCAACGGCGCCGGCCTCGCCATGGCGACGATGGACATCGTCAAACTCTATGGCGGTGAGCCTGCCAACTTCCTGGACGTAGGCGGCGGCGCACAGGCCGACCGGGTCGCCGCAGCGCTGCGCATCATTCTGTCCGACGACCGCGTCAAGGCCGTCCTCATCAACATCTTCGGCGGGATCACGCGCTGCGACGAAGTCGCGCGCGGCATTCTGGAGGCCATCGACACGCTGAATGTCAAGGCGCCGTTTGTCGTGCGACTGGTCGGCACCAACGAAGAAGAAGGCCGCCGCATCTTGGCAGAAGCCAACCTCATCACCGCAACCAGCCTGGCGGATGCGGCCCAGAAAGCTGTGGCCGCAGCACAAGGAGAGACCGCATGAGCATCTTGGTTGGCAACAACACCCGTCTCGTCGTTCAGGGCATCACCGGGCGTGAAGGCGCATTTCACACCCAACAGATGATCGAGTATGGCACCAACGTCGTGGCCGGCGTGACGCCCGGAAAGGGCGGCGAATGGGCCGTCGGCAACATCCCCGTCTTTGATACCGTCAAAGATGCCGTGGACGCCACCGGCGCTAATACCAGCATCATCTATGTGCCGGCCCGCTTTGCCCCCGACGCCATTTATGAGGCCGCCGACGCCGGGCTGGAGTTGGTCGTCTGCATCACCGAAAATATCCCCGCGCTCGACATGGTCCAGGTGCGCGCCTACCTGGACACTACGCCCACGCGCCTGGTCGGACCGAACTGCCCGGGGCTGATCACCCCAGGCGAGGCCAAGGTCGGCATCATGCCCGGTCACATCCACACGCCCGGCAGCGTCGGCATCGTCAGCCGCTCCGGCACGCTCACCTATGAAGTGGTCTATGCCCTTACCGCACGCGGCATCGGCCAAAGCACCGCCATTGGCATCGGCGGCGACCCGATCATCGGCACCAAATTTGTCGACGTCTTGCAGATGTTCCA
>JADLFO010000262.1 GCA_020845455.1 Caldilineaceae bacterium
CGGTCCCTTGGGCGATCAGCCAGGAGACGGCTTCTTGCACGGCCTGCAGCGAAGTGTAGCGCGGCCGGTACTCCAGCAGCCGCTGCGCCTTGGCAATGCTGCAGTTGGGGCTGTGTGCGATGTGGTCCCAGGTGGCGCGGGCTTCGTCGGCGCTGACGGTGGCCGTCCATTCCTCCCAGGGCAGATAGCGCAGGTTGGCCGTCTGCCCAAACCAGTCCGCCATACGCTCGGCATAGCCGCGCAGGCTCAACGCCTGGGGCGAGACGGCATGAAAGCTCTCGCCCACCGCGCCGCTCCAATGGGTCATGGCCTGCATAAAGATCTGCGCCACGTCGCCGGCATGCACATGATGCACGGTCTCCATGCCCAGGTTGGGCAGGATCACTTCTTCGCCGCGGCCCAGCCGCCCAAAGACCTCCGGGTTAAAATGGCCCGCCGGATTCAACGGGTTCCAACCGGGGCCGACGATGTGACCCGGATGCAGGATGGTGGCCGGGAAGTCGCCGCGGCGCGCTTCGTCGAGCAGATAGCGCTCGATGGCGGCTTTGCGGATGCCATAGTCGCCAAAGGGCCGGCGCGGCTCGTCCTCGGTCGTGGGCGCATGCACGGTCGGGCCATGCACCCAGATCGTGCCGCAGTGCAGGAAATGCTGCACACGCCCGCGCAGCGCGCCCACGATCTGCCGCGCGCTTTCCGGCGTAAAGCAGATCAGGTCGATCACCACGTCGGGCTGCAAGGAGGCGACCTGGTCGCCAAAACTGCCGGCCTGCTCGGCGGCGGCGCGGTCGACCGTCACCTGCTGCACCTGCTGCCAAGCCGCATGGGGCTGATAGGGCGCATGTTGCCCCCGGCTCAGGTTGATCACCTCATGCCCGGCCTCGACCAAGCGGGGGACGAGATAGGTGCCGATATGCCCCCTGCCGCCGATCACGATCACACGCATCTTGCTCCTCCATCTCAGATATTCACCGCAAAGGGCGCAAAGGCCAGAGGGAGAGAGTACTTAGTACGGGCACGAACTATCGTGTCCGTACACCCCCCACCTGCTTTTGGGCAGTGCCTACTCTCTTCTCCTTTGTGGCCTTTGCGGTTCAAAAGGCTATCTCCGCTATGCCGTCGAATGCCGGCCCCGGCGCGGCGCGCCCGGTCAACTGGCCGAGCAGCGCCAGCGCCAGTTGCTTGGTTTCCAGCATGGCCCCTTCGGTCTCCAACACCGGCCCCACACAGGCCGGGCAGCCATTGGGACAAGGGCACTGCCGGATCAAGTCATAGGCCGCGTCCAGCAGCGTGCTGTGCAGTTCAAAGAGGCGCGCGCTAAAGCCCAGCCCGGCGGCGATGCGTTCATAGAGATAGACCGTGGGCAGGCGGGCAGCGGGCGCAGCCGCCTCTCCGGTCTGTTGGTGCGCGCCCTGCACCGTGCCGCGCAACACATGCACGCCGATATCCTGCGGGTCGCACATCAGATAGAGCGGGGCCAGGTTGGTCAGCGCATAGGCCGCGCCGTCCAGCCCGCTGCGCACCCGCACCCCCGCTTCCAGCCGTTGATGGCAGGTGCGGCAGACCAGCACCAGGTTGCTGAGCCGGTTGGCGGCCAGATAGGCGTCGTTCAGCCCGGCCACATAGCCAAAGGTGCGGAAAGGGATCAGGTGATGCACGTCATGTTGGCGGCCCGGCGCTTCGGGCAGCCCGCACTGCGTGCAGCGATAGCCGTCGCGGGCGCGCACACGCCGGCGCTGTTCCTCCCAGTTAGGCCCGTAATCGTTGACCGAGTCGCGCCACTGGCCCATCTGCTCCAGTGCGGCCTGAGCGGCGGGCAGCACATGGAACCAATAGCCGCTGGTCTCCGTGATCTGCGGCGGGTAGTTCAACGGAAAGACGCCCAACGTCTCATGCGTAAAGCGTTTGATGCGGCGATAGCCCGTCACTTGCAGGCTGACGCGCAGGTCGCCGTGCGCGGCCAGTGCGCCCGACACGGTGCGGCGGTCCTGCTCGGCCAGCACCGTTACCTCGGTCTCGGCCAACGCTTCCGTATAATAGTCTACCTCGATCGGCGTCACCTGCGCCAGGCTGCGCTCCAGGTCCAGCGCATCGACGACATAGCTCTGTCCTTCATGCAGATAGATCGCGCCGTCGTGGAGCAGCAGGGGCGCGGCGGGCTGCTCCAGCCCGCCGATCACCGCGGGCGCGTCGCCGCCCGTCTGGATCGTGACCGTGTCGCTGCCGCTGCTGCGCAGGCTGATAGCGCGCGCCGGGTAGGCTTCGCCCGCCCAGAAATAGTCCCCCTGCGCTGCCTGGAGGTCGCCTTGTTCGGCCAGCAGCGCCAAGACATCGGCAGCATAGGGGCTGTGCCCAAATCCCTCCCCCGGCGCAAAAGGCAGTTCAAAGGCGGCGCAGCGCATGTGGTCGACCAGCAGCAGCAGGTTGTCGGGGTTGATCAGCGCATGCTCCGGCGAGCGTTCAAACAGGAATTCCGGGTGGCGGATCACATACTGGTCGAGCGCGCCGCCCGTCGCCACCAGGATCGCCAGGCTGGCCTCGCCGGTGCGCCCGGCGCGGCCCATCTGCTGCCAGGTGGCGGCAATCGTGCC
>JADLFO010000263.1 GCA_020845455.1 Caldilineaceae bacterium
CACACAAAAAACATCAGTGTTGCGTGACGAGGTATTGCCAGGCGCTGAGCGCGGCCTTGGCGCCCTCGCCCACGGCGACCAACACCTGTTCCGACTGAATGTTGGTGACATCGCCCGCGGCAAAGAGGCCGGGAATGCTCGTCTGGCAGCGGTGATCGATGGGGATATGACCCCCTTCGTCCAGGTCTATCAGATCGCGCACCAGTTCATTGTTGGGCAGCAGCCCAAACTGGATAAAGACGCCGTCAACGGGGAGCTGGCGCGTCTCGCCGTTGCTGCCCACCAAGCTGATGCCGGAGACGAAGTCGTCGCCGTAGATCTGCTGCACTTCCCAACTGACAAAGGGCGTGACATTGCGCTGCCGGCGCAAGAGCGGCGCGGCGGGCAGTTCCTGCATCGCCTGCGGCCGCGCCAAGATCAGATAGACATGGCGTGCGATGTCGGCCAGTTCCAGTGCGGCGACCAGGGTGCGCTGGCTGCCGCCCACGACGGCGACCGAGCGGTCTTTAAAAAAGTGCGCATGGCTGACCGCCGAAAAGCTGACCCCGCGGCCCCAATACTCCTTCTCCCCGGCCACATAGAGCCGCTGCGCGGCCGCGCCGGTGGCGACGATCACGGCGCGCGCTTGGATCGAACTGCCGCCCGCTAGACGCACCTGGAAGTGACCATCGGGCAGATGCGCTAGGTGCGATGCCTGCTCTCGGATGTGTTTCAACTCCGGCGAGACGGCCACCGCCGTCTCGCATTCGTGGACGAACTGCGCGCCCCACACCGAGTCGACCGGCTCCATGCCGCGGATGACAAAGGGATAGCCAACTTTGCCGCCCAGTTCCGGCGTCACCAGGGCAGTAGACAGATGGGCGTGCAGACAATAGCGGGTCGCGACTAATCCCGCCGGCCCGCCTCCCATGATCGCAATATCATAGATGTCGCTGCTGCCGGCGGCCAATTCATGGGGGGAGATGGACGTTTCAGGCATACGTTTCCTCGGCTGATCTCTGCCGCCAGAGCGCCGCGTGCGCGGTCGGGCGGCGAATCTGGCAGCTATCTCGGCGGGGGAGAGGGGACCCGCCCGCCGTGTGCAGACGATAGCGTGTCGTGACGTGATTGAACCACAAAGGAGACGAAATCCAAAACACGCGGTCTAGCTCCCACTCTAGCCAAACCGCGTGCTTCGACCAACTGCAAATTTATCGTTATCCATCGTCTAGACCGTGTACACAGGGGAGAGGTCTTTACGCCGCTGCGCTTTTGCTGCTGCGCAGCATGGCGATCCCCAGCCAAATGAACCACACAATCTGACCCAGTGCAAAAACGTAGATAAGTATCCCGGCGAGAGCCGGGACGATCGAGATGATGCCCGCTACACCGACCACTACGCCAAGATAGTTCAGTAGCTTGGAAAGCTCTCCTGACCGCAAAGCTGCCCAGCTTAACAGTAAAAGCCATATGCCGCCGATAGCTTCATTACTGCCGGCTAATCCTCCCAATACAGAGTCAATCGTCAACCAGACCGTCCCAGCTTGAGCCGGGTCTTTACCATAGAGATCGACGACTGTTTGCATGCCGACGTTGTGGATCATGCCGCTAACTATGATCACGCAAGCCCAAAATAGTCCGAAGACGGTCGCTATCTGCACGATTGCCGGCGAGTTGGTCTTCAACCGCTCGTAGAGCGCTAGCGCCAGGACAACCATAAAGATGCCCCATACTACATAGACGATTAGGTGCAGTATGTACAGGAAGGTCAGGTTGTCCGCCATTAAAGCGACCTGCTTGACAGGATCGGCAACACCAGAAACGTCCACCACGGCGAGAAAACCTATCATACCCACAATATATGCTGCTGCCTCGTACAGTGCGGCAATGCCCCCCATCTTCTGTAAATTCCTCATCATTTATCTCCTTAATTTGAACGATGTTGATGAGTTTTATTGAATTGAACGCAAATATACCTGTTGTCCCCATCCTGTTCCTGGAGACCCTGCAACGTTCGCTGACTCGTACCGTACCAAGCCAGCCATTTTCAACACGGATCAGGGAGTTCGATACATCGCTCACACCTTTACAGCTTGCCTAGAAGGGATGGGAGTCGCCATCAGTAAAGTGCATAACATGCGCTAAACATCGTCAAGCACTGCCACGGCCTTGACCTTGCGCAAGGCCGCCAGCAGCACTTCGGGCGGGTCGGCCTTGCTGACAAAATAGTCGGCGCCCGCGGCAATGGCCGAATGGCCCGCTTCGGGCCGGCCGCTGAGTACAATGACACGGATGTGGGGACAGATGTCATGCAGGGCGCGCACGATCCGCCGGCCCGCACCCGCATGGGGGTCGCCGGGCAATTCCCAATCGAGCAAGACCAAATGCGGACGGCTCGCCTCTGCCTTGACCAAAAGCCCGCGGACCTCGGCGGCTTCGCCGATGATCTCCACACCCGGCTCTTGCTCCAGCAAAAGGCGCACGGCCGAGCGTAGCCACGCTTGGTCATCCGCAAGTACTACACGCATCATGGTGAACTCCGGTGGAAAAGCCGCCAAGCGGGATGGGGTTCACTGCAACAGCCGCTTTGAACCGGCGGTGTGAACCCCATCCAGGTCCGGTCTGGGATCGGCGACCGGCTAGGCATGCACGGGCTGTGGGCCTGCCTCGGCGATTTCCTTGGGCACATCGCCCGCAAAGCGGGCAAAATTACGGTGGAACATCTCGGCCAGCTTGGCGGCCTGGACGTCGTAGGCTGCCTTGTCCTCCCAGGTATTGCGCGGCTCCAGCACTTCACTGGGCACGCCGGGGCAACTGATAGGGACGGCCAGGTTAAAGACCGGGTCGTGGCGCATGGGCACGGTGCGCAGGCTGCCGTCCAGGGCGGCGCTGATCATGGCGCGCGTGTGGCCGATGTTCATACGCCGGCCCACGCCATAGGGACCGCCGCTCCAGCCGGTGTTGACCAGCCACACGTCTACCTGGTGTTCGGCAATGCGCTCGCCCAGCAGCTTGGCATAGGTGATCGGCGGCTGCACCATAAACGGCTCGCCAAAACAGGCGCTAAAAGTGGCTTGGGGTTCGGTGACCCCCTTCTCGGTGCCCGCCACGCGCGCCGTATAGCCCGACAGGAAGTGATACATAGCCTGTTCCGGGGTCAGCTTGGCAATCGGCGGCAGCACCCCATAGGCGTCGGCGGTCAGCATAATGATGTTGGTCGGATGCCCGGCCACGCCCAGGCGCGTGGCGCGCGGGATGTGGCTAATGGGGTAGGCGGCGCGAGTGTTCTCGGTCAACGAATCGTCGTTGAGGTCGATGCGCCCGGTCTCGGTGTTGTAGCCGACATTCTCCAAGATCGTGCCAAACTTGCGGCAGGCTTGATAGATGTCCGGTTCGGCTGTGGCCGAAAGCCGGATGGTCTTGGCATAGCAGCCGCCCTCCATATTGAAGACGCCGTTGTCGCTCCAGCCGTGTTCGTCGTCGCCGATCAGCGTGCGCGACGGGTCGGTGGAGAGCGTCGTCTTGCCTGTGCCTGACAGACCAAAAAAGATCGCCACGTCGCCCTCTGGGCCGTAATTGGCCGAGCAGTGCATGGGCAGCACCCGCTTGAAGGGCAGCAGATAGTTCATCACGCTGAAGATCGACTTCTTGATCTCGCCCGCATACTGTGTGCCGCCGATCAAAACCAGCTTGCGGGCGAAGTTGACGGCGATGAACACTTCCGAGTTGGTGCCGTCTTCTTCGGGCGATGCGTGGAAGTTGGGCGCCTGGATGACCGTGAACTCCGGCATATGCTGCGCCAGTTCCGTGCTGTTCGCCTGGATGAACATGTTGCGCGCAAAGAGCGAATGCCACGCCGTCTCGGTCACAATGCGGATCGGCATCCGGTAGGCGGGGTCCGCGCCGGCGAAACAGTCCTGCACATAGAGGTCACGTCCCTGGAGGTAGGACATCAGCCGGTGGTGCAGGCTTTCAAATTTGTCGGGCGCCATGGGCTGGTTGACCTTGCCCCAGGCGACAAAGTTGCGGTTCTCGCCCTCTTCGGCGACAAACTTATCCTTGGGCGAGCGGCCGGTGTGTTGGCCCGTGCGTACGACCAGCGGCCCCAGATGCGCCAGACGGCCCTCGCGGCGGCGAATGGCGTGTTCGTAGAGCAGCGGCGTGGGCAACGACCAATAGATGCTGTCGGGCTTGCGGATGCCGTGATTTTCCAGACCGTAAGGACTGTGTGGAAGATTTGCCATGATCTAATCTCTCCTTCGCTGTCAAAAAAACTGGGACGCTTGAGATGCTGCTTTCCGTTACCTACTTCCTGCTTCGGCGTAAACCCCAGTATAAACAGCGTCCGGTATCAGTGTATGAAAGATTAGCTCAATTTCTGCCATGCACTCGGATAGAGCCAATCCCCGACTGCGGATTGGTTTTGCGCCTGGTCACTTGGCTAGGTGAGCGCGGCCGGCGGGGGCGGGGCTGCCAGCCAGGCGAAGCGCTGGAGCAGCGCCATTGCCGCCGCTTGCGGGGAACTGTGCTCGCTGTCCACGACCCAATCGGGCGCGTCCGGGGGTTCATAGACGGCGTCGACGCCGGGCAAGTGCTGCACGCGCCCCTGGCGCGCGCCGGCATATAGCCCTTTGGGGTCGCGCGCCTGGCACACTTGGGGCGAGCAGCGCACCCACACTTCGAGATAGCGGGGCAGACGCCGCGCAGGGGCACGGTGTGCGGCGCGGTTGGCCGTGGCCGCGATGATCACATTCACCCCCTGTTGCACCAGCAGGGCAGCCAGCGCCACCAGCCGCCGGTAGAACTCATCGCGTTCGGCGGGGGTGTAACCGGCGCTGGGGGCGAGGATGGGGCGCAGCGCGTCGGAGTCGAGCACCACGGACCGAACGCCGCGCACCGCCAGTATGTCTTGCAGGGCGTGCGCCAGCGTGGTCTTGCCGGAAGCAGGCAGGCCGGTGAACCAGATTGCCCAGCCGGGGGTAGCGGTCATGGCCGCACGGCGTGCTGCGTCTCCGCAGGAAGGGTTAGGTAGTCGTCAATACGCTGCGGGTCGAAGACCGGCTCCTCCAGCACGCGGCGGATCAAGCGGAAGAATGCCAGCCGCACGCTGTCGTCCACGTTATACCAGACCGGGCTGGCCAACACCAGCGCGCGCCAGACCAAGAAGGGCGCGACAACCTCCAGCAGTTCGCGGTCGCCGGTCTGGTCCAGATAGGTCTTCCAGAAGGTATCCCAGAGTTCGACAAAGGGAGCCGTGAGCCGGCCCGCTTGCTGCAGCCCAAAGAAGAGATAGTTGATCGCCAAACAGCTTACATCGTCGCCCGGCTCGCCCCAAGCGCCGCGGCTGCGGTCCAACAGGGTGAAGTGGGTGGGGCCGTCAAAGAGGATGTTAAAGGGGTGAAAATCGCCATGCACTTGGCGCAGCCGGCGGGCGCGCCCTTTCAACGTCCAGCGCCAGCGCACGCACGCTTGCTCCACCGCTTGCAGCCCGCCCGCATCGACCAGGGCGAAGTCGGGCGGGTAGCTGTCGATCAGCCCCATGATGCCTTCGCCGCTGCCCAGCATATCGCGGATGCGGCGGCGATAGAGCGCGGCACGGTTCAGCCCGCCGCTGCCGGCGCTGCGTTCGTCGGGGCCGGGGTAGGGCACGGCGTGGATGCGGGCTAGATAGGCGGCCAAGGCGCGTGCCCGGTCGAGGTCCAGCGCCGTCAGGCTGCCGCCGTCGCGCAGCCGCTGCAGATCGAGCGCATACGGGTCGCCGTCGACAAAGCGCGAGAGCAGAAAGAACTCGTCGCTGCCGCCAAGCGAGCGCAGCCGCAGCACGCTCGGCGCAGCCGCCTGCGCGCCTTCGCCGGGCATGAGCACGCCGACATCCAACGCCGGCGCGTGCTGGGGCAGGGTGTTGAAGGTGTCATAGGCCAGCAGCAGTTGGGCGGCGCGGTCGGCGCGGTTCTCATGTCCGAACTGGTTGGCGGGCGCGGTGTGCAGCACCACGCGCCTGGTCTCCGCCTCCCCCTCGACCTGATACTCGATATAGAGCGGGCGACCGTAGCCAAAGACCTTGAGCGCCGCGCCGGGGCCGGCCGAGGTCGCCGCGGCGGGGATGCGCCGATCGCTCAGGCCGCGGGTGATCACCAGCCGCACCGGGCGACCATGCAGCCGGGTGAGATAGCTTTCCAGTTGAACGGGGTCAAGCGTCATGGGCGGTCTCCTCTCTGCCGGCCCGCCTCTCGCCGGCACATGCAACCTGTGTATGCAGGTTGCATGTGTAGTCTAGCGGAAGCGCCGGACCGGCAAACCCACCTTTGGGCCAGTCTACAGGCTGCCCATGCGTTGAGGGCGCCGCCTGGTCAGGCGACCAGGTTCTTCTGCAGCGCCAGCGCCACCGCTTCGGTGCGGCTGGAAACATGCAGCTTGGAGAGGATGTTGCTGACATGGAACTTCACTGTGGACTTGCTGACGATCAGGCGTTCGGAGATTTCGGTGTTGTTCAGCCCTTCGACCATCAAGGCCAGCACTTCACGCTCGCGTTCGGTCAGGTCATGTCCGGGCAGCGGGATGCCTGCCGTGCGCGCCGTGTGGATCAGCGCCTCGGCGGCTTCGGGCGCCAGCGTGGCGCGGCCGGCGTGGGCTGCGCGGATCGCCTTGGCCAAGTCGTCCGCCCCGACATTTTTGAGCAGATAGCCGATCGCGCCCGACAGCAGCGCGTTTTGCACCAACTCATCTTCCTTAAAGCTGGTCAGCGCGATGATCTGCACGTTGGGGTACTTTTCGCGGATGCCGCGCGTGGCGGCCGCGCCGTCCATGCGCGGCATGACCATGTCCATCAGGATCACATCGGGGTGCGCCCGGCCACACAGCGCCACAGCCTCCTGCCCGTCTGCCGCCTCTCCCACCAGTTCCAGGTCGTCAAAGGCGGCGAGAAAGGCCGCCAGCCCGCTGCGCACGACCGCATGGTCGTCGACCAACATCACCCGAATCGGCGGCGCGTCATTCACAGTTGCACTCCCCATCCACGTTCCTTGCTTCTTGCATCCCCTGCTTGCTCGCGGCTTATTTCGAAGAACGGCTCTGCTCTGCCCAGCACTCCAGTTTAGCGGAAAGCCGCCGAAATTCGCAATTCCGCGGCGTGGCAGGCCGCTATCCCGCCGGCCAGCGGATCGTGACCTCGGTGCCGCTCCCCAACCGGCTTTCAACCTGGAGCTGCGCGCCGATGGCTTCGGCTCGTTCGTGCATAATGCTCAGCCCCAAATGCTCCGGCGTCACCTTGTCCAGCACAAAGCCGCGCCCATTGTCGCGCACGGTCAACTCGGCCCCATCGCCGTTGCGTACGATACGCAGCCAAGCTTGGCTGGCGCGGGCGTGTTTGGCCACATTGTTGAGCGCCTCTTGGGCGATGTGATAGAAGGCCACTTTGACATCAGGCGGCAGCAGCGTATTGCCCTCGACCTCCAGCGTGATCGGCATACGCGCCCGGCCCATGATCGCCTCGGTTAACTGCCGCAGCAGTTCGCCCAGTTCCACCTCGATCAAGGTCGCCGGGCGCAGTTCCAAGAGCAGCGTACGCATCTCGGCCAGCGCGCCGCGCGTCAACTGGCGCAGTTCGTCCAGACGGCGTTCGGCTTCTTGGGAGTTGCGCTGCCAGAGCCGAGGCAGCACCTCGGCAATGATGCTGGCTGAAAAGAGCGTCTGGGTGACGGAATCGTGCAGGTCGCGCGCGATCCGGCTGCGCTCGGCGGCCACAGCGGTGCGCTCGACCTGCGTGCGCAGCCGCGCATTTTCGATCGCCAGCGCCGTCTGGTCGCCCACAGTATAGGCCAGCTCGATCTCCTCGGCGGAAAAGCGCCGCGGCTCGCGATAATAGAGCATCAAACTGCCGTAGGCCTCATCTTTGATCACCAACGGCACGGTGAGCACGGCGTTGTAGCTCGTCTCCACCAGCAGCGGCTGCGGGTCGGGCTTGGCCGGCTTGTGCTGGGCCGAAGAGATGCGCACGCTGTCTGCGTGCTGAATGACCTGCGGGCCGCCGGAGGTTGCTTCCCCGCCCGCGGGCAGCGGCCCGCCGGCCGTGTCGAACCCGGCCAGCAGCGCCAGCGCGTCGGCCCCCTCGCCGGAGTATGCAGGCAGCCCGTAGCTGGCCTGGACGATCGGCGGCCCCGGCTCATCGTCCATGCGGCAGATGGCGCTGGCGTCGGCATGCAGCAGCCGGCACGCTTGGCCTGCAATATGGCTGAGGATCGCATCCAACGATTGGTTGGAGTTCAGAACGGCCAGGATGTCGCGCAGCCCGTCGGCGACCTCGCGGCGGCGTTCGATCTCGCGTGTGCGCTCCTCCACGCGGCGCTCCAAGATCTCCTCGGTCTGTTTGCGCCGCGTGATATCGGTGATCGACCCCATGACCAGCAGGTCGTTGCCCACCGGGATAAAACTCAGCCCCGCCTCGAGCGGAAACTCGGCGCCGTCCTTGCGCCGTCCGGCTAAGTCCATACCCGACCCCATGGGGCGCACATGCGGGTTTTGGCGAAAACCGCTGCGGTGCTGCCGGTGGTCGAAGTGGAAGCGCTCCGGGATCAAGGTCTCGATGGCCTGACCGATCAGCTCTTCGGGCGCGTAGCCAAACATCTCGCCCAACTTGTCGTTGACATATAGGATCTGGCCCAGACCGTTGACCATCACGATCGCGACCGGGGCCGACGAAAGCAGCAGGGCCAACAGCCCTTGGTCGGTGTCGGCCCCCAACTGCGCCAGCAGTGACTGCTCATGCTGCGCCGAACCGGGCGGCGTGACGGCGCGGATGGAGTGCAACTGCGGCTGACCGTGCGGCTGATCGGTTGAATGAGCTTGCGAATTGGTTAGGGACATCGTATCTTCTCGCCTCAAAATCTCTCGCCCTAGTATAGCACAGGCCCCAGCGTAGGGCTGAGACTAGGGTCACATTCCCGCGTAGGCCTTGGAGCGGGTGCCTTGGAGCGGGTACAGCGCGCCTGCGTTGTCTATCCTGGACTCTATCCCTGGTCTGCACCGTGGCCCCTGGTCTGCGCCGTCCGCCTCGACCATACTAAGGGCGGACGGCCGTGTGATGAAGCCCAAGAGAGCGAGCGGTGCATACGGATAGGGTATCGCCATGGAATTGATCGAGTTCACGCGCCTGCAGGATGACGAGCAAGGCATCGTCGCCACTGCTGAAGTGCGCGGCCGCACGGCCCTGGTCAAGGTGCTGCGCCAGGGGAGCGGCAGCCAGGTCTCGGTGCAGGTCGCGGGCGAGCGGGTCGCGGCGTGGGAGGTCGACGAGCCGCCCAACGCGGCGATCCTCGAACAGGCGCAGACGGTCGCCGTGCGTTATCTACAGTGAGCAGTTCCGCGGGTAGGACAACTCTGTGTACGGGTGCAGATTCAGGCTTGACACTAGAACGTATGTTCTGATATAGTGATCGGCAAGAACATCTAGCGTTTAGCGTTTGCACACAGCGCAGAATATCCTGTCGTATTCCTGTCAGCGCAGTATCTGACAGCGTAGCAGTTGCCATCACCGCAAGCACAGAACTAGGCTCGATTGCGTACCGTATGGATGCTGCGAGCCTGAAAGAGCAGCCTGGTCTGAGCATGCGTCTCCGCACAGCCTGCCCGCCATTGGCGGGGCGGCGTCCGGGGTCCATGAACGGCCAGGCGCTTTGATTGGAAGGCGCTTGTCAAACTTCCGGCGGAACTGTGGCCGCGACTTGGGGGTGGGCCATGGCCTATCGACGACGCACATTGGAAATACAGGCAGATACCATCGAAGCGGTGCTGGCGCAGCATCGCGTGCCCGCCAAGGTGAAAGGCGGCACGGTGACCCCGCGCTTTGTCCAGTTTCATGTAGCAACCGAGCTGGGGACCAAGGTCAAACAGGTGGCGAATTTGTCCGAAGAGATCGCCATGGCGCTGGGCAAGCGCGACGCACGCGTCTATCGACGGGGCAGCGCCATCCATGTCGAAGTGCCGCGCGTCAAGTCGGCGCCGGTGCGCCTGCTGCCGCTCTGCCGTCAACTGGCGGCCGTCCCGCCTTTCACGGCAGTGCTGGGGGTGGAAGCCAACGGCACGCCGCTGCTGATGCGGCTGACTGCGCCGGATGTGAGCCACGTCTTGATCGCCGGGACGACGGGCAGCGGCAAAACGGCGGTGGCGCGCACGCTGCTCACCTCGCTGGCGATGCACAACCGCCAGACCGAGGTGCAGTTGGTCTTGATCGACCCCAAGGGGCGCGGCTTTGGCCCGCTGGCTGCCCTGCCGCATGTCCTGGGCGATGTGGTGAGCAGCCCTGCGGGCGCGGTGGAACGGCTGCGCTGGGTCGTGCAGGAGATGGAGCGCCGCGACCGCGCCGGCGTCAGCCGCCCGCTGCTCGTCGTGGCTGTCGACGAACTGGCCGACCTGCTCCAGACCGGCGGCGCGCCGGTGGAGGCGATGCTGACCCGGCTGAGCCAGCGCGGCCGCCAGGCGGGTGTGCATCTGGTGGCCTGCACCCAGAAGCCCACGGCGGCGTTGATCGGCGGCGCAATGAAGGCCAATTTCCCGGTGCGGCTGGTGGGCGCAGTCGCCTCGCGCGACGAGGCGCGCTACGCCGCCGGCGTCACCGACAGCGGAGCGGAAAAGCTCGAAGGCAAGGGCGATTTTCTGTTGGTAGCCAAAGGCGAGATGGTGCGTTTCCAGGCGGCCTGGCTGGGGCCGGCTGACCTGGACGCCGTCTTGGCGGCGCTGGGCCAGGGCGGCCGCGCCAGCCGCCGCTGGCAGGAACCGCCCGCGGGTCTACCCGCCGCAGCCCACGCCGCGCGGCCGGCGGGGCTCTGGGCGCGGCTCTTTGGAGCGCGCTAGGCATGTTTCAGCGCAAGTGATCTGTCGGTTTATTCCTGGGGACAGGTCATATGCGATCAATCAGGATGGAGGAGAACCATGGGAACTAAAGAATTGTCACCCGCACAACGCGAAGAACTGCTCGGCACGTTGGAAGCCCGTTTTGAGAAGAACATGAACCGCCATCCAGGTCTTGCATGGGCGAAAGTACAGGCAAGGCTGGAAGCTCAGCCTGAAAAGCTGTGGTCACTGCATGAAATGGAAAGAACGGGCGGTGAACCGGATGTGGTGGGTCAGGATGCACAGACGGGCGAAACCCTTTTCTATGATTGTTCAGCGGAGAGCCCGGACGGCCGCAGAAATGTGTGTTACGACCGGAAAGGGCAGGAGTCGCGGAAAATCGAGTCGCGCCCAGAACACAACGCGATCGATATGGCGGCGGCTATGGGCGCCGAACTGTTAACCGAAGACGAATATCGAGCGCTGCAGAGACTTGGAGAGTTTGATGTGAAGACGTCGAGCTGGGTGAAGACACCGGCTGAGATTCGACAACTCGGCGGCGCCCTCTATTGTGATCGCCGCTACGACCGTGTCTTCACATATCACAACGGTGCGCAATCTTACTATGGCTCAAGGGCGTTCCGTGGCTCGCTCAAGGTCTAAACAGGGCCGACGCCAAGCGAAGTAGACCGTACATCCGATACCGCTACATCTTTGTAGCGGCGGTTTTACAACCGCCGTCGGCTAGACAGAGAATCGGGGAGGGGAAGCCGTCAGATACTCCCCGATAAAGGCCCGAAGATGGGCTGTTCCAAACGGGAAGCTTGTACCTGACGCCGCACGGTGTTCTGTGCTTTGCCGATACGTTCGGCTGTCTGACAGCAGCCTGATTAGCCGAAGCTAGTCGCGAGTTCAGAACCGGAGTTCAGACGTTGAGAGTTTTACACAGGCAACGATTCCCGCCTGCAACCCCATACGCTCAGTTGTTAAGATGTACGTTTGTAACCGTTTCTCAACCGAAGCTGAGTGCCTTCGTACACCTGTAGTATAGCAGATTTTGCCCTACTGGGTAACCTTTTTCCTCTCCCCGCTCAAAGCGGGGAGTGTCCAAAGGAGTTTTTCTATGAAGTTGTTCTTTGGTACAGCCGTGTTGGTCTTTGTGGCGGTGGCGGCGTGGCGGGTCGGCGGCGCACTCAGCGCCGATGCGCTGGGCATGGCCGTAGGCGTGATCTTCGGCGTGATGGCCGGGCTGCCCGCCGCGCTGCTGGTGATGGCCTCTGGGCGGCGGCGTGAGACCGAACGCGACGACCAGAGTGAGCGCCGCAAGCAGAGTCTGCCCGCCTACTACGGCGGCTATCCGCCCGGCTACGGCCAGCCGCCGGTGATCGTGCTGGCGGGCAACGGCATGTCGGCTCCCCAGGGCTATGGACAGGGCTACGGTCAGGGCTATCCGGGCCAGAACCACTCTGCTCTACCTGCCCCACGCGAGACGGTCGACGTGCGCCAGTTCAAGGTGGTGGGCGAAAAGGAAGAGTGGGTCGACGAGTGGTAAGCGCCGTTGGGGGATATTCTGCCACGTCTGCGCTAGAACACGCTGGTGACCGGGCCGCTGGGCGGGCTGTCGCCGGGTTCGGCGCGGCCGCTGGCGCGCGTGTCGAGATGAAAGGTCCCCGCCGCGCCCAGCCGGTGAACCACGGCGCCGGGGAAGTCTTCCGGCGTACCGGCCACGGCGTCGAGGTCGGGCGCGTGCATGGCTGCGCCGTCCACCAGCGTCACTTCGTTTGCGCCATAGACCTGCAGCGTCTCGTCGGGGTAGAGGATGGCGGCGCTATCCGGCTCCAACCCGACTCCGATCAGGTAGGGGTTGATGGCGACCGCCGCCAACAGGGCGGCCATATGGGTGTCGGGCAGCGGGGCGCGGGCAGCGGAAGCGTCGACCAGCAGCCGGTTGATCAGCCCCAAACCGGGGGCAAAGCGCACGACCTCACGCAGCGGCGCGCCGAGGCCGGCCGCGGCCAGCAGGTGCTGGCAGAGAAAGGTCGCGGCCCCACCTAGTCCCGCCACCGCCTTGCCGCGTGCATTGGCGCGGCGGATCGTTTGCGCCAGCGGCGTTCCGCCCAGGGCGCCCGCCAGCCGCAGCGGGTCCTGCGCTAAGAGGATGATCCCCGTGGCCCCTGCGACTTGCGCGCTGTGTGCCGGGTCGGACGCTGCGGTCCGGCTGTCCAGCCGCATTTCCTCCACCTGGTCACACTCCCACGCCCGGTAGTGCTGCGCCAGGTCGTGCATCACGGCGTCCAGCGCCGGTTCCACCGCCAGGAGTACCAAACGCGTGCCATAGGCCCCCGTTTCGGTCCAGACCGTCTGCAGCAGATCGGAGCGGATTTGCGGGCCGGCGGCCGCGCCGAAGAAGAGGATGGGGCCGCGTGTATAGCCGGGCGGGACAGGTGCGGGCATCGGTCGCAGGTCTCCAGGTTGGGAACAAGCGCGCTGCGCTTAGGGCTGGCCGCCTAACCGGGCGCGCTAGCCAGCGTCACCTGGCGGGCGATGTCGGCAAAGTCGGCGGCCAGCCCCGCATAAAGCGCTTCGTCGGTCGTAAAGGTGAGCACGGCCAGATGCGTCAGGTCGTCCAGATAAAAGGCGATCTGCAGCCCGGCGACCGGGCGGGCGGCGGCGGTGCGGTATTCGATCACCGCCACCGGCAGCCCATCGGCGCGCAGCGTGTCGTCCAGGCGCGTGGCCTGCACCCCGGTGTTGGTGATGGCGCTCAGTTCCGCCGCGGTCGCCGCCAGATATTGATCCAGCGTCAGCCCGCGGCTTGCCAGCACGCTCACGGTCAACTGCGCCTGGGGCGCGCCGCCCGCGCCCGCCGCTGGCAGAATGGCGACCAGTTCCAAGGCTTCGGCTAGGTCGGCTGCCAGCGGCGGGTCCGCCTCATCGCTGCGCGCTTGATCATTGGGCGCTGTGGGCGTCTGCAAGACGTTGGAGAGCGCCTCTTCGATGTTCAGCGCGGTGGTGGGCATCCCCACCCAACAGCAGGGCAGCGTCACCGTATAGCCGTGGCGTGGGCTGACAAAGACCACCGGCCCATCGCCGCGCGGCGCGGTCGCTGCTGCGGCGGCGCGCGGCGTGGGGGACGCGGCAGCCGCGTGCGCCGTGATGGCGGCGGGGGGCGCTGTGACCGTAGTGACTGCCGTAGGAGCCGCCGCAGGCGCGCGGCGTGTGCAGCCCGCGCAGATCAGCAGCACGCATAGCCCCAGCAGCGCCTGCCGCCACAGCCCGCGCCAGGCCCGGCCATCTGTATGAGGACGGCCGCGGCGCGTCGAATCGGAGCGAAGGATCACAGCACCGCCGATGGACATAGATGGCTGATCACACACCCTGGGCAGTTTGGCTTGCGCGCCGAGCAGACGCGCCGCCCGTGGAAGATCAGCAAATGCGCAAGCGCGACCCATTCCTTGCGTGGGGTCAGCGCCATCAGATCGCGCTCGATCTTTTCGGGCGTGGCTTCCACCGTCAGCGCCAGCCGCTCGGCCAGCCGCTTGACATGCGTATCCACGACCACGCCCTCGGCGATGTTAAAGGCGTTGCCCAGGACGACATTGGCCGTCTTGCGCGCCACGCCGCCCAGCGTTAACAGGTCGTCCATCTCTGCCGGCACTTCGCCGCTGTAGATCTCCACCAGCCGCCGCGCCGCGTTTTGAATATTTTTGGCCTTGTTGCGGTAGAAGCCGGTCGAATAGATGATTTCCTCCACCTCGGCGCTGTCCGCCTCGGCCAAGGCGCGTGCATCGGGAAAGCGCGCAAAGAGGATAGGCGTGACCTGGTTTACGCGTTCGTCGGTACACTGCGCCGATAGGATGGTGGCGACCAGCAGTTGCAGCGGGCCGTCAAAATCCAGTTCGCAGTGGGCGTCGGGATATTCGGCGTGCAGCAGGCGCAGAATTTCGGGCATGCGCGCCGCCGCCGGCGATTGCGCGGTCAGCGCCGCCGAGTTGGGGGCCGAGTTGGAAGTCGGGTCAGGGTTCGGGTCAGACATGGGCCTATGTTCTAGATACTGGCGTGAGCAGGTGCGCTAGGAGAGCGGCATCACCGGATGGGCCAGAATGCGATAGTCGGAATCGTCGATGCGCTGCCAGGGATAGTGGACAAAGTCCTCGGTGATCTCGGCGTAATAGTCCGGCGCATCTTCGGGGAAATAGCTGCTGTTCTTCTTCCAATGGACGACCGCCAGTTCGGGATAGCCGCCCGCGGTCTCGATGCGGCCTTTGACCGCCATGATCGTGCGGCCTTGATACCACAGGTTATCCACGACCAAAATTTTGCGCCCTTGCAGCAGCGCGTCCGAGGGGAATTGCAGAAAGCGCGGCCAGCTCAGCTTGGTGCGCTGGCTGGGGTCTTCGGGAAAGAGCACCGCTGCGGTCAACACATCCTTCATGCTGAGCGCCTCGGCGATCATACCGCCGGGGATGATCCCGCCGCGCGTGATCGCCAAGATGGCGTCATAGGGGGTGTTGAGCTTGAAGATCAGGCTGCTGACCAGTTCTTCGAGTTCGTGCCAGGTCAGATAGACGTGCTTCATAGAGGCATCCTTATAACTGCCAAAAAACTGTCACAATGACTGCATACCTATAGACGGCACAAGGCGCGTCATGGCTGCGCCGGGGCGAGCGGCTGCACGGCCAGATTGGGTGTGACCAGCGCCAGCGCGGCCGCGGCGCGCGCCGTGCGATGATGCACTTGGGGGCTGGGGGCCGGCTGATAGCCCGGCGCAGCCTGCCATGTCAGCGTGGCGGGCGTCACCTGCACGCCTGCCGGCGCGCGAAAGCGCAAGGTCAGCGCGTCGACGGGCAGACTCCACAGCCGGTATTCGCCCGCGGCGTCGGTGACGCCCGCGGCCACGCGCATCCCACCGGCGCTGAACGCTTCCACGGCGATCTGCCCAAAGCCCAGGTTGCCCCCGGCAGATGCGGCCCCGCCAGGGCGGATACGCAGCAGGATCGGGTCGTGGTCGCTGCCACGCACCGCGCTGCGGCCCGCCGCAAAATCGGCGTTGAGATGCAGCACCTGCACCGCGGCTACCTGCGGCCCCAGGTTGGCGCTGACCAACAGATGGTCCAATACCTGGGCCGCGCCGTTATAAATATAGGTGTAGCGATCCAGTGCGGGCAAATACGCGAGGGTGTGCAGCAGCGGCGGCTCTACGCCCTGCATCAGCGCCTGTACCGGCGGCGAACTCAGATAATCGTTGAGATCGCCCGCTACGACGACCTGCGCCGCCGGGTCGGCCTCTACCAGCGCTTGCACCAGCCCAGCCACATGCTCTGCCTGCGCCATGCGGCGCACGGCGTTGACCGTTTCATCCCCCGCTTTGCTCTTCCAATGGTTGTCGATCACCCACAGCGCCGTCGTCCCCCCCGGCCAGTCGCCGCTGACCTGGAGCTGCGCCGCCAACGGTGGGCGGTCGAACAGCGGGTACAGCCCTGCGGCGCAGGCGCCGGGGTCATACACGCCATAGTCCTGCGCCGAGCAGCCCTGGGAGAGTGTGGCGGCTACCACCTGCACTCTATCTTGGCGTGTCAAAAGGCTGTTGGTCAGCGGAAAGTCGCCATCCGCCGACGCCGGCCCCCACAGGGCGGTGGCGGCGTAGCCCAGCCCATGCACATCGGCCAGGTGCGCGGCCAGCGCCGCGGCGTCGTCGGGCGTGCCCGTCTCTTGCAGGGCGATGATCGTGCAGCCCTGCAACATCTGCGCCAGGGTCCGGCCGCGCTGAGCCAGTGCGGCTGCGTAGTCGCCGGCGTCGGGCAGTTGGGCTGGGCCGCGGCCCAGCCCGTTGAGATTATAGCTGCACAGCGTATATTCGTCGGCAGCGGCGGGGGCCACGGGCAGCGGCGGCGCGACCTGGCCGGTGACCGTTAGCGGCTGGCCGGGCAGCGGCAGCACCTGCGCCTTGCCAAAGGCATAGTCGACCACGGCCAGCAGTCCGGGCGGGCCGGTCACCGTCTGGCCGAAGCTCGCCTCCGGCAGATCCGCGCCCAGGCGGTTGTTGACGTAGGTGAGCAGGGCCGCAGCCTCCGATTGGTCGTGCCACAGATGGCCGGGACGCAGCACGCGTTCCCAGCGTGCGGGCAGCAGCGCCAGTTCTTTTTCGCCCTCGGCATAGTGGCGTGTGGGACCATGCACCACCCCGGCCAAGTGCGGGAGGCGCACCAGCATCCCCTCCCACGGCTCCAGCGCCAGCGTGGGCGACACGCCTAGACGGGCCGCGGGCAACTCCACAGGTGTCAGCGCGCCGCCGCAGCCGGTCGCCGGGAGGATGGCAGCGGCGCGCGTCAGTTCCGTCTTGGCATAGAATTCGGTCACCAGCCCGTCGACCACCTGTACGCACTGGCCGGGAGTCACGTCGGGCCGTGCCCAGGTGTAGACAAACAGGGCGTCGCTGGTAGCTGGGTCGCCGTCGCCGGTGGGGTCTTGCATAAAGAAGCCGTCCACGGCCACCCCGCTGACCAGACCGTGCGCCGTCACTCGCGCGCCCTGCAGTGGCGAAGTCGCGCCGCTGCCCTGGATGGCATAGACGGGGGTGAGGGGGGCGGCGTCCGCGCTGTGGGCATGTCGCGACGTGCCGGCCAGACCGATCACCGCCAGGGTAAGGACGAGGGTACAGAGAGCCGGCTTTCGCCCGTCTATCCTGCGCGCCCCGGCAAGGGCGCGACATATGAGAGACGCCGGCGCTGCGCCCGGCGCATCCTGCGTTGGGGTCTGGATGGGGTGAAGGCCAAAGCTCAAGGCAAACTCGGCGTGCGTCGACAGGCGGCCAGATGAACGGTTCAATTGTACACGCCCGCGGGGCCGTGGTCAAACAGGATCGCTTCGCTCCCCCCGGACGATGGCGCGTGCGTATCCGCTTTGAGCGGCAGGCGTCAATATAAGCAGCCAAATAGGCGATCTGTTTTGCGATCTTTGCGGACGCCGCACAAGAAATGGAGGATTTTCAACCATCTGCGCTGTTGCTATACTATCGCCGGACGGTTCGTGGTTCTACGGCAGCGGGTATGGATTGGATTCGACAGGAGGGTATGCAATGGACGAGGCTACCGGCATGGCTGAATTCGTAGGGATCGGGGAAGTGGCCGAGACCACCACCCATCTGCTGGCGCTCAACCTAAGCTATACCGCTCATCATGGCTCCCCCACCGGCAGCCGCCCCAAAGGGGCCGACCGGGTGGAGCAGCTTGTCTTGCAGCAGGCGCGTGCCTATCTGCAGCAGGTGCGCGAGGGGTTTATGCTCAGCGTGCGCGCCGCGCCCTCCACCCAGGTTGCCGAACTGCGCTTTTTGCTTGACCGCGTGATGACCGATTGGGCGCAGCTCAGCCGCGAACTGGGGCTGGAAGAGAGCGGGGAGGGCGCCGTCCTCCCGCCCGAAGAAGGGCTGCCGCAGCGGGTCGAACGGGTACGCCATCAACTGCTGGCCTTTGGCATGGCGGTAGTGGCCCTGGGCCAACTGCCCCGCCTGCCCGCCCAGCAGATCACCTTCCCGCACAGCTACGGCCGGCCCCCGACCTACAGCGATATCCCCGTGCCCAGCACGCCGGGCGAGATGCTCTGGCGCATCGAGGAGTTGGAACAGACGGTGTGGCGCATCATGTCGGATGACCTGCGCGACCTGGTGCAGCGGCGCTACGGCTCCTTGCGCCGCACCTATGGCTTTTTTGAGGCCAGCGCCTGGATCGCGGCCCAAGAATCTGAGCGGTTTGGCATCAAAAAGCACAAGCCGCTACGCCCCGCTTTTTGACGGCCACGCCTACCTGATCTTCAACGCCCGCTTTATAGAACTGCAAAGAGCAGATCGATATGCCGCTTGCAGACCGGTAAACCGCGTTTTGCCTATCGGATAAAAAGGTATAGTGAGGATGTGATGAATGCCCAGCCATGGGGGACGGCGGTGGATTCAGCCGCAAGCGTGCCCGCGCTCACTGCCGCCCGGCCGGGCGATGGAGATGGAATGGAAGTCGTGTTTGATGCCGCGGGCGCATATGGCAACCGGGGTCTACCGGCCTTCTATCTCCACAAAGCGGTCGATCGACAGGTGGAGAGTATCCCGGTGCGCTACGATGCGCGTGCATCTGCCGCGGGCCTCGTCGCCCTAGGCGAGGCTATCCGGCGACGAGATAGCGGCCGCAGCTTGGGCAGACGGTGAGCGTCGCTGTGCTGCTGCCCAACCCGTTGACGATGCCGGTCGGGATCTGGACATGGCAGGCGCCGCAGACCCCGCTCTGCACCGGGGCGACGGCGATGCCTGCTTTGCGTTTGCGCATAGTATCATAGCGTTCCAAGAGCGCGGCGGGCAGGGCCGCGGCCAACGCTTCGCGCTTGCGTTTGAGCAGGATATAGTTCTGTTTGAGTTTGGTCTCCTCCTGTTTGAGGTCGCTTTGGCCGCTGGTCCACTCGCCTTCCAGCCGGCTCAGGTCGCGCTGCTGATCGCTCAGTTGGCCGGTCAGTTCGTCGGCGTGCATCAGCGCCTCGACGGCCTGGTCGTCGACCAGGGTGCGATGGCGGCGCAGCGATTCTAGGTTTTCCTGGAGGTTGTTTAGCTCTTTGGGGTCGCGGACACTGCCGCTCATCAACTTGTCTTCGGTGCTCTTGATGCGCGTCGCCAGCGATTTGGATTCTAGCTCGGCGTCCTTCTGCTTGGTATGCCACTGGTGCAGCATGGTTTCGGTCTCGGTGACCTGTTGGCGGGCGGCGCGCACGGTTTCACTTTCGCCCAGTTGGTGCTGAACTTGCTGTAACCGGCGCGCAACCTTGAGCCAGGCCAGATCGACCTTTTGCAGCTCATAGAGCTTGATCGCTTCTTGCACTCTTCCCTCCGGGTTGGTTGAAAAGCGGGGGATGCGTTGGAATGCAAGCGCCACGCGTTCTGGATCAAAGGGATCGACCCACCGGGCATAGGCGAGACGCTCACACGACCTCATATCACAAGTATAGCACGGCGGCACGAAGGGGCCAAATAGCTTGTCATAATCTGACGCCAAATCTGTAGAGCTTGCCTCGACCTCGGCGCGCATCTGCCCGCGGCGGCAAACTTGCGCGTTCGCCGTGATACGCGGACAATGGCGCATAGGAACCGGCGCGCCGGCGAGGGCAGCGGCGAGATCGCCCCTGTGATCCCGGTCTGAGCGAAAGGAAAGCTGACAGCCCATGACTCGGCTGCCATCCAATCGGGGCGGGCAGAGTTTTGTCGAATTCGCCCTGATCATCATTCTGTTTGCGATCGTGCTGCTCTCGATCCTGCTGATTTTGGGCGACGATCTGCGCACCTTTATCAACGACCTCTTCCAAACCTGGTTCCCGGCCTAGGCGGCGGGCATGGAGATGCGCCGGCGTCTGTCGGCCCTGGGCCGCGCAGGGCTGGACCTGATCTTCCCGCCGGTGTGCGCCGGTTGTGGCCGCGCCGGGCATCTCTTCTGCCCGCGCTGTGCTCAAGCCGTCGAACCTGTGCCGCAGCCTATCTGCGCCCAGTGTGGGCGGCCCCAGCCGGCTGCGGTGGCGCAGTGCGCCGCCTGCCGCGCCGTACCTGTCGCCCCGTTGCGGCTCAGCCGGGCCGCGGCGCTGCATACCTCTCCGCTGCGCCAAGCCATCCATGCGCTGAAATATGAACAACAGCCGGAGTTGGCCGTCCCCTTGGCGCGCTATCTGATCGCGGTCTTTACCGAGCCGCCTTGGGCGGGGTTGTCCGTGGCCCTGGACGCCGTGATCCCGGTACCGCTGCACCCCCAACGGCTGGCCGAACGCGGCTACAACCAGTCGGAACTGTTGGCCGCGGCCTTAGCATCGGCTGTGGGCTTGGCGCTGCAGCCCGGCTGGCTGGCGCGCAGCCGCGAGACGCGCCAGCAGGTGGGGTTGGATGCGGCGCAGCGCCGCGCCAATGTCGACGGCGCGTTTGTGGCGTCGGCGGCGGTGGCGGGCTGCACGCTCTTGCTGGTCGACGACGTCTTTACCACGGGCGCGACGCTGTACGCCTGCGCCGCCGCGGCCCTGACCCAAGGCGCAGCCGCCGTCTATGGGCTGACGCTGGCCATGCCCGCCTATACCCCCTGAGCCGCTCGCCCCCGTCGTGCGGGTTGTGTTTTTGCAGTCTGTGTGCTATGCTGCGCGCCCCCGTCGTTTTCGCGATGCTTCCGTGTAGAAATCTGCAGAGGAGGAACCATGCGTGTACGACGATTTGGCCCACACTTCTTCGCCGCCTTCATCGCCCTCCTGTTGGTGCTGGCCTTCGGCCAACTGGCCTCGGCCAAGCAGCTTGTCCCCGGCGAGATAGGAGGCAGGCCGCTCTATGCCACGCTCACCGGGACTGCCGAAGCGCCCGGCCCTGGCGACCCTGACGGCAGCGGCTCTGCCGTGGTCACGCTCAATCAAGGGCATGGCCTGGTTTGTTTTCACATCGAAGTCACGGGGATTGACCAGGTGACAGCCGCCCACATCCATGTGGCCCCCGTGGGCGTGGCTGGGCCGGTGGTGGTGAATTTCAACCCGACTGTCAATGGGCTGCAGGGTTGTGTCAGCGCCGGCGCTGACCTGATCAAGCAGATTCGCCGGCACCCCGAGGAGTACTATGTGAACGTGCATACGGCGGCCTTCCCGGCGGGCGCGGTGCGCGGGCAGCTCGGCAAGTAACCCGGCATAGACTGCACAGACATAAGGTATCGCGGATTTTGGACGCCCGTCCGCTTGTCCGCACGTCTGCCCGGAGCGAAAGCATCCGGGCTAAAGGACAACGCCCCACTTCAGGGGGCGTTGCGCAAAGGTGACCGGCGCTTTATCTCCCCTTGCCCTCATCCCCTTTGTCCTCTGCATGGTCCGCAGACGGACTGTTACCGATGGCGAAGCCGGGGCACAGCCCCATCCGCAAAGGGGGAAAGGAAGCGCCGGTCACTACATGCCGGCCCGGCTCACCCTCTGCCTGCTGCGGGCGGCTATACCTCGCAGCTAAGCTCCCCTGATCCAGCTCGATCCCCGGCAAACTCGATATAAGTCGAGGATTCCGGCGCGGCCAGATGGTACTGTGCTGCCCAGCGCCGGCGCGCGCTGGGCCAGCCTTCTGGCCTGCCACCGGAAGCGCCATATCTTTGGATAGGGAGAAAGGGAGATGGAGGAGAGCAACATGGAGCCGTGGGATATGGAAACGCAAACGATCAAGCAGGAGATGGGAACGCCCACACGGCGCTGGGGGATCGGCGCGTTTGTGGGGGTGGCGATCAGCCTGGCGCTGGCCGGATGTACGCCGGTCGCGCTGGGGGTCGCCGCGGAGGTTGCGCCGGCGGTCGTGACCGCGGCTCCCACCGAAGCCGCACCCGCCGCGGGCGCGGCGGCCAGCCCGGTGGTGCGGTCTGTCGCCGTGCCCTGGGTTCCGCCGCCGGACTATTTGACCTCGGACGAGCCGACCGACGCCGAGATACGCGCCCAACTGATCGCCACCCGGCAGGACCTCTGCCAAGACATGGAGCTTGCGTCAAGCATTATCCTCAACGTCGGCATCCTCGGCGAGTTCCCCGGCAAAATCCAAGCCGCCGCCGGGATGGGGATCACGGCGCTGGAGGATGAACTGCAGGTCTGCAGCCCGTCGGACGACGACGCTAAAAGCACCGCTCGACTGATCAACGAAGTACACCAGGCCGAATGGCTGGCGAAGCTGCATCTGACCGCCATGGAGAGCGCCACCATGGAGCGCCCGCGCATGCGCCCTGTCAACGCCGACGGCTCGTTCGCCGCCTTCCTGACCCTGCATGATGTCCTGATCACGCAGATGCGCGCCGACCTGGTGGCGCTGACCGATGGCTCGCCCACACTGGAGGAGGCGCAGCAGATGGGTGTCTTTTGGCTAGAGGTGCTGACCGCCCATGCCCAGGCCGAAGACGAAGCGCTCTTCCCGATCGCGCGGGCAGTGGGCGACCCGACGCTGATCCGTTCGGCGGATGTGATCGAGCAGGAACACGGCCCGATCAAAGGCGCGATCGAGCGCTATATGCAGACGCTGGCCGCCGTGGAAACAGGTCAGGCCGATATCGAAGAGCTGATCCCCGCCGCGCGCGAGGCGCGGGCGCTGACCGAGCTCCACTTTGGCCGCGAGGAGGCAACGGTGATCCGCCCCCTACAGCTCTTGTTGGCCGACGAACAGTTCCGCCCTGCCGTCGAAGCGCAGGATGCTGCGCTGGGGCCGTGGCTGCGCGCGCACGGCTGGCATGGCTTCTAGGGTGTTTGGGGTTTCCGGGCCAATTCGGATCACCTGTGTGCAGGCGAGATTTCCATTCTGGCAGACGACCTTGTAGACTACAGGTCTGGATCAGATCGCGATCCCGTTCGATGCCGCTACTCTATAGGCCTCTACTCCACAAGGTGTCTGCATGAGTAAAGAGTTAGTCAAGAAGCAGTTTGGCGCAAACGCCGCCGCCTATGCCACCAGCGCCGTCCACGCCCAGGGAGCTAGCCTGGCCCGGCTGGTGGAACTGGTGCAGCCGCAGCCGGGCTGGCGCGCGCTGGATGTGGCGAGCGCCGCCGGGCATACGGCCTTTGCCTTTGCGCCGCATGTGGCGCAGGTCGTCGCCACCGACCTGACGCCGGAGATGATCCCTGTGGCCGCCAAACTTGCCGTCGAAAAGGGGATCGCCAATCTAACGCTGGAACTCGCCGACGCCGAGGCGCTGCCCTATGGCGACGGCGAGTTCGATCTGGTCACCTGCCGCATCGCGCCCCATCATTTTCCCCACATCGACCGCTTTATGGCCGAGGCGGCGCGTGTGCTGCGCCCGTTGGGCATCCTGGCTGTGGTGGATAACGTCGTGCCGGGCGGAGACAGCGCGGCGGATGAGGCCGGGGCCTATATCAACGCCTTTGAGGCGCTGCGCGACCCCAGCCACCACCGCGCCCTCAGCGTGGCCGAATGGATGGCTGCCTATTCCGCTGCCGGGCTGACGCTGCTGCATGTCGAGGCTGCGCCCAAGCGCATGGCCTTTACCCCCTGGGCCGAGCGTATGGGCGTCACACCGCAGACGCTGGCCGAACTGCGCCGGCGGTTGGTGGACGCGCCGCCTGTGGCTGCGGCCTTCTTTGCGGTCGAAGCAGCGGGCGACGACCTAAGCTTTACCTTGGAGGAAGCGATCTTCGTCGGCCGCAGACCTTGAGCGCACTCCCCGCGCACACGCTCTGCGTGCAATTTCTGAGTCTGAGGAGCACAGCGGCCATGCTGCCCATCCCTGTCCCCGCGGCCTTTCGCATCATCGCCCACCGCGGCGCGTCGGCCTATGCGCCGGAAAACACGCTGCCCGCCTTTGACCTGGCGCGCGCCATGGGCGTGACCGAAGTCGAACTGGATGCCCAACTCACGACCGACGGACAGATTGCGCTCTGCCATGACGGCACGCTGGCACGCTATGGCCATGGGCCGCGCGCCGTCGAAGCGCTGGCCTGGCCCGACCTAGCCGATCTCGATATGGGCGCGTGGTTCTCGCCCCATCTCTTCGGCGGCACGCGCATGATGACCCTGCCCCAGCTTTTCGACGCCTATGGCGCGGCCTTTGTCTACCATGTGGAGATCAAGGGCGCGGCCGCGGCGCTGCCCGCCGCCGTGCTCGACGCCATCCGGCGCGTCGGGCTGGCGCAGCAGTGCATCCTCACCTCGTTCTCCTATGCCGCGCTGCAGGCCGTGCGGCGGCTGGATGCGTCGATCCGCTTGGGCTGGCTGGTGCGCAGCATCGACCCGGCGATCTGCGACCAGGCGCGGGCATTGGCGCTGTTTCAGCTTTGCCCGCAGGCCAACGCCGTGACGCCGGAGCAAGTCGCGACGGCGCGCCAGGTCGTGCCCGAAGTACGCGCCTGGGGCGTCAACGGCGAGAGCGTGCGCGACCAGGCCGCCGAGGTGCAGGCGTTGATCCAGCGGGTCGTCGCAGCCGGCGGCGACGGGATGACCATCAACTGGCCCGACTGGGTGCGCCGCGTGGCGTAAGCGAACGGGTCAAGCGGCGCGGGGTATGCCCTTCTTGACCGGCTGGCAACTTGGGCAATAGTACACGCTGCCGCCCAAATATGCTTGCTTCACGATCGACCCGCCACAGGCCGGGCAGGGCCACCTCAGCGTCTTGTTGGAAAGCAAGGTCGCATAGCCGCCGCTGCGGCCAAATAGATCCTTTTCGGTGTCGCGCCCGCCTTGGGCCGTCATCTCCGACAAGGTCTGTTTGATGCTCTGCAGCAGCGTCTCTTTTTCCGCATCGGACAGCGCGCCGAGCGTC
The DNA here is from genome assembly GCA_020845455.1 of Caldilineaceae bacterium. Taxonomy (GTDB): domain Bacteria; phylum Chloroflexota; class Anaerolineae; order Caldilineales; family Caldilineaceae; genus QEUY01. The sequence goes on from JADLFO010000263.1 coordinate 25,086, forward strand.
GTCCTGGGGTTGATGCGGGCGTTGAACAGAATGTCCTGCAAGACGCCGTTGCCAAGCCCAGGGATGCGCTGCTCGGTGGCAAGAAACGGCTTCACCGCCAGCGTTGGTTTCACGCTCTCCAGCAGGCGCGCAAAATAGACCGCGTCGAAGGGCCGTGACAGCGGCGATGGCTTTTCCTGGGCCGCCCGATAGTAGGGGTTTCTATTCTCGCCGTCTTCAAACGCCCACAGCCCGGCATACATCTGGATCGTACACACTAGAGCAGACTGGTCTTCAAACTCGATGTACAGTTGATGTTTGGGGGGGCGCGGTGCGCCCGGCGCGAGGTAGCGGATATTAGCGCCGTCGCTAAATACCACGCGCATCTCCTCTGCCGCGATCTCGGCCATGCCCGCGATAGCCCTGGCCCCGTCGATGGTCTTGCCGGTGAGCAGGCTGGGATACCGATTGGGGTCTCCAAAGTAGAAGGCAAAGCCGTGCGGAGATGAATTGGCAACAACCTTGTGAATGGTCTTGCCCTGAACCGTCCGGTTCAATTGATCTGAAATGGTATGGCTTTCCGGGATTTCAAGCATGTGACCCTCGATTTCGCCTGAATGAGGCTGATATTTCAATGATTCGCCGTGAATCCCGTATCTTATTGTAGCACGGATTTTCTATATTGGACGAAGCAAATTGGAATCGCTCATACCGGAACGGAAAAACCCTATGAATTGGATCATCCTCTTTATCGCCGGGCTGTTTGAGATGGCCTGGGCGCTCTTTCTCAAACAGAGCGACGGCCTCAGCCGCCCGCTGCCGACAGTGGCTTTTCTGGTCACGCTGGCGATCAGCATGGCGCTGCTGGCCTATGCGCTCAAGACCTTACCCGTCGGTACAGCCTATGCGATCTGGACCGGCATCGGCGCGGCGGGGACGGCGATCGTCGGCATCCTCTGGCTGGGCGAATCGCGCGATCTGCTGAAGCTGGTCTCCTTGGCGCTGTTGATCGGCGGCATTATTGGCCTACGGCTGACGAGCAGTCACTGAGCG
>JADLFO010000264.1 GCA_020845455.1 Caldilineaceae bacterium
ACAGTGTATCAGAATAGGCAAGCGCACGTCTAGGACCCTCTCTCAAGGCTAGGGCTTCACAAAAGTCGGTTTTTTTCCCCATGCGGACTTTTGAGAGACCCTGTCTCAAGGCGGCGGGACCGCCGGATTCTTCATCATCTCCCAATGATTTCTCCATCAAATGGCGCGAATTGTTGGATAGACTCACCTGCACAAAGCTACTTGATCGAACCAGGGTCGATCCAGAAAGGAAAGCACAATCTGATGCACCAAGTTCCGCCCAATCACACAGGTGAGTCCGGCAACGACGACCTGCCGGTAGGCCGCATCCTAAGCCGGCGCGAGGTGCTGGCGCTGTTGGGCGTCGCCGGCGCATCGCTCTTGGCCGCCTGTACGGCCCCGGCTGTGACGCCCGCTGCGAGCGCGACGGTGAGCGCAACGGTGAGCGCAACGGCAACCCAACCCAGCGCCGAAGCCGCCACCGCGGTCGCCATCGCCGCTGACCCGACCGCCCAGGCCGCAGCCGCAGCCGAGGCAGCTACCGCCGAAGCCGCCAGTCTCGCAAGTGTGCCAAGCTGTGTCGTCCGCCCAGAGATGACCGAAGGCCCCTACTTCGTCGATGCCAAGCTCAACCGCTCGGATATCCGCATCGAGCCTTTGGACGGCTCGGTTGTCGAGGGCACGCCGCTTACCCTGCTCTTCCGCGTCTCGCAAGTGACACCGGCCGGCTGCTCCCCGCTGGCGGGCGCAACCGTGAATGTCTGGCATTGTGATGCGCAGGGCGTCTATTCCGGCGTGCGCGACCCGCGCTTTGACACCTCCCAACTGAGCTACCTGCGCGGCTATCAGGAGACTGGCGGTGACGGCAGCGCCCAGTTCTCGACCATCTATCCAGGCTGGTACAGCGGACGCGCCGTGCATATCCACTTCAAGATCCGCACGACCGGCGCGGCAGGCAGCAGCTATGATTTCACTTCACAGCTCTTCTTTGACGAGGCCGTGACGGCCCAGGTCTACAGCCGGCCGCCCTATGCCGAGAAAGGGCCTGCCGATGTCCCCAATGACCGTGACGGCATCTTCCGCAATGGCGGCGAACAACTGCTGCTGACCCCCACAGCGACGGCGGACGGCTACAGCGCCATCTTTGAGATTGGCCTAGACCTCTCCGCCTAGAGCACGCTGATCGCACCCAGCTTCCAGACTCCCTAGCCCGCCACGGGCCGGGGAGTCTTTTTTCGCCCCCACGCCGCCGCGATCTACATACTCTCCACATGCCGGCTTAACAATTATCATTGTGCCGGCAATCTGCTATCCTGTAGACCACAGGACTTTGTCAGAAAGGCGAGACATTCCCAATGGCACAGACGATCATGGTGGTCGACGACGAGGCAAGACTGCGCAACATGCTGCGCGTCTATCTGGAGCAAGAAGGCTATGGCGTGGTGGAAGCCGCCAATGGCCGCGAAGCCATTTATGTGGCGCGCGCCGAAAAGCCCGACCTGATCATCCTCGACCTGATGATGCCGGAGATGAGCGGCTATGAATTTGTGCGCAGCTATGGCAAAGAGGCCGCCACGCCGGTGATCATGCTCACCGCCAAGATCGAAGACCAGGACAAGGTCTTGGGGCTGGAACTGGGCGCAGACGACTATGTCACCAAGCCCTTCAACGTGCGCGAACTGATCGCGCGCGTGCGCGCGGTGCTGCGCCGTGCCCACAAGTCCACGGCAGAGCCGGATGTGCTGCGCGCCGCCGATATTGTGCTCGATCGCACGGGAGCGACCGTCAAGGTCGCCGAGCGCTATGTAGACTTGACCCGCTCCGAATTTGAACTGCTCGCTACGCTGATGGCTGCGCCCGGCCAGATCTTTTCACGCCTCGACCTGCTCGACCGCATGTCGGGCGAAGCGTACGAGGGCTATGAACGCACGATCGACGTGCATATCCGCAACCTGCGTACCAAGATCGAGCCGGACCCCAGACATCCAAAGTACGTCGAAACTGTCTACGGTATGGGCTATCGCTTTGCCTCTCAAAGGATATAACCTCCTATGCTTCGCCGCTCGAGAGTCTTCGACCCGATAGGAGGTTCGCTGACCGCTAAGCTCACGCTGGCCTTTCTGCTGGTCGGCGTGAGCGGCGTGCTGCTCTTTGCCCTGATGCTCGGCCAGCGCGCACGCGTCCAGTTTGACCGATTCTTGTCCAACCGCGACCGGTCGATGCTGGTGAACGTCTTGACGCAATACTATGAAACCCATCACAGTTGGGCGGGGGTGAGACGGGAGTTAGGCGACGTACCGCCTTGGGATGTTTTCGTCCGCAACGCCGTGCTGGCGGATACCAACGCCACCGTGGTGTTCGACAGCGCGGCCTATGAACGCGGCCAGCTGCTCGGCCCCGCTGATCTGCACAGCAGCAGCCCGATCACGGTCAACGGACAGATCGTAGGCTATGTGGTCTTTACCCCACCGCCGCCGCGGCGCGAAGAACTGCGCGCGCCGGTCACTGTCGAGACGGCGTTTCTACGCAGCGTACTCTGGGCGGCGGCCACCAGCGCTGCCGTCACCGGCCTGATCGCGCTGCTCTTGGGTGGAGTCTTGGCGCGCACGCTCACCCGGCCTGTGCGCGAACTGACCGACGCGACCCAAGCCATGGCAAGCGGCGACCTCCAGCAGCAGGTCGTCGTCCGCTCGCATGACGAGATCGGGCAGCTCGCCAATTCGTTTAACAAGATGAGTTCCGACCTGGCGCGCTCCAGCCAACTGCGCAAACAGATGACCGCCGACCTGGCGCATGATCTGCGCACGCCGCTCGCCATCCTGCACGGCTATATCGAGGGGCTAAAAGAAGAGCGCATCCAAGGCACACCCGCGCTCTTTGCGCTGCTCTTCGACGAGGTGGCGCATTTGCAGCGGCTGATCGAGGATTTGCGCGTGCTCTCCCTGGCCGATGCCGGTGAGTTTTCGCTTAACCGGCGCTTGGTAGACCCCGCCGCGCTGCTCGAACGCGCCGGTCTGGCGCATATGGCGCCTGCCGAAGAGCAGGGCGTTTCGCTGCGCGTGGAGACGCCTACCAATCTGCCCTCGATTGCGGTGGACACCGACCGCATGGCGCAGGTGTTGAATAACCTGGTCGCCAACGCGCTGCGCCATACCCAGCAGGGCGAAATCGTCCTGTCGGCAGCTGTCCGCGACCAGCAGGTGCAGCTTACCGTGCGCGATTCCGGCAGCGGCATCGCCGCCGATGACCTGCCCTTTGTCTTTGATCGCTTCTATCGCGGCGACAAAGCGCGCCAGCGCACTGGCGGCAATTCGTCCGGGCTGGGTCTCGCCATCGCCAAGGCGATTGTCGAAGCACACGGCGGCAGCCTGAGCGCAGCGTCTACTCTTGGCCAAGGCAGCGCCTTCACCGCCACTTTCCCCATCGCGCCACCCCAGATCTAAACGCGAGGGGCGCAGCCAGGTGGCTGCGCCCCTCAACGCTACTCGATTCTGGCAGACCCTGCTTAGAAGGGAGAAGCCCCTTCCGGCGCGACAGAACTGGAGTTATTCTGTGGAGCGCTCTCCTGGGTGTCATCGCTGCTTTCCGGCGTGTCGCCCGGCAAGCCGCGCGGCCCACCAGGGAAACCGCGCTCTTCGAAGCGGCCCCGCCCGCCAAACTCCTCACCTAAGCCCTGGCCAAAAAATCTCCGGTTCAAGAAGCCCCGACCAAAGCCCCCGCGGCCAAAGAAACCTTGATCCATGTCGTTCAGCAGCAGATCGGCCTGCGCTTGGGTCAGCGCGCCCGCCCCCACCGCAGCCTGGATCGCAGCCTCCATGTCGGTCTGGGCTTGGTCACGCTGATACGCATGGAAAGCCTGTTGCGCCGCCATGCGATCTGCCTGCGCTTGGGTGATGTCGCCATCTTCTACGGCCTGCGCCAAGCGGTCGGCCATGACCTGCTCGCGGACGGCGGTCAATTCCTCCACCGTGATCCCCAGCGCCTCGGCCAACCGGCTGTCGGTGTACTCATGCCCCAGCCCGCGACCGCCAAATCGGACCAGATCACGCTCGGCGAGCGCGTCGGCCTGTGCTTGCGTCAGCCGCCCATCAGCCACGGCCTGATCCAGTGCGGCCTGACGCGCGCTCTGCATGGCTGCCGCCAAGTCCTCTTTGCTGATGCCCAGCGCTGCGGCGAGGGCCGCAGTCTGGTCCCAGTCGTCTGCCATACGCACATCGACAACCGGACTGGCGGCTGCGCCGTCAGCGGCCTGGGTCACCGCCGGATAGACGGCGGCAGCCGTCAGCGAGACGACCCCCACGGCTGCGGCGCCTACCACCAGAGACTGCCATCTACGTTTGTTGCTCATTCGTTTGCCCTTTCGCATTTCTCACAAACTCGCTACTTCACAGGACTGCTCAATACGGTCACCGTGCGTCGAGCGTATGTCTCGGTCATGCGGTGACGCTTCCCAGCATAGCGAGCGGGTATGGAGAAAATATCAAGAGTCGATTTGGAAATTCTTAAGACAATTCTTATGCCGGCTAAACAATTTCCTGACAAGTGCGGCGCACACTGGAAGCAACTATCTTAGGATCCGGCACGATCAATGCCTATGCGCTCGCCAGCGGCGATCTCTGGCCGCTGGGCAGCGGGTTTGACCCGGCGATCAGCCCCGATGGGCGCACCGCCGCCTTTGTGCGCGAGGAGCGAATAGAAATGAGCGGCGGGCCGAAGCTCGCCGCTCATTGTCTGCGTATGGGCTAGATTGTGCGTCAGGTCAAGACAACTTACGGGTTATTGTTGTTGCCCACGTCAAAGCCCAGGTCACCCCAGAAGGTGTCAAACTCGTCATGCCAGGTCGGGTTCAGCGGCTCGCCCGGCACATAGACGCTGCGGTCGAAGTGCGGCGCATTGGCGAAAGTGTCCGCCGTGATGTCGGCATTAAAGGTCAGGACATCGCCGCGTTCGGCCAGGTTGAAGGCGCTGAACGGAACCGCATAGACGTTGTCGTTCGTGCCTACGGCGCCAAAGTTGACCAGCGCATAGGTGGCGGTGGCAGTGCCCAGGTTGATGATAATATCCTCGACCGAGCCGGCGCCGTCCCCTAGGTCGGTCACGGCATAGCCGATCAGCTCCGAAGCCTTGACCACGTTGGTAGTGGCTTCCGTGTAATCGGGGGCGGAGGCAATGCCCAAGCCGCTCCAGAAGGCGTTGACATCGTCGTCCCAGTTGGCAGCGGTCAGGTCGGGCCAGTCGCCGCCCATATCCGGGTAGTTCTCCAACGCGGCCTCGTCAAAGTTGAGCACCAGCTCGCCTTCCTGGCCGATCTTAAAGGCGCTGAGCGGCATGACAATGTCCTTGTCGCCGAGTTCCAGCACACCGCCGTATTCGATCGAGACAAAGAGTACCCGTCCGCTGGACATGTCCAGGAAAATGTCTTCAATTTCGCCGGAGACTTGGCCGTCGGCGTTCTCAAAGTCATAGTCAAGCAGGGTGGTAGCGTAGACTTGGCCGTCCCCTGCGCCGGCGACACCGGCGGCTGTGGCTGCACCTGCGGCCGCACCCGTGGCTGCGCCGGCCGCACCCGCGCCTTCCGTACCGGTCATCTCCTCAGTGCCGGTCAAACCTTCGGTCTCTGTGACGGCGCTGCCGGCGGCGTCGGTCATGTCCTCAGTCCCGGTCATTTCTTCAGTGCCGGTTACCTCGGCGCCGGCGCCGGCCTCCTCGGTTTCGGTCGTTTCCTCAGTCCCGGTCATTTCTTCGGCGCCGGTCATCTCTTCAGTGCCGGTTACCTCTTCGGTGCCTGTCATCTCGGCGCCGGCCTCTGTGCCTTCAGTTTCGGTCGTCGCGCCCGTGTCGCTCACTTCGGGGGTCGCCGCTTCGACGGTCGGGGTTTCGGCGGCCGGGGTGGTCACCACGGGTTCAGGTTCGTCGTTACACGCACCCAGAATCAGCGATGCGCCCATCAGGGCCGCGGTCGCGCCGACGGCGAAAC
>JADLFO010000265.1 GCA_020845455.1 Caldilineaceae bacterium
GATCGGGTGGTCAACCGCATTGTCGAACTCGACCGGCGGCAGTTGGTCAGCTATCCCGGCAACTACAGCCAGTATCTGGAGGCGCATGCCGAACGCCAGGAAAATCTGGCCGAAGCCGAACAGAAGCGGCGCAAGCTGTTGAAGCGTGAGTTGGAATGGCTGCGCCGCAGCCCCATGGCGCGCGGCACCAAGCAAAAGGCGCGCAGCCAGCGCGTCGAAGAGTTGATGCAGATCCGCTATGACAGCGGCGAGGAGGTCGTCTCGCTGGCGCTGGCCGGGCGGCGGCTGGGCAAACAGGTGCTGACGGCGCGCGGCCTGGTCAAGACATATTCAGGGGTACCGGTGGTCGACGGCGTGGATTTGGTCTTGGAGCCGGGCGACCGTATCGGCATTGTGGGGCCAAACGGCGCGGGCAAAAGCACGCTGCTCGACCTGTTGGCGGGCAAACAGCAACCGGACCAGGGCACACTGGCCTGGGGCGAGACAGTGCAGATCGGCTACTATGACCAGCGCAGCGAGGAGTTGGACGATCACCAGCGCATCATCGAGTTTGTCAACGAAGAAGCGCCGCTGATCCTGACCAAAGAGGGCAAGCGCGTCGAGGCGGCGCAGATGTTGGAGTGGTTCTTGTTCCCGCGGCCCATGCAGTATGCGCGCATCGGCAGCCTGAGCGGCGGCGAACGGCGGCGGCTCTATCTGCTGCGCACATTGATCCACCGGCCTAATGTGCTGCTGTTGGACGAGCCGACCAACGACCTGGACATCCAGACGCTGACGGTCTTGGAGGAGTTTTTGGACCATTTCGCCGGCTGTCTGGTGGTGGTGAGCCATGACCGCTATTTCCTGGACCGCGCCGTGGATTTTCTGCTGGCGATGGAAGGCGGCAAACTGGGGCCGCGCTATCCAACGCCATACGCTACTTTTGAACGGCTGCGCCGCGAGGCGTCGCGTGATCCCGATGGGCGTGAACCTGCGCCTGCCAAAGCGCCGCCTGCGGAACGCGGCCGTGCGGAGGGGCCGCGCAAGCTGAGTTGGAAGGAACAGCGCGAGGTCGAGAGCCTGGAGGCGCGCATCGCCCAGTTAGAAGATCACAAGTTGGCGCTGGCGCAGGCCATGAACGGCTGCGGCGATGACTATGTGCGGCTGCAATCGCTGGCCGAACAGTTGGAAACGACCGGCGGCGAGTTAGAAGACGCGCTGGCGCGCTGGTTCGAGCTGGCCGAGATCGCCGACCAATCCTGAGAGCCGTCTTGAGATCGACCATGACCGAGTTTGCCTACTCTCTGAATATCCGCAGCGCGCTCAGTTCGGCGCTTGCGCCGGACGGCAGCCGCGCGTTCCTTCATACTCACCTGGGCCAAGACACCCACTAAGCACCCAAAGACCGGCGCCGGATCATGCAAAAGGTCACCTGTTTTCATTGCGGCAATGTCGTCCGCATCTCCCCCGATAAGAGCCTGTGTCCGGAGTGCGGAGAGGATCTGCAGCATCTGCTGGACCCTGATTTTGTGGCGAGCTATTTTCACAGCCGGGCGCGCGAACTGGCCGATCAGGGTGATGCTACGGCGGCCTTGGCGCAGATCGAGCGCGGGCTGACCTATGCCGCCGGCGCCGAGCTACATCTGCTGGCCGCCATCTTGGCGCAGCAGATCGGGCGCTATGACCTGATGCGCCATCATGTCGCGGCCATTGCCGTGGACGATACGCTGCGGCCCGAAGCCGAATGGCTGCTGCGTTCGCACCAGGCGCGGCAGCGCGCGCTGCGCGGCCAGCCGCAGCCCGCCGGCCCCTTGGAAGGCGCATCGGCGCTGCTTGACGACCTGTTGGGCCGCAACCAAGATGCGGCCGCACCTCCCATGCGCCCGCTGCAGGCACTGTGGCCCGCGCTGGCTGTCATGGCGATCTTGGGGCTGGCGGCGCTGGTCTATATGGCCTTTGGCGGCGCAGACCGGCTGCCCCAGACGGCAGACGTGAGCCACCCACGCCCCACGCCACAGGAGCCGGGCGCCGCGGCCGGCGCAACGCAGACGCCATCTGTAGAGCCGGACCTGCTGCCCACGCCGACCCTTACGCCGGACATCCCCAACGATGTGGTGCAAGGGCCGACCGCAGCGATAGCCGACAGCAGCCCGCGCCCGGTGGTGATCATCGAGGCCGACCGCTTTGACCTGGCCGGCTATCTGCGCCGGACCGGCCATCCGGAATTGGCAGAACTGGGGGTGGACGCGCTCTTGCAGGGCACGACGCTGCTGCTGCGCGGGGTGGTGCAGTTGGACCAGCAGCGGCGGGCGTTGCTCGACGCGGTCGCCACGGCTCCCGGCGTCACCGAGGTCAACGCCGTAGACCTGCTGCTGCGCCCGCTGCCCACCTATGTGGTGCAGGAGGGCGATACGCTGTGGACGATCATGTATAACATCTATGGCAACGCCGACCGGATGCAGGAGTTGATCGACTTGAACCTCGAGGTGATGCCCTCGCCGGAGTTGCTCAGCCCCGGCATGGAGCTCAAGATCCCGCCGCTGCAATGAGGCCGCGGCGAGCCTGCAATCAACTAATGATGCGACTCGCCGCCGTTGACGGTGATGGCCTGACCGGTGATAAAGTCGCTGTCGTCGGAGGCCAGGAAGACGACGGTTCCGCTCAGGTCTGCCGGCTGGGCGTTGCGTTTGATGATCTGCGCCTCGACGATGCTTTGTTGGAGGCCGCCCAGGGTCTCCGGGTCGACCAGTGAGGTGGTGGCGTCGGTCAGAGTATAGCCGGGCATGATCGAGTTGACGTTGATGCCGGTGCCGTTGAGTTCGCGCGCCAGCGAGCGGGTGAGCGCAAAGACAGCCCCCTTGGATGCAACATAGTGGAGCAAGAAGGGCACGCCGCCCCAGATCGCCGCGGAGGAAACGTTGACGATCTTGCCTTTGCCCTGCCGCTTCATGGCCGGGACAACCGCCTTACAGCAGTTCCAAATGCCCTTGACGTTGACGGCCATCACCTGATCCCACTCGACCTCAGAAAGCTGGTCAAACGGGGTGGATTTCAGCCCGCCATAGAGGGCCGCGTTGTTGACCAAGATGTCGATCCGGCCAAAGGCGTGTAACGCCTGGGCCGCCATCTCCTGGGTGCTTTGATCATCGGTGACGTCGACGGTCACCGTTTGGACTTTCCCGCCGATCTCCTGTACTTTGGTTTGTGTCTCCGTGCAGGCCAGGCGGTCGGCGGCGACGATCTGCGCCCCGGCGCGCGCCAGCGCAACGCAGTATTCCTGGCCCAACCCGCGTGCCGCCCCCGTGACGATGGCGACCCGATCTTGGAGTCTCAAGGCGCTGCTCCTTATCTTATGTGCCCCTCAGCAGCCGTTCAGGATGCAGGGACGGTTACAGCCCGGCGGCGCGGAAGGCCGTCTCGACGATGGTGCGCGCCTCGGTCTGGATGCGCGCCAGGTGGTCTTCGCCCTGGAAGCTCTCGGCGTAAATCTTGTAGATTTCCTCGGTGCCGGAGGGCCGCGCCGCAAACCAACCGGTCTCGGTCACTACCTTTAGCCCGCCGATGGCCGCGCCGCCGCAGGGCGCGTGGGTCAGCTTGGCCTTGATCGGGTCGCCCGCCAGTTCGGTGGTCGTCACCAGGTCGGGCGAGAGCGCGGCTAGGGCCTGTTTTTGGGCGTGGCTGGCCGGAGCATCGACGCGCGCATAGACCGGGCTGCCGAACCGGTCTTCCAACTCGGCATAGTGCTCGCCGGCGTCACGGCCGGTGACGGCCAGCATCTCGGCGGACAGCAGGTCGAGCAGGATGCCGTCTTTATCGGTGGTCCAGACCGTGCCGTCGTGGCGCAGGAATGAGGCCCCGGCGCTTTCCTCGCCGCCAAAGCCGAAAGAGCCGTCCAGCAGACCATCGACGAAATATTTGAAGCCTACTGGCACTTCGCAGAGGCGGCGGCCCAAGTGGGCGGCGATGCGGTCGATCATCGAACTGGAGACGAGGGTCTTGCCCACGGCAGCGTTGGCGCTCCAGCCGGGCCGGTGCTGGAAGAGATACCAGATGGCGGCAGAGAGGTAGTGGTTGGGGTTGAGCAGCCCGCGGCTGCGCGTCACGATGCCGTGGCGGTCGCTGTCGGGGTCGTTGCCAAAGGCGATGTCGAAGCGGTCTTTGAGATCGATCAGTCTGGCCATGGCGTAGGGTGACGAGCAGTCCATGCGGATCTGGCCGTCCCAGTCCACAGTCATAAAGCCAAAAGTGGGGTCGACGGCGCGGTTGACTACCTCGATCTCCAAGCCATAGCGGTCGGCGATAGGGTCCCAATAGGCAATCGACGCGCCGCCCATGGGGTCCACGCCCAGCTTGGGTTTGGCTGCGGCGATGGTCTGCATGTCGACCGCCGAGGTCAGGTCATTGACATAGGGCGCGACATAGTCGTAATGGTGGGTGGCATCGGCGGCGAGGGCGCGGCGCAGCGGGATGCGCCGTACCTCCGCCAGCCTATCGCGCAGCATGGCGTTGGCACGGGCCTGGATCGTCTTGGTCGTGCTGGTGTCGGCGGGGCCGCCTTCGGGCGGGTTGTACTTAAAGCCGCCGTCATCGGGCGGGTTGTGCGATGGGGTGATGACGACGCCATCGGCCTTGCTGCCGGGATGGTCGCGGTTGTAGGTCAGGATGGCGTGTGAAATGGCAGGCGTGGGGGTATAGCCCAGCCCGGCCTGGATGAACAGGTCGACGCCGTTGGCGGCAAAGACCTCCAGCGCGGTGCTGTGCGCCGGTTCGGAGAGCGCGTGGGTATCCATGCCCAGATAGAGCGGGCCGCCAATGCCTTGGGCGGCGCGGTATTCGACAATGGCCTGGCAGATGGCGGCGATGTGGTCTTCGTTGAAGGTAGCTTTGAGCGAACTGCCGCGGTGGCCCGACGTGCCAAAGCTGACGGGCTGCGCCGCCGGGTCGGGGTGTTCGGTGTAGTAGGCGGAAACCAGGCGCGGCACGTTCACCAGCATGTCGTGCGGCGCGGGCCGGCCTGCGCAGGGATCGACGCTCATCGGGCAGTTCTCCCTTTTGGCTGTGGGGCAGGCCGCAACCCTGCTCACGACATTGCCTGCCGCCTGTCTGAAAATGCTCTGCAAATGGGTCTGAGTGTCGTGAGGGACGGTTCTATTGTAACACAGCCGGGGGATTGGCGCAGCCGGTCACAGGTCGACGCGTGCCGCGGCCAGGCGAACCGGGTCGACGCGCGCCGCCGCAGCTTCGGCCAGGTCGAGATAGCCGTCGTGCAGCATGAGCGGGCGGTCGAGGATGTCGGCCTGGAGCTTGAGAAAGAAGCTCAGTTCGGAGGGGTGGTCGATGCCGGGCAGGGCGGCAAAATGGGCGGCGCAGCGCGTGCCCAGCCCGGCGCCGGCCTGCGACCCGACCATGATGCCCTTGCCCGCGGCGCGCGCTTGGGCAAGCATGGCGGCGGACTCGGTGTAGCCGGTGCGCGCCGTTTTGATGTTAAGAATGTCAAAGGTGTCGAAGGCGAGTTCGCGGCCCAGGTCGCGCAGCGTAAAGGCGCTGTCGTCAGCGATCAGCGGCAGGCGGCCCCCAGCGCGCAGCGCGGCGCGGCCCGCGATCTGTTCGACGGGCAGCGGCTCTTCGCAGTAGCGCAGCCCCAACGCAGCCAGCGCGTCAAGTACCGCGGGCGCGGCGGCAGCGTCCAGACATTCGTTGGCGTCGGCGTAGAGATCCACGCCAGGACCGAGCGCGGCCTGAAGCTCGCGGATGCGCGCCAGGTCCTCTTGCCAGTCGCGGCCTACCTTGACCTTAAGCACACGCACGCCCTGGTCGACCACCCGCTGTGCTTCGGTTACGACGGTCTCGCGGTCGCCGATGCCCAGGATGTAGCTGACGCGCAGCCGCGCGGCGGCGCGCACGCCGAGGTGGTGGGCCAGGCTCAGCCCGCGGTGCTGCGCCAGCGCGGCGTGGACGGCCATATCGATGGCGGCCTTGGCGGTGTGGTTGTTTTTGACTTCATGCAGGCGGCTTTGTAACCTCTGCAGGCTGGGCGCATGCCAGGGCGCGTTGGGCGGCGCGTCTGCGTCCCAAACCGGCAGACCCGCCACGCGCGGGGCCAACTCGTCGCGGATCACGCTGGTGATGCTGTGGACGGTTTCGCCGTAGATGGTGGGCCGCGGCGGCGCTTCGGCCCAGCCCTCGCTGCCGTCGCTGAGCAGTACGCGCACCGCTACATGGCGCGCTTCGGCCAGACGGCTGCTCTTGCCCCACTGCAGGCTGCCGTGCATGGGCAGGCGGAAGACGGTGGTTTCGATGCGTTCTAGGCTGGGATGTGTGGTAGACATAAAGTCCTGGGTCGATAGATTAGGCGTTGAGCCAGGCGAGAATGCGCGCGGCAACGGCGGCGGCGGAGAGGGCCACGGTATCCAAGTGCAGGGTGCGCGCCGGGGCGTGCTGTTGGAGCGCGGCTAGGGTCGCGGCCGGGTCATAGCTGCGCCGCTCCTCCACCACGATCTGGAGCTTGGCGCGCAGGTCGGCGGCGCTCACGTCGCCGCTGCGCAGCCAGCCGAGCATGGCGGTTTCTTCGGCGGGGGAGAAGAGGGCCGCGGCTTCGGGGATGCCCAGGGCGGCGAAGCCCTGTGTCTCCTGCATAGGGCGGGCCGGGTCCGCCGCGGGTGCGGCGGCTACCCGGTCGAAGGCGTCCTGGCGGTTGAGCAGCCGTTGGACACGCACCCAGTCGGGAGCGTCGAGCATGGCAAACCGGGCCGGCAGCAGCCCGGCTGCTGCCGCGCTGACCTCGTTGGCCCCGCGCAGCCCGTCGAAGATCAGCGGTCGGGCCGCTATATCCGGCGCGATGATCAGTTGCGCGACGGCGTCGGCCATGCCGCCGGGGTGGTGTTGGCGATAGCGCCGTGTGTAGACGAAGCGCAGGCTGCGGTCGGTGACCGGGGCGATGGAGTCGCCGCCGGCGGCTTGCATGGCGGCGATGATCAGCCGGTCGGTGAGGTCGCGGCGGTCGGGCAGCAGGGTATAGTCGAGGCCGGCTGCGGCCAGGTGCGCCAGGACGGTGCTTTTGCCCACGCCGGTCACGCCGACGAGGATGAGCAGCGGGCAGTGTTTCAACGTGCGCCAGCCGTCGGGGATGGGCGCGCCTACCCCCACGCCGGGGGCCAGTTCGACAAAGGGCAGTTCGACCATGGGTAGAGAGCTAGACATGGGCGGCAGATTTCCAAAAAGTGACGAGACGGCATAGACAACCCCGCCATTATACTCGGATTCGGCGCGGCGGCGTAGCCGGGCATGTGTACGGTCGCGCGTATATCCTGGAGGGTCACAGTCTAGAGGCTCGACCGGGCGCTATGGTACAATGCCAAGTTGAGTACGCTGCTATTAAAAGATGACCCGGCGAGCATGTCGACGTGAACATGACGTGAACCATGCCGAACCTGTCTGAGTTGATCCAGCAGCTATTGGAGCGCTGGGGGCTAAACGAGTTTCCTTCGTGGGCGCGCATCCTGGAGGCGATGGACCCCGTGGCCTGGACGCTGGCGATCCTGCTCGCCGGCGCGGTGGTGCTGGGGTTGTTTTTCAGCCTGAGCACACGGCGCGCTTTTCTCACGCCCGACGACACCGAATCCTCGCCGCAAATGCTGCTGGCGCGCCTCAAACAAGACCCGACGCGGCTGTCGCCGGTGGCGATCCTCAGCCGTTTGGGTGCGGAGGCAACGCTGGAACTGCTGGAATATGGTGACCAGATCCAGACCAAGGAGTGGCGCTATCAGTGGAGCGGCGTGCGCGAAGACCTGCTGCGGCTGTTGGGCCAGCAAAATGCCTTTGGCCCGACGTATGCCCTGGCGCGCTATTATGCCAGCGACGACACGCAGGAGCCGGACACGATCCGCATCCGGCGCACGGTGTTGGTGCATAAGCTGGGCCGGCGCTGCTATCTAGAGCCGAATGCCGACGGCAGACCGGCGCAATTGCGTATCCGCTGTCATGCGGCAGAGGTGCAGGGCGATGTCGGCTTTGACGGCGAGATCTTCTGGCTGATGCCGGATGAACCGGTGCCGCCCAGCGATGGGCCGTTGATCGAGATGGACCCGATCGAGTTTCGCACCCTCAGCGATGCCGAGCTGCACCTGCACATCCGCCGTACGCCGATGGTGGGCGGCGGCTTCCGGCTGGAGCTGCAAAAGCGCAACAAGATGTGGGTGGTGGTGAGTGAAGACGTGGAGTGGGTCAGCTAGATCGCTATGATTGAGGAGCTTTTTGATCTGACGCAACTGCTGGAATTTATCAACGTCGCCCTGTCGTCAGTCTTGGTCATCTTGGCCTTTTCGCTGCTGGCCTATACGCTGACCTATAATTTTCGCGATGCGGTGGCGCGCCGGTTTGCGCTGCTGCTGGCCTGTGTCGTGGTGACCTATGCCAGCGAGGTGGCGCTCGACCGGGTGGTGTCGGCAGCATCGGCCAACCGCTGGCTGCGTTTGCAGTGGCTGGGCATTGCCATGCTGCCCGCGGCCTACTATCTCTTTTCGGTGGCGGTGCTGCGTACCACCAATTACCGGATAGGCCGCCGCCGCGTCATCGGGTTGATCGGGCTGGGCATCTCGGGTCTGAGCGCGGTGACCGCGCTCTTCGGCACGCAGATCGTCGGCGCAGTGCGCTACCGTCCGCCGATCTCCTATCTCGAAGCCGGCCCTCTGTTTGGTCTGTTTGCGGTCTACTATGTGGCCGTGATCGTGCTGGCATTGGGCAATGTCTGGAAGGCGCGCCAGCGCTGTTTGACCGACAGCACGCGCGAGCGCATGACCTATCTCTTGATCGCCTTTTTTGCGCCGGGGATCGGCATCTTCCCCTATTTGATCGGCTTCAGCCGCTTGACCGGCGACCGAGATGGCAGCGCTTTGGTCTTGCTGCTCGCCATCGTGGTCAACATGGCGGTAGCGATGATGCTGGTGGTCATGAGCTATACGGTGGCCTATTTTGGCGTGCTCACGCCCGACCGCGTGGTGCGCTACCGGCTGCTGCGCTTTTTCTTCCGCGGGCCGTTGGTCGCCATCTTTGTGATCTTAGCGGTGCAGACCGTGCCCAAGGTGGAGAGCTTGTTAGGGCTGCCGCGCGATATTGTACTTTTCAGCGTGATTACCGGCGTGATCGTGCTCAGCCAGTTGATCCTGAGCGTAACCAAAACCCTGGTCGACCGTCTTGTCTATCGGGAGGATCGCGATGAAATCGCGTGGCTGCGCGAGCTGGACCGGCGGCTGCTGGCTACGAGCGATCTCCGGCAATTTCTAGAGAACAATCTCGTTTCGCTGTGTGAGATGCTGCGCGTGCCCGCGGGCTTTGTGGCCGCTACGGTGGGGCCTGACCTGATTTTAGAGGTGGTGGTCGGCCCGGAGGAGACGCGCAAACAGGTGACCGCCGTGGACGATTGGGGCGAGACCCTGACCGCGGCGCTCAAACAGGGGGCGGACGGCTATCAACCGCTGGCGCATGCCGGTTTTTGGATCTGGCCGCTGGTCGAGTCGGGGTCGGGGAAAGAGCCGGTGCGGGTGCTGGGCATTTTGGGCGTCAAAGCGCGGGCCGCTGCGCCGCTGCTCGACGCAGATGAACAGGCTGTGATGGAGCGTATGCTCCAGAGCATCACGCGGGCGTTGATGGATCGGCAGTTGCAGCAGCGAGTCTTTGTGGCGCTGCGCCGCATCATCCCGGACATCGAGCGCATCCAGCAAATGCGCAGCGCCGTTCCCTATACGGCTCAGGAGAGCGACGAGTCGCCGGTCAATGTCCTGCTCAACCCCAGCCCGATCCACAGCCCGGAGTTCGAGGCCTGGGTCAAGGATGCGCTGAGCCACTATTGGGGCGGCCCCAAGCTGACGCGCAGCCCGTTGGTGCAGTTGCGCGTGGTGGGCGATGTGTTGAGCCAGGCCGACGATAACCCGACCAAGGCGCTGCGGCTGGTGCTGGGGTCGGCGATTGAGAAGTTGCGCCCGGAGGGCAAGCAGAATTTCAGCGCCCCGGAATGGCTGCTCTACAACATCCTGGAGATGCGTTTTATCCAGGGGCGCAAGGTGCGCGAGATCGCCGACCGGCTGGCGATCAGCGAGAGCGACCTCTATCGCAAACAGCGCGTAGCCATCGGCCAGGTGGCGCGTGTGCTCACAGAGATGGAGCAAGGGAACGGCCTCGACTTGAATGGCCGGTCCGAATCCTTGACCGGCATGCCCATGTTGCCGCAGGCCCAACTGGCGGGCGAGGAGGAGACGGCGGCCGGCCCGGTGTAGTGTTCGGCGGCTGGGTCTAGCCGCACAACAGGGACGGAGCCATGGCAAAATCTGAACTTCATATGAACCGCATGACCGAACGTGATGATCTCTCCGGTTGGGGGGAGGAACTGCGCGGGCTGTTGAGCGTCCACGTCATTGGCTTTGGGCTGGTGACGCTGGGCGCGTTTCTGTTTCTGTCGCTGCGCGCCGCCGAAGGGATCCCCTGGTTGGTGCAGATGACAGGCTGGACCGCGCCGCTGGTGGCGTTGAGCCTGTTGGGGATCGGCGCGGTGCTGGTCTTGGGCGACCGGGCGGGCTACTGGAGCGTCGAGGCGCTGGTGGGCGCGGAGGCGCTGCTTTTGGGGCTGTTGATTGGCAGCTTTGCCCGCAACAACGCCGTCTTTAGCTGGGAGATGCCACTCGACGGGAGCAATGGCGGGCTGGTCGGCACGGTGCTGGGCGGGCTGCTGGTAGCGGGCTTTGGTCAGGGGCTGGCGCTGATCTTTGCGCTGCTCTTGGGCGCGGTCGGGGGCGTGATGCTGCTCTGCTATACGCCGCTGGTCTATCCCGCCAGTGTGGTGGCGCGGCTCTTTCCGCTGGCCGCGACCGGCTGGGTGCGGCTGACCGCGTCACCGCCGCGGTCTGTGCGGCGTGAGGTTGTGCCGGGTACACGGCTGGTCAAGACGCCCAACTTTGTCGCCCCCGAGCCGGCGCACACGCCCGATATGCTCAGTGACTCGTTCGACACGCCGCTGCCGGCGCAGCGGTCCGCCAAGTTTCCGCCTGCGTCCCGCTCCGCTAAACCCGTGGGCAAAGCGCCGGGCAAGGCGGGCGACAGGGGGAGCGGCAGGAGCGCTGCGCCGCCGCGCCGCGCCGATCTGCCCCATTTCGACCTGCTGCAGGCCGACAGCGGCAGCTATGGCAGCGTGGATGTGCAGGGGCTGCAGACTGCGATTGAAAGCACTCTGGAAGATTTTGGCGTGCCGGTGCGTGTGGTGCATGTGGAGAGCGGGCCGACGGTGACGCAGTTTGGCGTGGAGCCGCTCTATGTGGAGCGTTCGGGCAAGCGTCAAAAGGTGCGCGTCAACCGTATCGTCAGCCTGGGCGATGACCTGGCGCTGGCGCTGGCCGCGCCCGCGCTGCGCATCGAAGCGCCTGTGCCGGGGCGGCCCTATGTCGGCATTGAGGTGCCGAACTCGACGAAGTCGCTGGTCTCGCTGCGCGGCATCCTGGAAAGTCCGGCGATGCGCCGCCAGAAGGGTGATCTGCTGTTGGCCCTGGGCCGTGACACGGCGGGCGCACCGGTGACGCTGGACTTGACGCGCGCGCCCCATCTGCTGATCGCCGGGGCCACCGGGTCGGGCAAGTCGGTCTGCATCAACACGATTGTCACCAGCCTGCTGATGCAGCACGGGCCGGAGACGCTGCGCTTTGTGATGGTGGACCCCAAGATGGTGGAACTGCCCGGCTACAACGGCATCCCTCATCTGTTGGGCAAGGTGATCACCGATGTGCAGCAGGTGATGGGCGCGTTGACCTGGCTGCTGTTGCAGATGGACGACCGTTACCGTCTCTTCCGCGAGGCGGGCGTGCGCAATCTGGAGGCCTATAATGCGCTGGCGCGCACGCGCAAGAAGGGCAGCGCCGCTCCCGCGCCGCTCCCGTATATTGTGCTGATCGTGGACGAACTGGCCGACCTGATGATGACGGCGGGCGAGGATATCGAACGGCAGATCTGCCGTCTGGCGCAGATGGCGCGGGCGACCGGCATCCATCTGATCCTGGCGACGCAGCGCCCCAGCACCGATGTGGTGACGGGGCTGATCAAAGCCAACTTCCCCACGCGCATCGCCTTTGCCGTGACGAGCCAGATCGACAGCCGGGTGATCCTAGACACGCCTGGCGCAGAACGGCTGTTGGGCCGCGGCGATATGCTGCTGATGCGCCCCGACGCCGCCAAGCTCTTCCGGCTGCAGGGTTGTTTCGTGGCGGATGAGGAGATCAACCAGGTGGTGGCCTTCTGGCAGACCCAGCGCGGGCCGGATGCCCAGGCCGCGCCGCCGCCCTGGAATGGGCTGTTGGACCAGATGGAGCAGGGCGATGAGTTGGTGCAAGATGCGGTCGACGTGCTGCGCGGGATGCGGACATGCAGCACGAGCATGTTGCAGCGCAAGCTGCGCATCGGCTATCCCAAGGCGGCGCGGCTGATGGAGCAGTTGGAGGCGCAGGGCATCGTCGGCCCAGACATGGGCGGCGGCCAAGGGCGCGAAGTGCTGCTCAAGGA
>JADLFO010000266.1 GCA_020845455.1 Caldilineaceae bacterium
AGTGCGTTCCACGGCGATTAGCATGTCTCACTCCTGTTGGTATTGGCTTACCTCATTGTGGACTGCTAATCGCCGTTTGTCATCTCTCAGTTTATGCTGGACGTCTTTTACCGGAAACTAAAGTTCTTTGCGGCTTTGCGGCGAATTATCCGCCATCTACTGCCCGCTGCCGGGCGCGGCGATCTCAAGCGGGGTTGGCGTAGGGGTTGGCGCGGGCGGGCCGGATGCCCCAATCCACTCGCGGAAAAGCGTGTCCAACGCCGGCATTTGCAGTTGCGCCAGCGCGGCGCGCCAGCTTTCGGTGTCCACGATCTGATAGCGATGCTGGTCTAGATAGTCGCGCAAAAAGCGCCGGAAGCGGCGGTCGCCCAAGATCTCGCGCATCTGCGCATAGAGAAGCGCGCCCTTGGCATAGATGGTCGTCTCATATTGTGCGCTGGTCTCGAAGCTGTCCACACGGCGGTTGAGCAACAGCCCCGCCTCCTGCTGCCCCAGCAGGTCCACCGGCGTCTGCCAACGCTGCCAGGTGAGCAGGTCTGCGGCGCGGCCCCCGTGCAGCATCTCATAATAGAGCCGGACCGAATATTCCGAGATCGCCTCGTCCAGCCAGGGCGCGTTGACCGGGTCGTTGTGTACCAGTTGATACCACCACTGGTGCGCCATCTCATGCGCCACCAGGACCTCCAAATTGTTGCGAAAACGTGTGTAAAGCTCCACCCCCAGCAGCGTCACTTGGGGATATTCCATACCTCGATAGTTGAGCGGCGCCGGCGCCACGCGCACCTCGCGGAACGGGTAGCCGCCGTAGTAGTCGCTGAAGATGCGCAGCGCGCTGACCGCATAGGACAAAGCGGCGTGGCCCGCCGCCTCTTGGCCGGGCAACCAATAGCTGACCACGCGCGTGCCATAGCTCTCCAGGCCGGCCGAGCTAAAGAGCGGACTCATGTGCAGCACAAACTCGCGCACCGGGCCGGTCACCCACACATGGCGTGTAAAGAGGCCGCCGGTCAACACCTCGGAGCCGGCCAGTGTGCCGGTGGCGACCGGCACCTGCTCGCTGGGCAGCGTGGCCGTCACGATAAAAAGCGAGGCCACATTGAACGCGGCATCGCCGCGCACCGTGCCGATCTCCTCCCACCAGTGCCCTGTGCCCAGCGTTGGGCCAGGTTGATAGACCGCCAGCGCCGGATAGAAGAGCGGCAGGCTGATCATCTGTTGGCTGTGCCCAAAAAGCGCATAGGAGCCGGGGTCGTCCGACCAGCGGGGGATGCCCAGCCGCCAGACCAGTTTGGCGGTCACGCTGCGCCGGGCCGGCAGCGCCTGCGGCAGATCGAGCCGGATGGCGCTGTTCTCCGCCTGGTAGACAAAGGTCGTCGGCTGGTCGTCGACCAACACGCTGGTGATGGTCATGCTGCCGCCATACTGCACCAGCATAGGATAGAGCCGGAAGACGAGATACTTCCACGGGTCGGGGCCGGGGTTGGTGATCAACACCTCGGCAGTGCCGCTCAACACCTCGCCGCTGGGGTCCAGCGTCACGTCGATCGCATAGCGCGGCGCTTGGCCCATGGCGTCGAAATCGCTTTGGAATTCGCTCTTGACTGCCGGACGATAGGCTGCATAAGGGTCGGCGGGCTGCGAACGGCGGGCGCACGCGCCCATCAAGAACAGTCCGCCGAGCAGGACGGCGGTCACGCCCAGCGCCGGCAAGAGGCCGCGCAGCCGCGCAGCAGAAATAGGAGCCGATGACATATAGGACAATTTCAACCGATCAGAGGCCGGTAGACCGGCAGCATGAGGACGAGCCGGGCGGCGGACATTTCAGGCAATTGTCGACGCCATTGGCAAAACCGCGAAATATGCTACACTGCCAATGGCATGCGCAGCTAGAAGGTAAGATCTGCCACTTCCTTGACCCGGCCCGCATGCTATGCTAAACGCGCTTGTGCGGGTTCACCCCACCGGCGGCCCCGCCCACCAGCGCCATTATAGCACACCGATTGCGAGACCGGAGGATATGGGAACGACAACCTATTTGCTGCTGATCCGCCACGGTGAAAACGATTGGGTCGGGACCCATCGCCTGGCGGGACGCACGCCCGGCGTCCATCTCAACGAACACGGGGTGGCGCAAGCTGCGCGCCTGGCCGAGCAACTGGCCGCCCAGCCGATCAGCGCCGTCTACTCCAGCCCGCTGGAGCGCTGCATGCAGACGGCCCGCCCGGTGGCCGATGCCCTGAGGCTGCCGGTGATCGCCGAGCCGGGCGTGATCGAGGTAGACTACGGCGGCTGGCAGGGCGGCGATCTGCGCGAATTGGCGAAGACGCCCGAATGGCAGTTGGTGCAACACAACCCCAGCAGCTTCTGTTTTCCCGAAGGCGAGACGCTGCACCAGGTGCAGGCGCGTGCGGTCTGGACGCTGGAACGGCTGCGCCAGGCCCACCCCGACCAGTTGATCGCCGTCTTTAGCCACGGCGACGTGATCCGCACCACTTTGGCCCATTATATGGGCACGCCGCTGGATCTCTTTCAGCGCCTTGCCGTCAACACGGCTTCGATCAGCGCGCTGGCCTTTTACGGTGTTCGCCCGATGGTGCTGTTTACCAACTATCTGGCCGAGCTGCCCAAGTTTGAATGGAAGCAGGAGGAAGCCCAGGACGAGGCGCAGCCTGAAACACGGGACGCAGCGCAGCCCGAAGCCGCGACCTCGCCCCAAGATGCCCCGGCCGCCGTCGCTGCCTCCCGAACCTAAATATCCCGGCTGTGCTGTTTTTGTAACTGCAATGCCGTCTCAGACATGCCGCCGCCTGCTTGTGGCGGGGCAAGAGAAGTCGATATGAGCCAATTCGTCCACGATCTCAACCCTGTACAACATATTGTCGCCGACGCCGTAGGCGAACCGGGCCAGCGCACCTTTTTTCTCCAGGGCCGTTCCGGCTCGCAGTTGATCAGCCTGGTGTTGGAAAAACAGGAGGTAGCCAACCTCGCCATCAGCGTGCTGCAACTGCTGGAGGAATTAGAAGAAAAATATCCCGATCTGCCGCCCGTCAACGCTCGCAAGAAGGCGCTCTTTGCCGAAAATCCGGTTGAGCCGTTCTTCCGCGTGGGCCAACTGGTGATCGGCTATGACGAAGACGACGACAAGGTCTGGGTCATCGCCAAGGCGCTGATCGTCAACGAGAGCGGGAGCGTGGTCGACCCCGAAACCGACGAGACGCCCTCGGTGCGCTTTGTCGCCACGCGCGAACAGATGCGCGCGCTCAGCGACCACGCCCTTGAAGTGATCGCCAAGGGCCGGCCTACCTGCCCGCTCTGCGGCCGCCCCATCAACCGCGAGGGCCATTTCTGCCCGCGCTCCGACGGCCAGGCCATGCCCATCATCTTCTAACCGGCTCGCTTCTCTGTAGATACAAGGAAACAGCAACCCTTGTCTCGCCATGCGACATCCCCGGCGGACGACGCCGATGAGAGCCTGATTCAACTGACCGAAGCCCAGGTCATGGCCGTGCTTGCCCAGGGCAGGATGGAGGAGCGAGGCATCTTGCCTTACAGCTCCAACCACAGCTTTCTGGTCACCGTCGCCGCCGACGGCCTCACCCTGCCCGCCGTCTATAAACCGCGCCGCGGCGAAAGCCCGCTGTGGGATTTTGAATGGGGCAGCCTCTGCCAACGCGAGACCGCAGCCTATCATATCAGCCAGAGCTTGGGCTGGGACCTGGTGCCGCCTACGGTGCTGCGCGAAGGCACGCGCGGGCTGGGCAGCGTCCAATTCTTTGTCGCCAACGACGGCGATGAACACTATTTCACGGTGCAGGAGGACGCGCGCTACGCCCCCGCCCTGCGCCAACTGGCGCTTTTTGACTATGTGATCAACAACGCCGACCGCAAAAGCGGCCACTGCCTGATCAGTCAAGACCGCCGGCTGTGGGCCATCGACCACGGTGTCTGTTTCCATACCGAACTCAAGCTGCGCACGGTGGTTTGGGAATTCGCCGGCCAGCCGATCGGTGAAGATCTGCACGCCGACTTGGCGACGCTCGCCACAGCGGTCAAGGGCGAATCTAGCGAGCTGGCCCAGGCTCTCTGTCTGCTGCTCAAAACCGGCGAACGCGACGCGCTGGCCGCGCGCCTGCGCACGCTGCTGCGCAGCCGAACCTTTCCTGAGCCGGCGCATCACCGGCGCAACTATCCCTGGCCGCCGATCTAGGTAACTCATGAGGAGCCTCATTGCATAAGGAGTCCCTGTGAAAGCGGTTCTCATGGCAGGCGGCGAAGGGTCCCGGCTGCGACCGTTGACGGTCGGGCGGCCCAAACCCCTGGTGCCGATCGTCAACAAGGCCGTCATGGCGCATATTCTGGACCTGCTCAAGAACCACGGCATCACGGAGGTGATTGTCACCGTCCGCTATATGGCCGCGGCCATCCAGGATTTCTTTGAAGACGGCAAGAACCTGGGCATTCAACTCACCTATGTCGTGGAAGACCTGCCCTTGGGCACGGCAGGCGGCGTCAAGAACGCCGCCCCCTATCTCGACGACACCTTTCTGGTGATCAGCGCCGACGCGCTCACCGATATCGACCTCACGCGCCTGGTCGAAGTGCATAAAGAGCGGGGCGCGCAGGCGTCGCTTACCCTGACGCGCGTGCCCAATCCGCTGGAATTCGGCGTCATCAACATCGACGAAGCCGGGCATATCGTCCAATTTTTGGAAAAACCCAGTTGGAGCGAGATCATCTCCGACACGGTCAACACCGGCATCTATGTGCTGGAACCGGAAGTGCTCGACCTGATCCCACCCGACGTCGCCTACGACTTTTCCACCGAGCTGTTTCCCCGCATGTTGGCCGACGGGCTGCCCATTTTTGGCTATGTCGCCGACGGCTATTGGTGCGACGTGGGCAACATCGAGGAATATCGCCGCGCCAACAGCGATATGCTCTATGGCCGCGTCAAGGTTGCCGAGCCGTTTGGCCGCCACATCGGCGGCGGCATTTGGGTCGGCGAGGATGTGGAGATCGCGCCCAGCGCCCAGCTCTTTGGCCCGATCTATTTGGGCAACGGCGTCAAGATCAAAGGCGATGTCACGATCTACGGCCCGTGTGTGATCCGCGATTACACCATCGTCGACAACTACACGCGTATCGAGCGCAGCATCCTCTGGCGCAACAACTATGTGGGCGAAAACTGCGAACTGCGCGGCGCGCTGATCACGCGCCAGTGCAGCATTAAGTCCAAGGCAGTGGTCTTTGAAGGCGCGGTGATCAGCGACAACTGCGTACTGGGCGAAGGCTGCATCATCCACGCCGATGTCAAGCTCTGGCCGCGCAAAGAGATCGAACCGGGCGCGATCGTCAAAGACAGCATCATCTGGGGCAACCAGGGCCGCCGCGTCCTGTTCAGCCGCTTTGGCGTCACCGGCGTGGTCAACGTCGACCTCACCCCCGAATTTGCCGCCAAGCTCGGCGCGGCCCTAGGCGCAACCCTGCCCAAAGGCAGCTATGTCGTCGTCAACCGCGATATTCATCGCTCCTCGCGCATGCTCAAGCGCGCCCTGATCAGCGGCATCCCCGGTACGGGGATCAACGTCTGGGACACCGGGAACGTCGCCATCCCGGTCATGCGCCATTTTGTCCGCAAACAGCCGGGGACCTCGGCGGGCATCCATGTACGCATCAGCCCCTTCGACCAACGGGTCGTGGATATTCGCTTTATCGACGCCCAGGGCATGAACCAGAGCAAGAGCGCCGAACGCGCCATCGAGCGTGTCTTTTTCCGCGAGGATTTTCGCCGCGCCTATCTGGAGGAGATCGGGCTGATCGAGTATGCCGTGCGTACGGTGGAGATGTACACCGACGATTTCCTGGCGCAGATCGACGTTAAGGCGGTGCAAGAGGCACGGCTGCGCATCGTCATCGACTATTCGCACGGGCTGGCCGCCGACACCTTTGCCCAGATCTTGGGCAAGCTCGGCGTGGAGGTAGTGCAGCTCAACGCCCGCATGGAAGAGACCAAGCTCGCCATGCTTCACTACGAGTTTGAAAACAACCTGGCGCGCATGGCCAAGATCGTCTCCGTGCTCGAAGCCGACCTCGGCATCCAGTTGGATGTGGGCGGCGAAAAGATCTTCCTGGTGGACGAAACGGGCCGCGTCCTCGACGACATTACGGCGGCAGCGCTCATGTTGGAACTGGCGCTGCAAGTGCAACCAGAATCGACCGCGATCGTCCCGATCACCATGCCCACCGCCTTCGATACCATCGCCGGGTGGCGCAAGGGCAAGGTGCTGCGCATCAGCGACAACCTGCAAAGCTTGATGCAAGCCTCGACCGCGCCGGGCATCCTCTTCGCCGCCGACGGCGACGGCAACTTTATCTGGCCCGCATTCCAGCCCGTCGTCGATGGGATGATGGCGGCGGCCAAGTTGCTGGAATATCTCGCCAAATACAAGATGCGCGTCAGCGATGTGATCGCCTATCTGCCCCGCTTCCACCTGGTCAAACAGCGCGCCGAATGCCCCACCGAGGCCAAGGGCCGGGTCATGCGCCGGCTCAACGAGCAATATGGAGCGCGCAACGCCGAAATCGGCGAGACGATGAAAAACATCGAAGGCATCAAAATTCTGCTCGACAACAACGAATGGGTTCACATCGCGCCCGACCCCGAGCTGCCCCACTTCGTTGTGACGGTCGAGGGATGCGACGCCGAGCGCGCCGCGGCCTTGGCCGACGAATATCGCGCCCTGATCGCCGATTCGCAGACGGCGACTTTGGCCTAGGCGCTGCTATGACCGCCGCGCCTCAATACATCCTGCATCTGGATAGCCCGGCCAAGACCTTCGACCTGGGCCGCTGCCTGGGAGAGCATGCCGCCGCCGGGCAAGTCATCGCGCTGTGCGGCGACCTGGGCGCAGGCAAGACCACGTTGAGCCAGGGCGTCGCCGCCGGGATGGGCGTCAGCGCCCAGGTCACCAGCCCGACCTTCACTTTGGTGGCGGAATATCTGGGCAGCCGTGGGCTGCGCCTGATCCACATCGATACCTATCGTCTGGGCGATGCGCCCGCGGCCGCGGCGCGCGAAGCAGCCACCTTCGGGCTGGAGGAGATCGTCGAGAGCGCCGCCCACCCCGATGCAGACAGTCGTGGCACGGTGGTGGTGATCGAGTGGGCCGAGCGCGTGGCCGCGCTGCTGCCCGCCGACCGGCTGACGATTGTCCTCACACCTGATGGCCCCCCCGACGCACGCCGCGCCACGCTGACCGCCCACGGCCCCCAAAGCGCGCAGCTGCTGGCGGCAATCCAGAGAGATTAACCGCAGAGATTCACCTCAAAGTCGTCTGGGGTGTCGAGGTCGCGCAGCCAGGCGGTCTGCGCGGGGATGGCATGTGCTGTGGCGGCATGGCGGCGCAGCACCTCGCGCCCGCCCACATCGCCGCGCACGGCCATCAGTTCGGGCCAGAGGCCGCGGTCAAAGAGCGCCGGCGCGCCGCGCAGCGCGCTATCGACCACCGGCGCGCCATGTAGCGCGCCCTCGACCACCGGCGCGCCATGTAGCGCGCCCTCGACCACCGGCGCGGCCAAGGGCGCGCCCATGCGCCAGCCCTGCGCCAGCCGCCGCAGCAGCGCCGGCGGCACAAAGGGCTGATCGACCGGCGTAAAGATCGCCGCTTCGATCTCCGGGCG
>JADLFO010000267.1 GCA_020845455.1 Caldilineaceae bacterium
ACTTATCACCTTGTCAAACATCTTTGCCCCTTCGCCGACAACAGCTTTGGTCTGGAGGCTCTTACCCTATCTATCCGTCATCTTGCTTCCATTCTTCAATTTGAGAATTCCTGCACGGCAGAAATGTCACTTGACACTAGCATGTCATACATGCTAGTATACAGCTTGTCATATATACTGTCATACAATTGCTGGCCCCGAACTTTCTAGAAGCTGCATGGGCATCCTATAGTCGTAGCTCAAATTGTTTGAGCTATCTTAACGGATGAACGTGACCCTATGGTGTTGGGGGGATGCCGCGATTCCCGCTGCACATGGCGTGAGGCAGAGAACTCCGGAGCCTTGGCTGGCGCTTGTCAGGCAGAAAGTCTTTTAGCTTGCGTCAAGCCGCGGGAGGTTTGGATTTTTACTTGTGCGCCACTTGTACTTCACTACTGGCTATAATTGACCCCAAAAACTGGATCATGTGCTAAGGTGCAAAACCACACTTTTTCTCAGTACGTGGAGGGTCACACGAATGTCCAAGCAACGCCGACGTTTCAGTCCCGAGTTCAAGTTTCGCGTGGCGCTGGAAGCGGCCAAAGGCCAGCGAACGCTCAGCGAGTTGTCGAGCGAGTACAGCGTTCATCCGAACCAGGTCAGCCAGTGGAAACGGCAGTTGCTGGAAAGCGGTCCCAGCGTGCTCAGCCAAAACGGGGCCAAAGAGCAGCAAGACCAGCAAGCCGTCCAGACTGAGCTCTACGAGCAGATCGGCCGGCTCAAGATGGAACTCGAGTGGGTCAAAAAAAAGTCTGCCCAGTTCGCCTGAAGCCAAGTGCGCCCTGATTGAGCCGGACCACCCACAGTTGAGCGTGCGTCGCCAGTGCGAACTGCTGGGTCTGCATCGCTCGACGCTCTACTACCAGCCGGCCGGCGAGTCGGTCGAGAATCTGCATCTGATGCGGCTGCTCGACGAGCAATATCTACGCACACCGTTCTACGGTTGGCCGCGCATGACGGCCTATCTGCACCGCCAAGGGTATGCGGTCAACCATAAGCGTGTCCAGCGGTTGATGCAGAAGATGGGATTGCAGGCCATCTATCCGAAGCCCAAAACGACCAGGGCCGCTCAGGAAAGAAAAGGCTATCCCTATCTGCTGCGTGGTCTGGAGATCACCCGACCCAACTTTGTCTGGAGTGCTGACATCACTTACATACCGACGCGTCATGGCTTCATGTATCTGGTGGCCGTCATCGACTGGTACAGTCGCTACGTCTTGACTTGGCAACTCTCAAATACGCTCGACGGTTATTTCTGCCTGGACGCACTTCAGCAGGCACTGAGCAACGGACAGCCGGTCATCTTCAACACGGATCAAGGCGTTCAGTTCACCGCCCACGGGTTCACCGATTGTCTTGAAAGTGCCGACATCCGCATCAGCATGGACGGGCGTGGTCGCGCTTTAGACAACGTCTTTGTCGAACGTCTGTGGCGCAGCCTCAAATATGAGGACATCTACCTCAAGGACTATGCCTCTGTACCGGAACTGGCTGCTGGCTTGGCTGCCTACTTTCACTTCTATAACCATGAGAGGCCCCATCAAAGTCTCAACTATTGCACGCCGGCCGAGCTACACTTTGCTTGAACACCGATGTTGTTGTTGCTTTTTGTTCCACCTTATTTTCGTCACTTTTTGGTCTTGACAACGGGGTCAACCATATGCTCAAACATCGCACCCTACTCATGTTAACCATATTTGAGATCAATCGAGAAGCACTGTGGTCAGGTCAGATATGTTACACCCCCACTGCGCGCTTGGGGTGCGCTCTTGCTCTATCAATTCGTTGATTTACATGCTGGGAAATTCAGTGGTCGCCCGTGGAAAGAGTCTGAGATTGAAAGAAAAACAAGCATCCGCAGAAATTGTAGCTTCCAAAATCGATACGTTGGTTAGTGCCATCTCGAGGGATGTTGTCACAGGTGTCTACGAACCTGGGACGTACCTCCCCTCTGAAAATGGAATTGCCCGGGCGTATGGGGTCAGCCGCACCGTCGTACGTGAAACGATCCGGCGGCTGACCACGATAGGGCTAGCCGAGACTCGTCGAGGACTCGGGACTTATGTGAATCCGCCTGCGGCATGGAATCTGCTTGATCCACTCCTCCTGAAGACTTACATCGATAGTGGTCACATGCCGGATATCAGCCAGGAGCTTGTGGAACTACGGACGGCAGTTGAGATCGAGTCGGCCCGGTTAGCAGCTGCCAGAATGACCATCCGTCAAAAACTAGCACTCCAGCAGACACTGGCGCACATGGAGATGACCTACGAGCAGGACCCGGAACGTTTTGCGGAGGCAGACATTACCTTTCACGAAATCATCATTGAGGGCGCTGAGAATCGGTTCCTCAGCCAAATTGTGCGGTATTTGAAGCAACCGCTGATCCAGGCGCGTCGCCTGACTTCGTTTACCGGGGGCTTAACCGGTCGTTCAGAGGCCCAGGAGTGGCACCGGAGGCTATATGCAGCGATTGACGAGGGTGATCCAAATCGAGCCTCCGAGGCAATGAGGGGGCATATGGAGCAATTAGCGGAACTTACCAATCAGGCGCTTCTCCTGAACTCATCGTCTAGCGCCCGGCTCCCCTCTGGGTTTGCTGGTCTGTTCGGTGTAAAGGTTTAGGTGTTTCTTGCCATAGCATGGTGGCGCAGTTGTGTTCTAAGGGCTTTCTCCAGCAGTGCTACATCGTTACGCTGTCCTATCGGTACCGTCTCGTAGTCGAACCATCAGAACTAACGGAGGTCAATATGAGAACGTGGGTAAATTCTGGAAATCCTACTCGTCTCACACGTCGCTCGTTTCTCAAGAGGTCAGGGATTGGGGTTGCCGGACTGATGTTGGCGGCCTGTGCTCCGGGTCAAGCGCCGGCGGCAGCAACGCAGCAGTCGGCGCAACCGGCATCTGAGGAGGCGGCAATCCGCCTTTCCGCTTGGGGCGATGTGCAGGATGCCGACGTGTATGACGCGATGACGAAGAAGTTTGCCGAGACCAACAGTTCGATCAAGGTAACGGTCGAGCAGTATCCCGGCGGCTATTACGAAAAGGTTCAGGCCAATTTCGCAGCCGGTACCTCCGCCGATGTGCTTTACTACCAGGGTTGGATTTGGCAAGCCTATGCCGAGAACAAGGTACTTGCTCCGCTGAATGAGTATATCTCGCGCGACGGACTGACGGATAAGTTCCCCGCCACGGAAAACTACGCCAACAGCACCCAGTGGCACGGCGATACCTATATGACTCCTTCTGATGTGGGTTCCTTAGTTATCTACTACAACAAAGATATCTTTGATCAGCAGGGGGTCGAGTATCCAACTAAAGGGTGGACTTGGGACCAGTTCAAGGAGATTATCCAGCGGTTATCCTTTGAAGAAGGTGATACGCGCTTCTATGGCTGGGCTCAAGCCGGCGGCTGGAGTGGCGCCTACGCCCGCTGCGTCAGCTTCATGCGTCGCAATGGGCATCTAGAGTGGGACTCTGTAGTGGAACCGAAAAAGGCACTGTGGGACCATGAGGATATCATCTCGGCCCTACAGTTCATCATTTATGATGCCATCGAGAATAATTGGTCCCCGGGACCT
Source organism: Caldilineaceae bacterium (assembly GCA_020845455.1). Taxonomy (GTDB): domain Bacteria; phylum Chloroflexota; class Anaerolineae; order Caldilineales; family Caldilineaceae; genus QEUY01. The sequence continues at coordinate 3,621 of JADLFO010000267.1, forward strand.
GAAGTGATTACTGGCGGTGGGGTTGGCGTTGACACTGGTCGTGTTGCCATGGTGATGGAAGGACCTTGGTATCTGCCTCGCCTGTGGGGTAGTCTTGCAACTATGCAGCCCGGAATCAACTTCGACGTAGTAGAGCCGCCTGTGGGCGATGATGGCAAGAACTACAACTTCAGCCACGTCCATGGTCATACAATTTCCACCCAGTCGAAGACACCAGACGCTTCCTGGGAACTAATCAAGTTTATCTTGTCGGACGATGGGCAGAAAATCATCGCTGATGGTGGCCGGATGTGTGGCACTCCTGACAATATCGATCAGATTTGGGGTAAGGTTGCATCTGAGGCCTACAATTTTACGAATGTAGAAGCCTTCTCCAACGGCATGCGTGAGGGCGCGACGCCTTTGATCCAGGGCGAAGGCTCGCCAATGAACGCCTATGGCGGCGGCCCGATCACTAATTTGTGGGATACCTTGCTGGGCTTGCAGAAGCCTGCAGCGGAGGCGGTACCTGAGGCAAATGCCGAAATTCAGCGGCTTCTCGATGAGTACTGGCAGGCTCGAGCCTAAGTAAAGCCAGGGTGCAGACCGCGGCCACAGCGCGGTCCGCACCCTGGTTCTCACACCTCTCTGTTGTTCCGAGCAACGGCTTTCCTTGCGAGCCAGAAAGGCTATTCATGAAGTCACCCACTTCCTTATCCCGGCCGTCGTTTGCTCTTCAGGCGTACTACTCGCTACGGATGTCTTCGCAACAAAGGCGAGATCTCCGCGACGGACTGCTCTTCACGCTTCCGTTTATTATCGGTGTACTGGTTCTGTGGATCGGACCGATGTTCTACTCAGTCTATCTTCTCTTCCACGATTGGAACCTAATCTCGCCACCAACATTTGTTGGTCTCAAGAACTTTGAATATCTCTGGCGGGATCCACTTGTAGCGAAGTCACTTGCCAATACTGCCTATTATACCTTCTTTGGCGTACCGCTCCAGCTTACTACGGCGTTCATGTTGGCCGTTGCACTTAACCAGCCGGTGAAAGGCCTATCATTCTACCGGACAATTTACTACCTACCGTCAATTACGCCCGCAGTTGCTACCGCCGTAGTCTGGATTCAGATCCTAAATCCCGAATATGGTGTCCTGAACTCGATTCTGGGGCTGTTTGGGATAGGGCCCATAAAATGGTTGTTCGACCCAGCCTTCTCCAAGCCGGCCTTCATCTTGATGAGCCTTTGGCTTGTAGGCGCCCAGATGGTGATTTTTTTGGCAGGGCTCCAAGGGGTGCCCAAGGAGCTGAATGAGGCCGCGCAGATTGATGGCGCTTCCACAATCAGGCGGTTCATCAGCGTCACGATCCCTATCATGTCCCCAATCATCTTCTTTAACTTGGTGATAGGTATTATCGGCAGTTTTCAGGTCTTCACCTCAGCGTTCATTATGACCAAGGGCGGACCCCAAGACTCGACGCTGTTCATGGTGCTTTACATTTATCGGAACGCATTTGAGTACTTCAAAATGGGCTTTGCAACAACGATGGCTTGGGCGCTGTTCGCTATCATTATGGTATTTACAGGAATTCAGTTCCGGTTGGCGGGAAGGTGGGTACATTATGAAGGTAAGATCTAGAATATATGGCCTTCTACTCCACATTCTGTTGGCGCTCCTGGGCGTCACATTTCTGATGCCCCTGGCCTGGGTGCTGAGTACGTCGCTGAAGCTCCCCGGTGAAGTTTTCATTACACCCATCGAATGGCTCCCAAGTTCACCTCGATGGCAAAACTACGCGGAGGTGTTCACACGGCTTCCGTTCGCCCGGTTCTTCCTTAACTCGTTTATCGTGACAGCCTTGGGCACTGCGGGGGCGGTCGTCAGTTCCACCACGGTGGCCTACGGTCTCTCCCGAATCAAATGGCCGGGTCGGCAGATCGTCTTTGGGCTGATGCTAGCCACGCTTATGCTACCGAGTATCGTAACCCTGATTCCGGTCTTCATCATCTTCACGATGATTAACTGGGTGGGCACCTTCTATCCACTTTGGGTCCCCGCCTGGCTGGGTATTTCATTTTATATCTTTCTCATGCGTCAGTTCATGGCAACCCTGCCGATCGAATTAGATGAAGCCGCGAAAATGGATGGAGCCGGCAACTTCCGGATCCTCTGGCAGGTAATCGCGCCGCTCTGTGGGCCTGGAATTGCTTCGGTTACCATTTTTGCCTTCCTTCAGCACTACAATGACTTCCTCGGTCCGCTAATTTACCTGTCCGAAAATGAGATGTTCACGCTGCCTCTCGGCCTACTCTGGTTCCAGGGTAGGTTTGGCAACTTATGGCATCTGGTGATGGCAGCTTCCATGGTTACAATTCTTCCAATCATTGCGGTCTTTTTCCTGGCCCAAAAGCACTTCATCCAGGGCATTCAATTTTCTGGTTTGGCGGGACGTTGATTATTCAGCGCAAGCCGCCGCACTACCCGTAGTCTCAACCTGACCAACACCTACTTCACTACATATTTCCACACTATAGAGGAGCTTCTATATGCGCGTGTCGTTCAATGCCCAGGCGCTTGCGTGGGATGTTACTTGGGATGGACTGACCTATTCCCTACAGCTCAGCGATGGAGTGCTGCTCAATCGATACTTCGGACCCAGCGCAGGTTTTGTACAAGCAGCAGATACGATCCAGCGTTCATTTCCGTTCCGTAACAATCTTTGGAAGACACGCAATGAAGCTACTGTGTCCCTAGCCGAGGGAGACCAGCCGGTTCGCTGGGCACTCGGAGGGTGGTCTGAGGCCGAGTCTGGAGTTACGATCTTACTGAAAGGGCGGGAGAATCCGGTTGCATGTGACATACACCTTAGTATCGACCAGGCTACTGGAATCGTCCAGCGCCGAAATGTGGTTCGGCACACTGGCCGGGGCAGATCTCTGAAGCTGTCCCAGGCCGGAAGTATGGCCCTTTTGCTCCCATCCGAGATCGACCGGATCACTTACCTCTGCGGCGTATGGGGTGCAGAAACCCAGGTGCGGAGCATGGCGCTGGACATGGGGCCACTCCAACTCGAAAGCCGATCAGGCAAAACTAGCTTTGAGTTTTCACCCTATGTGGCCCTACACGCCCCAGATCATACCTATGTGTTCGAACTCTTCTGGTCTGGAAACTGGCAAATCTATGTGAACCGACTGGGCAATCGGCGAATCGCGTTGACCGCCGGCCTGAATGACTGGGGCCTCGCCCATATGCTAGAGCCCGGTGCCTCGCTCGAATTGCCTGAGGCTGTGGTGGCGTGTGTGATGGGGGATCACAATCTGGCTACTCAGAAGATTCATGATCTTCGCCGTAGCCGCCGACCGGACCGCACCCGCTCAGTTCCTGTTCAATTTAACAGCTGGTATCCTTATCAGGGCGAGCCGCCTGTAGAGAAGATGAAGGAATTTGCGCGTGATGCCTCTGAAGTAGGCTGCGAACTCTTCGTCCTTGATGCGGGCTGGTACACCACTGAGTCAGAGGACGACCAGGAAAATTGGTGGACGCGGACTGGGGACTGGGTCGTCAACTCGCGCCTCTTTCCCAACGGGCTGGAGGAGTTAAGTGACTACTGCTCCTCGCTCGGATTAGGCTTCGGGATCTGGTTCGAGCCGGAGGCAGTTAGCCCGAATGGTGTTGTGTGGCGCGCTCACCCAGAGTGGCTTCACCATGTTGGAGGGGTAGCCCCTGCGCCCGATCAACGTGCTATCCTGAACCTTGGCGTTCCCGACGCGCGGGCCTTTGCTCGGGACCGCATCCTTTCCGTGCTTCAGGCTACAGGCGCCAAATGGATGAAGTGGGATTTCAACACCGACCTGCTCCAAGGGGGTTGGGCGCCCACACTTCCAGACTCGCTGGTAGCCCAGGATCCACTGATTGCCCATTACACCGGCCTCTATATGCTCCAGGACGAGCTGCGTCAATCGCTGCCAAATCTCACGCTTGAGATGTGTGCAGGCGGTGGTGGTCGCTTTGACGGCAACATCTTGTCCCACGCGCACACAAACTGGATGAGTGATCAAACCCAGGCGCTGATCAACCTGGCAATCCATTTTGGTAGCCACCTAGCGCATGCTCCTGTTGAGTGCAACGACTGGCTTATCGAGTGGCCACCCCACGATGGACTGAGGCCAGGGATTCCTGCAGATCTCCGCGGTGACCTTCCGTTCCGCACCCGGGTCGCCATGCTCGGCACCTTCGGTATCAGCGCCCCTATGGACCGCTGGACAGCTGAGGACCGCGCCTGCATGACGAAGCATATCTCTTGGTACAAGGATCGGGTGCGGCCGCTTGTGGAGACGGGGCGCCAGTTTATTCTGACTGACGCTCCTCCAACGGATGGCAACGGGGACTGGGCGGCCATTTGGTACGCCAGTAGGGATACGGGCGAAGGGTGTCTTTTTGCTTTTCGTTTGGCTGGTTCCGATGCAAAGCGCACGTTCGCTCTTCCCGGGCTAGACATCAGCCGCCAATATCAGGTTGTCGACTTTGATGGGCAGAAAGCCGAATCTTCCGGCCTAGACCTTACCACCGGTTTTACAGTACAAGCCGATCAGCCCTTTACTTCTCGCCTTATTCACTTTGTGGGGCTGTAACCTGAACGTTTATCCAAAAGTCGAGGAAGGCTCGTCGACATTTTAACAAGGGGTTTCCTATGATCGACCTTCTTGGTATCACAAATAAGATTACGCTCATCACTGGTGCAGGCGGCCCGAATATGGGTAGGGCTGCCGCCCACTTGTTTGCATCCTATGGCGCTACCGTTCTAATCACCGACATTGACGAGGCGGGGTTAGCGGAAACCGGGCATCAGGTAGCAGAAAAGGGCGGCGCCATCTACAGCTATCCTGCGAATCTTCTTGATGAAGGCAGTATTGCTGAACTGGTGGCAACAATTCGCAAGAACCACGGAACGATCCACCATTTGCTGAACTATGCGGCTGCGTATGAGCCTCGCCACGGTACGACCGCCTGTACTTCACAGGACTGGGATCGAATTGTGGGAGTTACGCTCAAAGGAACGTGGCTGGCTACAAAGCATGCTATGCCACTCATGCAGACGAACGAACCGATTGGCCAAAAAGGCTGGCGCGGCTCGGTCGTCACCGTGGCAAGTGCAGTCGCATATCGGGGGGGGGGCGGCTTTGTAGCCTATACGGCTGCCAAGGCAGGCATTTTGGGCCTTACGCGCGCCATGGCAGTTGACGGGGCACCCTATGCTGTGCGCGTGAACTGCATTTCGCCTGGCCTGACCCGGACCCCGGCCACGCCTCTGGTCGAGGGTTCGGAGGATGAGAAGCGAATAGTGGACGCCATCCACCTGCTGCCCTACATGTGCGAGCCGGAGGATCAGGCGCAGGCGGCGCTTTGGCTTTCCAGTGATGCCGCGCGCACCCTTACTGGCACGATTCTCAATGTTGATGGGGGATGGACAGCAAAATGACTCAGGGGCTGTTGGCTGGTCATGTCGCCCTGGTCACTGGGGGGGCACGCGGGGTCGGGGCTGCCACCTGCCGCTTGCTGGCTGCGAATGGGTGCGCGGTCGCAGTCAATTATCTCAAGAATCAGGTCCAGGCGGAGTCCATCGCAGCAGAAATTCGCGGAGCTGGTGGCCAGGCTGTTGCTGTTCAAGCCGATGTGACACAGGAGGACGCGCTTCAGCGCGTGCGCGTGGAAGTGGAATCCCAATTGGGCCCGATCGATGTCCTGGTGAACAATGCCTGGCCTGGCTGGAAGGGTGGTGCAGTTGATGAGGTCGGGTGGGATACCTATACATGGTACTTTGAGCAGATTGTCCATGCCGCCTATAACACCGTGCGGGCCGTATTGCCCAGCATGAAGGCCACAAAGTGGGGAAGAATAATCAACATTGGGACAACATCGATGTATACACTGAATCTGGACCATACGCCCTATATCTCGGCCAAGGGTGCTCTTTTAGCAATGACGCGCGGTCTGGCAACGGATCTCGGCAGTCATAACATCTGTGTCAATATGATCTCGCCTGGGCTCGTCAACCCCGGACCTGGCACCCCGCCAGAGGGTTGGGGTCAGCCGCATGTATCGAGAACAGCCTTGGGTAGGAACCCCACAGCAATTGATGTGGCTGGAGCAGTGGTTTTTTTGGCTAGTCCCTTAGCTGATGCAATAACGGGGGCGCATATACCCGTCTGCAGCGGTATGCTGATGCATGTAGGTTAACTGACGAGGTCAAACCAGCCGGGGCCTTTTGTTGTGATGCAAATGCCAGCGTGCAGATAGAAGTTGACCGGCTCTAGCTGTGGCGTGACCAAAAGATACTACTTGAGACCACGGCAGTAACCATTCTTGCGGGCACCATAGCCATGGTATCGTTTATGGCGATAAAGTCGAATGCGGGGGATGTGCTCATTGGCGCAGACCGCAACGGGAAAGGTGTCAATTGGGTACTTCGATGCCTTGTTCAATAGCTTAACACGTTCGCCCGGTAGGGTGAACAAGGCCCCACACGCGGCTTGATGCGTTCAGCCGTCGGGAGAATTGGATTTTGCCCAGTATGTGTGGCATGTACCCATGCGCAAAGAATATCTGCCGCGCTGAGATGAAGTCCATCCAGAGTAGTTGGCGGTGTATAGCGCCACGGTCATAACATCGGCATCGCACATCCGGCACTGACCGTCTTCCCGATGCCGCATCGCCTTGCACAAACCGCCGCCCAAGCAGTAGATGAGTATAAGCTGGGGTCCATAGGCTCTCGTCTAGCAGAGTTGGTTTGGTCGACCTCTCCCTACCTGAGTACCTATGGACTTTTCTATTACTGCCCCTGCCCTTGATCGGGTCGCAATTTGGGGTGTCCCGTGATTGTCAAACGCGGCCGGCGCAACCCTACCAGAACGCTGAACAGGTATCTCGATTTTCCCGGGATGGTGCAGGTGGCCTACCGTCCACGTCGTGTCTTGGAACATCGGGAACATAACCTAACCCAAGTTGCGACCTTACTGAAATCGGAAGCAGTTGAGGCTGAGAGCGACCATGAACAGACAGAGCTTGAGTTCAAAGCCAGCGGGTGTGACGGCATGAATCGACTTGGGCAGGAGCCGTTCGAGCAGGCTGCCCGCCGTTTCAACGCGTTTGCGATAGTAGGCTTGCAGATAGCGCAGCCAGGGCGGCAAGGGACGTTTGGAGTTGCGTTTGCGTATGGGCAATAACTCGATGCCACATTCATGCAAGACATCTTCGACGAGATAGTGGTTATAGGCTTTGTCACCGAAAATCTGAGCGCCAACGGGCAGGTCAAAGGCAAATCCTTCCAGGGCCGCGGTATCGCTCTCGCTACCAGGCGTAAGAAAGAACTCGACCGGCTCCTGAGCCGAAGTCACCAACAGATGCACCTTGAGCCCGTAGAAATAGCGCTTCTTGCTGGCTTGATAGCCGCGGTACGCCTCGTCCTGATAGAGTCTGGCGTGACGGATGCGATAGTTGTCACACACCGCAATCGGCACGCTGTCGATCAGATAAATCGACTCGTCGTTCCACTGTTTGAAGACCTCGGCCAAGGTCGCAAACAGTGCCAAGGTCAGATGGCCGATACGGTGCAGACGCCGGTTGAACCGGCTGCGGCTCAGCCTCTGCGGCACGTAGCCGTACGCGTGCAGGTGGTCGCGCGCCTGCTCGAAGCTGCCGCCAAAGTAGAGCATCGCCACAATCGCCGTCGTCATCACCTCGCTGTCACTCATCCGGAACTGCGGGTCGGTGGGATGATGCAGCGCCTGCAACAAGTCGTCACACAGGCAATAGACTGCTACAATTTGCGTGTCCATGGACCTTTCTCCGCTTTGGGTTGGGCTTGTTGTCAACGATGTAAAAGTGGGTCTCGGACACATTTGGTGAGCAAAGTGGAGGCGGAGCAGGTAGACTGGCAGAACGAACTCCTGAAAGTCTCGTTCTGGAGGTGCTTGACCCGTGTCTACCCTGGCGCTTGGCTCACTCATTCCCTGGTTGGCTGTGCTTTCGGTTGAGGCGCTCCAGATGTGCGATGGCGCCATCGAACTGCATGTCTCATCGAGACAGCCAACCGCCGCTTGTCCAGTCTGCGCGCAGCCATCGGCCGCGGTACACAGCCACTATGTGCGGCGGCTGGCCGACCTGCCTTGGGCGGGCATTCCCGTCGTGATCCACCTGGCGGTACGCAAGCTCTTCTGCCGCAACACTGCCTGCCCACGCCGCATCTTCGCGGAACGGCTGCCGCAGCTGACGGCTCCCTACCGCCGCCAGACCCTGCGGCTGTGGGAGCCAGTATGATGGACCCCACAAACCCGATGATATGCGCCCGGTGGGTGAAGGCCATCTGTTAAGACTTGCTGGACTTGAAAGGTGTTTTAGCGCGTTTGGCAGGCGCTAGTCCGTGGTCGATAACCAGAACTTCCGTTGTGAGTACCATAATGGCAGAACTGACTGCATTCGCCAATATCGTGCGAACTGTCTTACAGGAATCCACTATACCGTGCTCCAGGATGTTGCAGTAGGTTTGCTGCACAGCATCGTAGCCTGCAAACCAGTCTTCTGTCTCTTGCTGCAACCGCCTCACATTAGCCAACACAACGCGACCATCCTGTCCAGAATTGGCAGCAATTTGGCACAGAGGCGCCTGTAACGCGCGTTTTACAACTGCAATCCCGATGGCTTCATCCCCTTCCGCTTGAAGCGAATCGAGTGACTCTGCTGCTATGGCAAAGGCAGTACCTGCCCCCGGTACAATTCCCTCAGAGATCGTGGCTTGCATTGAGGCCAAGGCTGCCTCTACTTGCTCGATGCGGTTCTCCATCTCTGCTGAGGTCGCGCCACCAACTCGGATCCGGGCAAGACCGCCCGCCAATTGGGCCACCCGGCGTTCAAGCTTTTGCCTCTCTGCGAGATGAGCCACCGTGGGTATGCGCGTTTTCAACTCGGCGATGCGGCCTCTTAGCAAATGGGGCTCGCCTTGCCCATCTACAATCGTTGTATTTTCGGCAGTAACATGTGCCGATTCGGCACGACCCAGGTGGACAACTGTAGCTTTGGAGACCGTGTATCCGCTCATTGGGGAAATCAATGTAGCGCCTGTAAAGAAGCACAAATCCTCCATCATCTGGCGGCGTATATCGCCAGCATCAGGAGGACGAACCGCGGCAGAGCGGATTATCCCGCGTTGATGGTTGGCGATGAGAAGACCAAGCACATTTGCTTTTACATCGGGTGCAATAATCAACAGATTGGGTTCAGACAATTGTCGCAGCTCATCCAACAAAGGCACAAGTTGATCAGGGGTATTGATTTCCTCATCTGTAACTAG
>JADLFO010000268.1 GCA_020845455.1 Caldilineaceae bacterium
GAAGGGAGTGAAGGGGGCGGCTATCTGGCGGCAGCCGAGCGGCTGTGGCGCGATGTCACCGAACGCAAGCTCTACATCACCGGCGGCCTCGGCGCGGTGCGCGAGTATGAGGGCTTCGCCTATGGCTACTGCCTGCCCAATTCGGGCTATCTCGAAACCTGCGCCGGGGTAGGGCTGGCCTTCTGGGCCGGGCGCATGGGCGAGGCGTTTGGCCGCGCAGCCTATGCCGACGTCTATGAGCGCGCCCTCTACAACAACATCTTGGTCGGCGTCTCGCTGGCCGGGGACCGCTACACCTATCAAAACCCGCTGGAGGCGCGCGGCGGCAGCCGCCGCTGGGCCTGGCATGGCTGCCCCTGCTGCCCGCCCATGCTGCTCAAAGCCGTCGCCGGACTCGGCGACCAGATCTATGCTCACGCAAGCGATGAGGCGGGCGACGATCTCTTCGTCCATCACTATGTGGGCGGCAGCGGCAAGTTCGCGCTGCCGGGGGGAGAGGTCGAACTGGTGCAGCGCGCGGCCTATGTGTGGGATGGCCGCGTGCAGGTCACGCTGCGCACGCTCGGCCCGCGCACCTTTGGGCTGCATCTACGGCTGCCGGGCTGGTGTCAAACGCTGGAGCTGCGCCTCAACGGCGCAGCCCTGGAAGCGGTCGAGATGCAAGACGGCTACGCTGTGATCCGGCGTGAATGGCAGAACGGTGATACGATTGACCTGGAGATGGCGATGGCGGTGCAGCGCCTCACCGCGCACCCCTATGCGAGCCATCTGCGCTACAAGGTGGCGCTGCAGCGCGGCCCGCTGGTCTATTGTCTGGAAGGCATTGATAACCCCGGCGCGGCCAAGCCCACACTGGCCGCAGAACCGCACCTGGCGGCGCGCCATGACCCTGACCTGCTGGGCGGTGTGACGGTGATCCAGGGGCTGACGGGCGACGGGCGCAACCTGCTCGCCATTCCCTACTTCGCCTGGGACAACCGCGCCCCCGCCGGGGAGGAACAAGACTGGATGCAGGTCTGGTTGGGCCAAACGGGACTCGAAGAACCCAGCCTGGCGCAGGCCGGGGACTTGACAGGGTGGGAGCATCGGCTTTACCGGCCCTTGCCGGTCTAGCCCGCGTTGCGGGTTGTCATGCTGCGAGTTGTCATGCTGCGGGTTGTCATGCTGAGCGGAGCGAGGCATCTCTCTGCGCCGCGTACTATCCGGAGAGATTCTTCGGCAGGAGTCTCGGCATGACAAGAACGCGGCATGACCGGCAGGAATGAGACGAAATCTGGAAGAAGGCAATTGCTATGGAGCGTATCCCACGTCGAAAGCAACGTGTCACCCTGCGCGACGTCGCCCAACATGCGGGCGTCTCGCCCAAGACGGTCTCGAATGTGCTCAACGACTGGCCCTATGTGACCGACGAGACGCGCGCCAAGGTCCAGGCCTCGATTGAGGCGCTGGGCTATCGCCAAAGCATCCTGGCCGCCGGTCTGCGCTCCGGGCGCACCAAAACCATCGGCGTCGTGATCCCCGACATCACCAACCCGTTTTTCGGCCAAGTCGTGCGCGGCTGTGAGGATGTGCTCTATGCCGCGGGCTACAGCATCTTTCTCTGCAACACCAACGAGGATGCGGTCAAGGAGCGCGCCTATCTGGACAGCCTGGTCAGCCGTGGCGTAGACGGCCTGCTGCTCTTTGGCGCGCGCGCCGATTCAGCGGCGCTTGCGGCGCTGGTGCCTGGCGATCTGCCGATTGTGGCCGAGGACTCGCCGGCGCATGACCTCAACACCACGGTGATCGAGATCGACAACCGCGGCGGCGCGGCCCTCGCCACGCGCCATCTGCTGGAGTCCGGTCACCGGCGCATCGCCCATCTGGGCGGGCCCAGCGAACGCGCGGCCGCGACGGGCCGCCAGGAGGGATACCGGCAGGCGTTGGAGAGCGCGGGGATCGGCTATGACCCGGCGCTGGTGGTGCGCTGCCGGCCCACCCTGCGCGGCGGCTATCATGCCGCGCTGCACCTGCTCGGCCGGCACATCGGCCAACACATCGGCGAGCCGCCGCCGACCGCCCTCTTTTGTTACAATGATCTGATGGCCGTGGGCGCGATGGTGGCATGCCGGCGGCTGGGGCTGACCATCCCCGGCGACCTAGCACTGGTTGGGTTTGACGATATTGCCATCGCCTCGCTGGTCACGCCGATTCTGACCACGGTGCGTGTGCAGCAGTATCAACTGGGGCGGCTGGCGAGTGACCTGCTGCTGCAGCGGCTGGCGGGCAGCGGCGACGTGGCAAGCCAGGTGAAATTCCCGGTCGAACTGATCGTACGCGGCTCATGCGGGGCGCGGCAGATTTCGCCCGAACAGATCACGGGGATGCTGGAACATCTGCTGGACTCGGACCTAGTGGACTTGGAGCCGTGTCAAGCACCACCATGAACCTGTCATTCCGAGACTCCTGTCGAGGAATCTCTCTGCTGCCACGTACCCCGGAGAGATGCTTCGCTCTGCTCAGCATGACAGGCATACAGTGTCATGCTGCGTGCGCAGCCCCAACCAATGCGAGGACTCTCTGCGACCATGCACGCCTACTATGTCTACATCATGACCAACGCATCGCGCACCCTCTATACGGGTGTCACCAATGACCTGCAACGGCGTGTCCATGAACACCGCAGCGGCCAATGCTCCGGCTTCACCGCCAAGTACCAGATCACGCAGCTTGTCTTTTATGAAACTACCAACGACATTCGCACGGCGATTGGCCGCGAGAAAGAGACCAAAGGGTGGCGGCGTGCCAAAAAGATCACCTTGATCGAGGCGCAAAACCCTGCATGGCGCGATTTCGCCGCCGACTGGCCATGACCCCGCGTGCACCTGTCATTCCACGTTCTTGTCATTCCGAGACTCCTGTCGAGGAATCTCTCTGGGCCTGCATGCCGGCAGAGAGATGCTTCGCTGCACTCAGCATGACAGGCGCGATGGAATGACAGAATTGAACCCACCGCAATGGGCGCCGCAATGAGCACCGGCATGGTCTTCGACATCAAAGAGTTTGCGGTCCATGATGGGCCTGGGGTGCGCACCACGGTCTTTCTCAAGGGCTGCCCGCTGCGCTGTGTCTGGTGCCACAACCCGGAAGGTCTCGCGCCGCTGCCACAGCTCATGCGCGGCGCAGCCGGCAGCCGCCTCGCCGGCCGCACCTACACGGCACAGGAGTTGGCGCAGCGTCTCAACCGCCAGGCCGCCATCCTCCAGGCCTGTGAAGGCGGCGTCACCTTTTCGGGCGGCGAGCCGCTGCAGCAGGCGGAGTTCGTCGCGGCCGTGATTGACCGGCTCGACGGCCTGCATGTCGTGCTCGACACCTCCGGCTATGCCGGGGAACATGCCTTCCAGCAGGTGGTAGGCCGCGTCGACCTGGTCTACTTTGACCTCAAGCTGATTGACCCCGCCGCCCATGCCCACTATACCGGCGTGGACAACGCGCCGATCCTGCGCAATCTACGGCGCTTGGCGGACGGCAGCACCCCCTTTGTGATCCGCGTGCCCTTGATCCCCGGCGTCACCGACGGCGACGACAACTTGGCGGCCATCGCGGCTACGGTGCGCGACCTGCCCGGTCTGCTGCGCGTCGACCTGCTGCCCTATAACCAGGCGGCGGGGGCCAAATATCGGGCGGCGGGGATGGCGTGGACCCCGCCATTTGACCCCTCGCGCCCTTTGAATATCAACACAACCCTCTTTGAGACAGCGAACGTCAAGGTAAGTGTCGCATGAACGAACGGATTGAGCGGCTGCGCCAACGCACACGCGCCGGCACGCATCATGCCTGGCGGCAAAAACAGGCCACGGGCGACGTGCCGGCCGTGTTGGCCTTGTGCGAGGCCGAGCGGCTGTCGCTGCCACGGCGCATGGCGCGGCTGATCCGCGCCCAGTGTGAAGCGGAAGCGGTGGTGATCGAGCCGGACGAGCGCATTGTCTTTACGCGCACGCTTCCGGCGGCGATCCCCGCCGTGGTGACGGCGCAGCAGTGGGCGCAGTGGCGCGCCGAACATACGCTGCACGAGGCAGGCCCGATCAGCAATGTCTGCGCCGACTGGGGCCAGACGCTCGCCCAGGGTCTGCTGGGGCGCAGGCAGGCGGCGCAGACGGCGCGCGTCTGCTTGGCGCACGATGCGCAGGCGGTCGAGTTCTTGGACTGCGCCGTAGAGTGCATTGACGCCGTGCTGGCGCTGGCCGCGCGCTATGCCGCCGGCGCCGCACGCGTGGGCCGCCATGACGTGGCCGTCCTCTTGCGCCATGTGCCCGCCCATCCCGCCCGCACCTTTCACGAGGCGCTGCAGGCCCTGCGTCTGCTGCACGCCGTGGTCTGGCTGGGCGGCAATTACCATGTTGGGCTGGGCCGCTTGGACCAAACCCTATGGCCCTATCTGGCTGCCGACCTGGAGGCCGGGCGCTTGGACCTAGCCGGCGCCGAGGAGTTGCTGGCCGAATTCTTTATCTCGCTCAACAAGGACAGCGATCTCTATCCCGGCGTGCAGCAGGGCGACAACGGCCAGACGATCACGCTGGGCGGCATGACGCGCGACGGCGGCGACGGCGTCAATCCGCTGACCTGGATGGCGCTGCGCGTCTCGCGCGACCTGGCCTTGATTGACCCCAAGATCAACCTGCGTATCTCGGCGCAGACCGACCTGGATCTGCTCTGTCTGGCCGCCGAGTTGACCGCCAAGGGGCTGGGTTTCCCGCAGTATGCCAATGACGACGTGGTCATTCCAGGACTGGCAGCGCACGGCTACAGTCTGGAGGATGCGCGCGACTATGCCGTCGCCGCCTGCTGGGAGTTTCTGATCCCAGGCCGCGGCATGGACGTGGTCAACATCGGCGCGGTCTCGCTGCCCGCGGCGGTGGACTGCGCGATCCGCGCCGGGCTGGCGTGCGGCGATGATTTTAGTGCAATCCTGCGCCACGCCGGTGAGGAGATCCGCGGCCAGGTGGAGCGCTTGACCGACGACTACAGCCGTTTATGGCTGCTGCCCGCACCGTACTATTCGGTATTGATGAGCGACTGCCTGGAACGAGGGCAGGACCTGGCCGAGGGCGCGACCTACAACAATTTCGGCATCCACGGGGCCGGTTTGGCCAACGCCGCCGATGCCCTGGCCGCAGTGCAGCGCTTGGTCTTTGAGGAGCGACGCGTGACCCCGGCGGCGCTGCCGGCCGCGCTGGACACGGACTTTGCAGACGATGAGGAACTGCGCGGGCTGCTTGCGAGCGAAGGCCCAAAGGTCGGCAATGACGACGACCGCGCCGACAACCTGATGGTGGCGCTGGCCGACCTCTTTGCTGCTGCGTGTGAGGCGGTGGGCCGCACACCGCGCGGCGGCATTGTCCGTCCCGGCACCGGCTCGGCCATGTATTATGTGTGGCTGGCCCAGGGTCACGAAGGGATGCGCGAGCCGGTGGTGGGGGCCACCGCCGAAGGGCGTCGCCGGGGCGAGATGTTCGCCGCCAACCTGGCGCCCGCGCCCAACGCCACGGTACGCGGGCCCCTCAGCGTCTTGCAGTCCTTTGCCAAGCTCGACTACCGACGGCTGTGCAACGGCGGTCCGGTCACGTTGGAACTGTCGGACACGGTCTTCCGCCATGCGGACGCGCGGCGCAAGGTGGCGCTGCTGGTGCGCGCCTTTGCCGAGGTGGGCGGCCAGCAGTTGCAGCTCAACAGCCTCAACGTGGCGACGCTGCTCGATGCCAAGGCCCACCCCGAGCGCCATCGCAACCTGATTGTGCGCGTCTGGGGCTGGAGCGGCTATTTCTGCGAGTTGGATACGGAATACCAGGATCACATCCTGGCGCGCCACATGTACGATGTATGAACCGGCAGCGCCTGCGCCAAGACCTGCCCGGCCACAGGACTCTGCCGTCGGCGAGCCGGCGCACAGGCGATCTCAACGCGGGCATAGGCGGGGAGATAGATGCGCAGCCGCCGTTGAGCCACACTGCGCAAAAAGGCACGGCTGACCGCAACGAAGCGTGATTGAACGAAGAGCCACCTATGCCTGACCCCATTGTGATCACCGTCGCCACCAACAAGGGCGGCGCAGGCAAAACCACCACCGCCGTCCATATCGCCGCCGGGCTGGCGCGCGCCGGACGGCGCACCCTTTTGGCGGACCTGGAC
>JADLFO010000269.1 GCA_020845455.1 Caldilineaceae bacterium
AAGAGAGCCAGCCGGCAGTGAGGTTGTTACCTCCCTACTGCCTACTGATAGATGATCAGATTCGGCGTCACATCGATAAAGAAATCCGTCCCGGCATGGGGCAGATTACCCAAGGCCTCGTCAGGCGTCATCAGCGGCTCGTCCCACTGATAGAAGAGCTTAAAGGCGGCAAAGGGCGAATCGGGCGTGATAAAGCTGTTGTACTTGCTGATCTTGCCCCACGGCCCGCCCCACCCATCGACCGACAGCGTCAGCGCCACGCGGCCTGCATAGCGCTTGGCATCCAGCTTTTCCGGCTCCACGATCATATCGCTTTGAAACTGATGCACCAACAGCAGGCGCGGCCCAGGCAGCCGCTTCTCCGCCAAATAGCCGTCGATCACCGCCTGTACGTCATTCACCTGCTGCGCCGTCACATAGCCGATCGGGTTGCCCGGCCACAGTTGGCCCGGATGCACCATGGCAAACTCGGGGTCAATCGCCAAGTGTACGTTGGGATGCTCCAAAAAACTCAACGCCGGCGTAATCGCCACCGTGGGCGAGAGCGCGCCGATCTGCACATCCAGGATCACCGACCACCCCTCAGCCTCCGCCGTCTGGATATAGGTCATCACGGTCGTCTCGTCGATAAACGCCAGATGGCTGTTGTCCTCGCCGGGGGCCTTGGTCGCCATGCCATAGACCAGATGCAGCGCGGGCATCACGTCCAAAGCGTCGCCGTTGGCGGCGTCATAGGCGTCGGCCTCGGCGCGCAGCAGCGGCGTCAACTCCTCTACAGTATGCTCGCCCAAAATACCCATCACCGGGATACCGGGCCGGCCATAATAGGTCAACCAGGTCTTGGCATGAAAGGGCGACTTGGCATCGGCGGCCCGCGCCAGCGCAGTCATCCGCTCGGTGATCGTCCCGCGCGGCACGATCAGCGGCGCATCGTCGCCTTCGGCTACCGTCGCCACAGGCAGCAGCGCCGGGTTGGGCCGCTCCCCATCGGCCCCTGGGATCGCCAACACCTGGCCCACATGCAGTATGTCCGGGTTGCGGATCCCGTTGGCCTTCATCACTGCTTCGAGCGCGAGACCGTGGTCGCGGGCGATCACAAAGAGCGTGTCCCCCGGCAGCACCACATAATAAGTCGGCGTGCCTGTGACAGTCAGCGGCGCGGACGCCCTGGGGGTCGGGGTGGGCATCAGCGGCAGCGCCGACGGGCGGGCCAAGGGCTGGGTCTCCACCAGGGCGGGCGGCTCAGACGCAGGCAGCGACGCGCTCGCCCCCGCAAAAGCCAACAGGCTTCCGTGCGTTGCCGCCAACAAGAGAAAGGCAAGCGCAACCCCCACACTGCCCCAACGAAGCAAATTCTCCACGCCACATCTACCCGTCTATCATTGTGCGCTGTCGTCGCGGTCGCCGGAGAATCCGGGCCGCTTGCAGGCATCGTATGCCGCGCCGCGGCTTGTGTCAAATAAGCGGCCTACACGCAGAAGCGAGTGAACGCGCCGCGCGTCCACTCGCTTCGTTGCATTGCGTGATCAGTCTGATGGCGGCGGCAGACCGGCGCACCGCGCATCCACCGCAGTCCGTCGAAACTACACCGTCTCTGCCGCGCGCACCATCTGCAAAAACAGCGCATGCCAGCGCGTGTCGCTCGTCAGTTCGGGGTGAAACGCTGTCGCCAAGATCGGCCCCTGGCGCACCGCCACATAGACCGGCCCCGGCAGCACGGCCAACGGCTCTACATCCGGCCCGATCTGCGTGATCCCCGGCGCACGGATAAAGATGCCGGGACTCTGCGGCGGGTCAAAGATCGGCGTCTCCAGCACCGTCTCAAAGCTGTCCACCTGACGGCCAAAGTAGTTGCGGTTGACCGTCACGTCCAGCCCGCCGAGCAGCGGCTGCCCACCTTCCTTTTGGCCGGTGGCACGATTTGCCAGCAGGATCATCCCGGCGCAGGTTCCCCAGATGGGCCGCCCGCCGCGGACCCAAGCGCGCAGCGGCTCGACCAGCCCCCAACGCTCCGCAACCAGCCCCATGGTCGTACTCTCGCCACCGGGCAAGATCAACCCGTCCACCGCCTCCAGTTGTTCCGGCATGCGCACTTCGGACGGCTCCGCGCCCAGGCGGCGTACCATCAGGCTATGTTCAAGAAACGCGCCTTGCAGCGCCAGCACCCCGATGCGTAGGGGTCGCGACGTCCCGTTCATCCTACCAGCCGCGCCCGGCCATGCGCTCCTGCTCGGCCAGCGTGTCCAGGTTGATGCCGACCATCGGCTCGCCCAAATCCTCGCTCACCTCGGCCAGAATCTTGGGGTCGTTGTAGTGCGTCACCGCCTGCACAATGGCGCGCGCCCGCTTGGCCGGGTTGCCGCTCTTGAAGATGCCCGACCCGACAAAGACGCCGTCCACACCCAACTGCATCATCAGCGCCGCGTCCGCCGGGGTCGCCACGCCGCCCGCGGCGAAGTTCACCACCGGCAGCCGGCCCTGTTCCGCCGTCTGCTTCACCAAGTCATACGGCGCGCGGATCTCTTTGGCGAAGGCGAACAGCTCGTCCTCATCCATGTTCTGGATGCGGCGAATGTCGCCGTTGACGGCGCGCGCATGGCGCACTGCCTCGACCACGTTGCCCGTGCCGGCCTCGCCCTTGGTGCGGATCATGGCCGCGCCCTCGGCGATGCGGCGCAGCGCCTCGCCCAAGTTGCGGCAGCCGCACACAAACGGGACCGTAAACTTGTGCTTGTTGATGTGGTGTTCCTCGTCGGCAGGCGTCAAGACCTCGCTCTCGTCGATATAGTCCACGCCCAACGCCTGCAAGACCTGCGCCTCGACAAAATGGCCGATGCGCGCCTTCGCCATCACCGGGACCGTCACCGCGGCGATGATCTCCTTGATCTTGCGGGGGTCGCTCATGCGCGCCACACCGCCGTCCTTGCGGATATCGGCAGGCACACGCTCCAACGCCATCACCGCGCACGCGCCCGCTTCCTCGGCGATGCGCGCCTGTTCGGCAGTGACCACGTCCATGATCACGCCGCCCTTCAACATCTGCGCCAACCCGGCCTTCACGGCAAAGGTGCCGGTCTGCGCGCTATCGCCATTGCCGTTGCTATATTCGCTCATCGCTCTCCTGCCCTTCCTTTTTGGCTCCTCAATTCCTCAAAAAACACAAGATTTAGGTGTAGTTTTCAATGCCGCTTGCGGCGCGCACGCTGCGCTTGCTACAGACCCGCGGGCGAAAGATCGCGGCTACACCTGTATAGACCGAGTGCCCTTATTCTAGATCAGCCGCGGCAGCGCGCCAAAAGATCGCCAGGGGATCGCTGTTCCAGCCCAATTATCCGCGCGGCATACGCCGCTCCATGCCGCGCACCAACAGCGACAGCGCCACAGTCATGATCAGGTACAAGAACGCCACCACATTATAGGTCTCAAAAAAACGAAATGTGCTTGACGCATAGGTATCCCCCAGGCGCGTGATGTCCTGCACGCCCAGCACCGAGACCAGCGCCGAATCTTTGAGCATCGCTACAAAGTCATTGCCCAGGGGCGGCAGCACGCGGCGCACCGCCTGCGGCAGCACCACTAGACGCAGCGTCTGCCAGCGGCTCATGCCCAGGCTCAGCCCCGCCTCAGTCTGGCCGCGGTCAATGCTCTCGATCCCGCCGCGGTAGATCTCCGCCACAAACGCGCTGTAGCCGATCACCAGCGCGATCACGGCGCGCGTCGCAAAGCTGAGGTTGCGGATGCTGAACTCGGCCAACCCTTGCGCCAGGCCGCCGTCCAGCCCCAGCGCGATCAGACCCGCGCCCGACCAGTTGATCAAATGCACCAATCCCGGCGCGCCCACAAACGCAATGTAATAGAGCAGCACCAGCATCGGCACCCCGCGGATGATCTCCACATAGAAGGTAGCCGCCTCGACCAAAAAACGGTTGCCCGTCCAGCGCAGCAGTTCGACCACCAACCCCGCCAGCAGCGCGCCGGCATAGGCGATGATCGTCACCAACAGCGTCATGCCCACGCCCGCCACCACTGCGTTGAAGATCAGCGTATAGGTGTCGTCGGTGGAGATGCTCCAAAGCAGGACAAACGCGATCAACAGGGCAAAGAGCAGCCAATAGGGCAGCCGCGCCAGCAGGCGAAAGGGCGCGTGCCGCACCTTGGCCTGGGGCAGCGCGCCGCCCGTAGATTGCGCTACCATAGCAAAACCTCGGTCTTTCTCACTCTTTTTCATCCGGCCTGCGCCCCTTGGCCCCCTATGCAAGAGGGCCGGCGCAAGCATTCCATTTGCGTACACCGAAGCGCGGCGCACAAGATTGGGCCGCGCCGCCCCAAAAAAAGGGGCGCTGGTATCCCATGATACCAACGCCGCCCCGGTGCCGCCTCCCATTGTACGCCCGCCGTGCCTAATCATCCAAAAACAGCAGCGGCGCTTGTCATTCGTCATTCCTATCCTGCCCCGGCGGCCTCGTTTGAACCGGCCCACACCCCCATGCTACAATAAAAGCGCAACGACCCGCACCCCATCCAGCCCCAGCCGAACCACAGCCTAGAAAGCCCAATCTAGAAAGCCCAACCATGTCCATCACCCCCCAAGAATTTGTCGCCAAATGGCAGGATGTCGCGCTCAAAGAACGCGCCGCCGTGCAAGAACACTTCCTCGACCTCTGCGCCCTGATCGACCACCC
>JADLFO010000270.1 GCA_020845455.1 Caldilineaceae bacterium
CGGCGTGGTGATCGGCGTGGTGATCGGCGTGGTGATCGGCGTGGTGATCGGCGTGGAGCCGCTGCACGCGGCCCAAGTCCAGGTTGGTATAGACGTCCCCGTAGATCACCACAAACGGTTCGTCGAGAAAGTGCGCCAGCCGCTTGGCCGCGCCTGCCGTGCCCAGCAAATGAGTCTCGAAGGAATATTCCAGCGTCACACCCCAGCGCGCCCCGCCGCCAAAGGTCTCGACGATGGAGCCGGCGTGGTGGTGCAGGTTGATGGCGATCTGGCGTACGCCATGGCTGTGCAGCCATGTGATGGTGTGCGCCAGCAGGGGGCGTCCGTCGAGCGGCAGCATCGGCTTGGGGCGCGCTGCCGTCAGATGCCTGAGCCGCGTGCCGTGGCCTGCTGCTAAAATCAGCGCTTTCATGCTGCTAATACGCCCCCTTTCGACCCAGGACCGCGGGCAATGTCTGGACAAACAAGATCTGCAGATCCCACCAAATGCTGTAGTTACGGATATAGTGCATGTCGAGCCGCACGCGCTCGCCATAGCTGAGGTCTGAGCGGCCCGACACCTGCCACAGCCCCGTGAGGCCCGGTTTGACGGTGAGCAAGTTGAGGTACATCGTGCCGTACATCTCGGCCTCTTCCGGGCTGATCATGCGCGGCCCGACGAGGCTCATCTGCCCCAAGAGCACGTTGATCAACTGTGGCAGTTCGTCGAGGCTGGTGCGGCGCAGAAATTGGCCCACGCGCGTCACGCGCGGGTCTTCTCGGAGTTTGTGGTTTGTACGCAATTCCTCCGCCAAGTCGGGCCGTGCCGCCAGCACTTCATCCCCGTTCTGCACCATGGTGCGGAACTTGAGCGCGCCGAAGGCCCTGCCGCCGATGCCCAGAACGCGCCGCCGATAGAAGACCGGCCCCGCCGAATCGGTCTTGATGCACAGGCCGATCAGCGCAAACATGGGCAGCAGAAAAGGCAGCGCCAGCGCGATCGTCGTGCAGTCGACGGTGCGCTTTAAGAAGCTTTCCAGCCGGTCGAGCCGGAGCCGGTTGGGAGTCATCAGCGGCACCGAGTTTTTGGTTGTCACCTGCATCCCTGTCGTAAAGATCTCATATAGCCCCGACGAGAGCCGCATCTCGACGCCGGGGAGGGTTAGCAAATATTCGAGCGTTTGCAGCCGCTGCCGGCGCTCAAGCGCCGTCGTCGCGATCACCACTTCCTCAATCTGGTGTGCGCGGATGAGGGCGGGCAGCGACGCGAGGTCGCCGAGAATGGGCAGGGCGGCAGGGTGGTTCTGCCAGAGTGTGTGTGTATCCGTGGCCCATGTGCTGTCGGTCGGCGAGTCATTGACAGAATGATCATCAAAATCATCGTCAAAATGACCGTCTACAAAGCGCCCATCCACAAAGCCCACAAGCGACAGCCCCGAGCTGCGGCTGTCTTGGAGCTGCGCGGCCAGCGCCACGGCTTCGTCATTTGTGCCGACGACGAGCGTCCGCTCCACAAAATAGCCATAGCGTCGCAGCCGGTAGGCCACACGCCGCAGCACAAAGCGCCCTGTTCCGACCATCACACAGGAGAAGACCCAAGCCATCACCAACCAGCCGCGTGCGATCGCAAAATCGGGCACGAAAAAGCTCACCACTACCACCAGCATCATGCCTGCCGTACAGCCGTTGAGGGCGCGCGTATACTCGCCGGTTCCTCCCAGCAGCGTGTGATAGTCATAGAGGTGCAGCAGCCAGAACAGGGCCAGCCAGACCGGAATGAGGATCAGGATGAGCCGGAGGTACTTTTGCGGTTCGGCGGGCACATCGTCGACAAGCGTCACGCCGCCATAGAAGCGCAGCCAGTAGGCCAGCCCAAACGCCGCTGCGACCATTAGGGCATCGCTTGCCACCATGACCGCCTGGGCGATGCGGCGATAGCTCCCGTGGATGATCGCAAGGGGGCGTGCGGGTACAATCAGTTCCGGCGCAGATGCATTTAGACGCAGCATGACAACCCGTTCTCCTTAAACGCGCACAAGGGGGGAACGCTCTTCCTCAGCCGTCCGATCCCGGTAGACCGCCTCGAGGCGCGCCGTGCAGCTTGCCCAGGCGTGATGCCGCTCCACATAGGCGCGGCCTGCTTGGGCCAGCCGCCGCCGCTGCGCCGGGTCGTCGAGCAGCCGCACGATCGCCTGAACAAAGCCGACGGCATCCTCGGCCACGACGACCTCCTGGCCGCCGGCCGTGGACAGGGCCGAGACGGCTTGCGGGCTGGCGACGACCGGCGTGGCGCACGCCATTGCCTCCAAGACCTTGATCTGGATGCCGGCCCCATAGGGCACAGGCACAACCGCCAGCGTGGCCTGGCGCAGATAGGGGCGCAAATCAGGCACGGTGCCGGTCACCAGCACACGCCCGCTGCCCGGCGAGCGTTCTTCTGCCAGAGCGCGCACGCCTGGCGTCGGGTCCTTGCCCACGATCCACACATCCATCTCCGGGCGTGTGCGCCACACCTGCGGCATGATCTCGTAGACCAGCCAGCGCGCCGCCGTGACATTGGCGTGATAGCTCATTTTGCCGCTCAAGACCAGCGTGCTGGGCAGCCGCTCCTCCTCGGTTGGGCAGAAATAGTCGAGATCGACCCCCTGGGGCAGCACGTCAATTTTGGGGGAGGCCCGGCCCTGCGCGGCATCGCCCCACAGCGCCAGCAGCGCGGCCCGGTCGACCGGCGACGTGACGAGCGTATGGTCGAATTGACCCAGCAAAAAGCGCTCATAGGGTGCGGTGCGGCGCAGTTCAAAGGCGGTCAGCAGGCGGCTGGCGCGGCTGCTGCTCTGCTGGGCCGCCTGCCGGAAGAGATGCGAGATACAATCCACGCTGTCCCACACAATCGGGATCGTCTGGCCCTGCGCGGCCAGCCGCTCGGCCAGATAGAGGCCGTAGCGCGCCCCGCGCAGATGCTCGACATGGATCACGTCGACCGGCTGTGCGCGCACGGTCTCGGCCAAGGCCGCGGCCAAACCTGGGTGCCAGGCATAGTGCGCCTGGAGCGGCGCAGGGCCGGCGAGCGCAGCCAGGCTGTTGGCAAGCGTTCGCGGCCGGCGCAGCGGCCGTGCTGTCACGCCGATGCCCAGGTCGCGCAGAGCCTCCAGGTCGCGCTGTTCCTCGTCCGCCGCCCACAGCGCACCGAGCGTGACCTGATGGCCCCGCGCGGCCAGCGTGCGCAGGAATTCAAACGAGCGCACGCGGATGCGGTTGGGGGTGTAGGGTGTGATGTAGAGGATGTGCATTTGTGCCGGCCCAGCTATACCGGGTACATCCGGTCCCACAGCGGGTAGACGGTGCGCCAGTCATAGCGCTGCGCCAGCGTCTGCCGGCCTGCGGCGGCGAGGCGAGCGCCTTCAGGCGCATCGCCCAGCAGCCGGATCGTGGCTGCAGCGAAGCTGCGCGCATCGTCGGCGATCAACAGGTTATCGCCGGAGCGCGCCGCCAGCCCTTCAGCGCCCACGGTTGTGCTGACGATCGGCAGCCCCCAACGCCAGGCGTCCAGGATTTTGACGCGCATGCCGCCCCCGGCGCGCAGCGGCACCATAAAGGCCCCCGTCTCCTGCAGATAGGGCGACGGGTCCGCCACATAGCCGGTGACCTCCAGGTTGGCCGCGGGGATGCCCATCTGCGCCAACTCCGGCGGCGGCTGTTTGCCGATCACGGTCAAGATCGCCTGCGGGCAGGCGGCGCGCACCGCCGGAAAGACCTCCTTGGCGAACCACAGCACCCCTTCGGCGTTGGGGGGGTAGTGTAGCCCACCCAAGAAGGTGATGCGCGGCGCGGGCGCGCGACGGCGCATCGCCGCGGCCGATGCATCCACACAGATCGGGATCACACCCGAATTGCGCACGGCTCCGGCGCTGCTATTGGCCTGGCGCTGCACCGCCGTATAGTCGTCCGCCGTTACCCACACCACATCGTCGAAGGCATGGCAGGTTTCGATCTCATAACGGGCCAGCTTGCGCGCCTCCCAGGCCAACAGCAGCCGTTTGGCCGGGTTGCCGGCGTCTTGGCCCATGCGCTGCGGGATCATAAAGACGGCGTTGTGCTGGTCGAGCGTGAGGCGCGGACGGCGCGGCCCGCAGCCCAACGCCTGGGCCAGCCGCGCATAGGGGGCCATCCACAACTGGTCGGCATGGATGGCGTCAAAGGCCGGCTGCCCGGCGATCACCTGGGCCAGCAGCGTCCTCATGGCGCGCACTTCGTCGCGCGCAATGAGGAACGGCGTGGGCGAGGGCAGGCTGCGCAGCAGGTGGCCTGCATCGCGCCAGCGCTGCCGCGGCATCGACGTGGTGTAGACGCCGGCGCAGAATTGGGCCAGGTGCCCCAGCGCCTCCGCCGAATCGCTGGGCCGCACAAACGAGACCAGCGTGATCGCATGGTGTTGGGCCAGATAGCGCAGCACATAATAGGCGCGCACCTTGGGGCCTGCATCCAGCGGATAGGGCAGCACTTGGGTGAGAAAGAGAATATGCATCGGTGGATAGCTTTCGGCGCTGTGTTAGCGTTTACGCAGCGTCTGGTAGAGCGGGTTCGTCGGGGGTTTGACCCGCTCCTGGAGCGCGGGCAGCGTGTGTGCGCGCGTTTGGCCGTTGGCCTGCATCTGCAGATCGACGCGCCGTGTTCCCTCCGCGTCTGCGGCGCGCGGCACAGCATAGCCATAGCCGGAGTGATAGACGGTTTGCGAGACGGGCACGGCGTTGAGGACGACCCCCAGCAGATTGACCTGCAGATGGCGCAGGCTCTTGACCACGCGCTGCGTTGAGGCGCGTTTGGTGCGCCCGGCCGCGATCACCAGCAGCATGGCCTCGACATGGGTCGCCAAGATCGAGGCGTCGACCGTTGCGGTCAGCGGCGGCGTGTCCAGCAGCACGATATCAAACTTCTGCGTCATCTCCGCCAGCACCCCGCGCAGTTCCTTGCGGCTCAACAGCCGGGTAGGGTTCGGCGGCAGCGGCCCCGACGTCAGCAGCGATAGTTTTGGCTGCGGTTGCTGGATCAGCAGCTCCAGGTCGCGCTCTTCGCCGAGCAGCAAGGTGGTCAACCCGCGTTGGTTATGCAGGTTGAACTGCCGGTGCAGCGAAGGCCGGCGTAGGTCGGCATCGACCAGCAGCACGCGATAGCCTGCTTCGACAAACGCCAGCGCCAGATTGGCGGCGACCGACGACTTGCCGTCGCCGACCGCCGGGCTGCCCACCAGCAGCGTTCTGGGGACATCTCCCCCCAGCGCGGCTTGGATGTTCAAGCGCAGCGCCGAGAAGGCATCGTTTAACGCCGCACGCTCGTCATCGCCCTCCAGCCCGGCTGTCCCGCCCGTCGCATGGTTCTTGGGTACCAGACCCAGCGCGGGCAGCGCCAGATGGTCTTGGACGTCGTCTTCGCTTTGCAGGGTGTTGTCGAGATAGTGCATGGCATAGGCTGCGGCCGCGGCCAGGGCAAAGCCCAGCGCGGCGGCCACCGCCACGTTCGTCTTCAGGCCGCGCGACATTGGCTCGGTGGGCAGATTGGCCGGTTCCAACACATGGATCGTGTTGATCGCGCCTTGGCGCGAGTTCGCCAGCAGGTTGGCAAAGTTGGCCTGCAGCGTCGCCAGCTTGGCCTCTAGGGCGGTGATTTGGCTGCGGGCATCCTGGATCTGCCGGGCGCTGAACATGCCGGTCAGTTCGGTCTTCACCCGTTCGATCTCTGCCGTGGTCTCGGTGATGCCCTTCTCCATCTGGTCCAGTTGTTCTCCGATAAAGGCCTGATACTCGCTGCCCTCCTGCATCCCCGGCCCGGTCTGGAGGAGTTGGTTGACCAGTTCGGCGGCGACTGCCTGCGCCCGCACCGGGTCGGTATCGACCACCGACAGCTCGATCAGCTGCGTGTTGGGCACCAGGCGCGCTGTATAGTAGGGCAGCCAACCCAACCCCAGCGCCGTTTGCGTGGCGTCGCGCACGGTGGAGCGCTGCACGATGTCCGCATAGGCCGAAGCCAACTGCCCTGCCAAGTAGAGGTCATTGCTGTTGGGGTTTGGCTCCAGCAGCGATGACCCGACCATGATCGTCGTGCGCGACAGGTAGGTGCGCGGCTGGCGCAGCGTATAGAGGCCGCTGGATACGCCGGCCAGCAGCGTACACGCGGCGATCAGCCACCACCATTTGAGCAGCGGCCGCAGCAACAGACGTAGGTTGAGTTCTTCCATCTCCAGATGTCCGGTCTCTTGACTGAATCTTTATCCGGGCGGCGCTTGCCGGTCTACCCAGAGCGTCAGACGCCGGTCGACAGGGCGCGGCTGGGGAGCGGCGGGCGCTTGGCGAGGTAGACGGTCTGATAGACGCCGAGCGTCTCGGCGGCGCAGCGCCGCCAACTAAACTGGACCGCACGCCGATAGCCGCGCGCGATCAGGTCGCTCTGCTGCGCTGCGCCGGTCAGCAGGGCAGCCATGGCCGCTGCCATGGCCGCCGCATCTTCGGCGTCGACGAACAGGGCGGCGTCTCCGGCAATTTCCGGGATCGAGGAGTTGTCGGCGGCGATGACGGGCGTCCCGCAGGTCATGGCTTCGAGCAGCGGCAGCCCAAAGCCCTCCTCGCGGGAGGGGAAGACAAAGAGCGCGGCCAGGCTGTACAGCCCGCACAACTCCTCGTCGCTCACGCCTTGCACAAAGCGCACATGCTCGGCCAGCCCCAGCCGCTCCACCCGATGCGCCATCGCTGTGGAAAGCAGGCTGTGCGTCCAGACGATCACCAGCGGGTGGCGCGCCTGCAGCGTCTGTGGCAGTTGGCCGTAGGCGGTGATCAGCGTGGCGATGTTCTTGCGCGGGTCTGCCGATCCAATCGCCAGGATATAGCCGCGCTCCAGGCCAAAACGCTGCCGGATCCGCGCTAGGGCCGGCTCGCCGGTCACGCGGCCAAAGGCGGGAGCGGCGGCCTCATAGGTGACGGCGACCTGTTCCGGCGGCAGCCCCAGTTCGGCCACAATGCGGCGCTTGGCCGCGTGAGAAACTGTGATCACCGCCGCGGCACGCTGCGCCGCCAATTTGGGCACGGTCTGGTAATAGCGCGCCATGAGCGCCCGTTTCAGCCCCAGCGCCCGCGCCGGCCCGGCCGGTGGCGTATGCCAGATCATGTCGTGGATCGTCACGACCAGCGGGCAACTGAGACGCAGCGGCGCAGTGAGGCAGGGCGCGTGGAAGATGTCCAGCCGGTCACGCGCGGCCGCGCGCGCCAACTGCACCTGTTCGCGCCAGGGCATCCCGACCAGCGGCGTGTCGCCGGAGATCACGCGTGTGGTGCAGTTGCGTCTCGCCAGCCAAGCGGGGCCGCGACCTGCGTCCCGATCTAAATAGAGGACATATTCGTTGGCGCTGTCGAGCCGAGTCAGCGTCTCGACGAGGTGGGTCGAATAGGTCTTGAAGCCGCCCGCCTGGGGGTGTGTCAGGAAGCGGGCGTCGATGCCGATCTTCATTGGCGTCTTATGCCTCCGGCTGCGTCTGGGCCGTACCGCGCCCTGGCAGGCGGTCGGCTAGATCGACCAGCGCCGGCGCAGCAAAGATCAACAGGATCGCGTCCACCGGCAGCCGGTAGCGGATCAGCGTCCAGGTCAACAGATGTAGCAGGGTGTAGACGGCCATAAAGAGATAGAGCAAGCCGATCTGGGCGCGCTGCGCCGGGTGGTCGGGCGCGGCCAGCCGCCGCGCCGACCGCCACAGCCCATAGAGCATGAAGGGCAGCAGCAGCCCAAACGACGCCACACGCGACACGTTGCTGGGCAGCCCCGAATCCGGCGACGGCCAGAACTTGACATATTCGGGGATGCGGCTCCACGACAGTTGCAGATAGCGCAGCGGGTCGTCCAGCACAATGCGTATCCCTGCCCGGAGCAGCGCCTGGTCCAGTTGGCCTTCGTTGAGCGACAGCAGTTGCGCTGGGATCAGGTCTTGGTAGGACGGCCCGTTGAGGGGCAGCAGGGGCATGAAGTGCGTGCCGTGGATGGGGTGGTTGCCCCAATAAAAGGCGAATCCGGCGTTGGTGTTGAGCGGCACGAACGTGCCAAAGGCGCGATAGTTGCGCAGCGTCCACGGTGCGATCAGCGCCGCCACGACCAGCCCGCTCACCAGCAGACCCTGGATCGCAGGCCAGTTTGCCCAACGTGGCAGCCGCGCTGCGCCGCCTGTGCGCTTGTCCGGCGGCGCAAGGTTCCACCAGACCCAGAGGGCCAGGAAAGGCACAAACAACAAAAAGAGCTGGCGCAGCAGCACGGTCACCCCAATCGCCAGCCCCAGTTCCAGCCACAACCGCGGGCGCGGTTTGCGCCCCGGCTGTATGATGCGCAGGGCGCAGTCCAGCGTCCATAGGATGCCCAGAAAGTAGAAGGTCTCGGTCAGCAGCCCGCCCGCATAGTAGACAAAATAGAGATAGAGCGCGCTCAACGCCGCCGCCGCCAGCCCCGCACGCCGCCCAAAGACGCGCGTGCCCAGCCGGAAGGTCAGCCATGGATGCAGCGCCCCGGCGATCACGGCCTGCAGCAGCCGTGCGATCACCGGCTGCGGCCCAAAGAGCGCATAGACGCCCGCCAGATAGAGCGTGTAGAGATAGCTCCAATGCGCCGTCGGCTCGCCGCCGCGCGTCGCCGGCCAATGCCCTTCGGCGAAGCTGAAGCCGAAGCCCGCCACCACGCGCCGCGCCAGCCCGTCATAGGAGATCTGGTCGTAGATGCCGGGCAGGTCGGCGACGGTGTTGCCCTGATAGAGCGCCGAGAGCAGGCGCAGCCCCGTGGCTGCGACCAAGATCAGCGCCAGCGCCGTGACGCCGCCGAGTCGTCGCGCCCGCCATGAAACCCCGGCGCGCGGCAGGCCGGGCTGCAATGAGGGTTGCTGCAGTGGGTGTTGAAGTTCGCTGCTGGGGTTCACGCTTCGGGAGTCCTAACTCTTCGCTATGCCTACTCTTCGAGATACCTAACGCCTACGCATGGACCTGTTGCGCCGTGTTCGCCATCACCTGCCGGGCGAACGAACTGCCCGCGCCCTGCCAGGCCACGCCGAGCAGTTCCGCTGCCGTCGCCGCCACATCCGCAAAACAGCCGCGCGTCCCCAAATTCACATTGGGCCGTACGCCCGCGCCGTAGATCAAGATCGGCACACGCTCGCGCGAATGGTCGGTGCCGGCCGAGGTCGGGTCGTTGCCGTGGTCGGCGGTAATGATCAGCACATCGTCGCCGGCCAGGCTTTGCACGATCTCCGGCAGGCGGCTGTCAAAGGCGCGCAGCGCCTCGGCATAGCCCTGTGGGTTGTTGCGATGGCCGTAGAGGCTGTCGAAATCGACCAAGTTGGCGAAGATCAAGCCACGGCCGCCTGTGCGGAGAAAGTCCAAGATCGCGTCCACCCCGGCCATGTTGTTGCCGGTGTGGTTGCTCTGCGTCAGCCCACGCTGGGCGAAGATGTCCTCGATTTTGCCTACGCCCATCACCGCCAGCCCCGCCGCTTTCACCGCGTCCAGGATCGTGGGCTGCGGCGGTTCCAGGCTGAAATCCTTACGCCGCTCGGTGCGTGTGAAAGCGCCCGGCTGCCCGACAAAGGGGCGGGCGATCACGCGGCCGACCGCATGGTCGCCGGCGAGCAGGGCGCGTGCGATCTCGCACCAGCGGTAGAGTTCCTTTACCGGGATCAAATCCTCATGCGCCGCGATCTGAAAGACGCTGTCCGCCGAGGTATAGACAATGGGGCGGCCTGTGCGCAGATGTTCTGCGCCTAACTTTTTGAGGATTTCGGTGCCGGAGGCGGGAACGTTGCCCAACACCCGGCGGCCAATGCGCGCCTCAAATGCGCCGATCACCTCCGGCGGGAAGCCGTTGGGATAGGTCGGGAAGGGTTGGTCCAAGACCACGCCGGCCAGTTCCCAATGGCCGGTGGTCGTGTCCTTGCCCGTGCTGACTTCGGTCAGCCGCCCATAGGCCGCGGTGGCCCGGTGCGTGGGCGGCGTGCCGGCGATCTCAGCCAGGTTGCCCAGCCCCATCGCGCCCATATTCGGCAGGCCCAGCCCACCCACGGCGCGCGCGATGTTGCCCAGCGTGTTGGCGCCGAGGTCGCCGTAGGCCGCCGCATCCGGCGCATCGCCACAGCCCACGCTGTCCAGTACAATCAGCAGCACACGACCGGCTTGTTGCATGCGAACCCCCTATTCCGGACGATAATCACTCTGGGCGGTAGCAGAGCCGCACCACGTCGAGATTGGACTGAAGTTCCTTTTGAGCGCGGGCACGCTGGGGAGGCAGCAGCGCGGCCAGCCCCCAATAGCTCAGTTTGGCGAGGCTCAGCCCGCCCAACATCGCGCGCAGCAGCAGCGCGCGGCGTGCGTCATAGTTCTTGCGATAGAACAGAATCTTGCCGCGATAGACCATCTTGCGCCGCCGCCAGCGGTCCATGCTCCGCCCGCCGTAATGGATGGTGGAGGCATGGGGCAGGTAGTAGATGTTCCACCCCGCTCGCTTGAGCCGGTACTGCAGGTCGGCCTCGTCGCCGTAGATAAAGTAGGAATCGTCCAGCAGCCCCACTTGGTCGAGCGCGGCGCGGCGCAGCATCAGACAGGCCGAGCCGATCCAGCCGACCGAGCGCACTTGATCGTCGCTCACATTGGCGGGATACGCCGGCCACAGCAGCGTGCCCAGCCGCGTGGCGATCAAGAACTCCTCGCGCAGCGTGGGGAAATTGTTGTAATAGGCTTGCGGCGAGCCGTCCGGGTTCAAGAGCCGCCCGCCCGCCGCGGCCGCGTCGGGGTGGGCGTCGAGAAAGCGCACCATGGCGTCGAGCGACAGGCCGTTGACCAGCGTGTCGTCGTTGAGCAGCAGGATATAGCGGCCGCGTGTGGCTTCGATCCCCTGGTTGCTCGCCCGGCCCAGCCCCACATTGCCTGCATTTTGGATCAACTGCACCGCAGGGAACTGGGTCGCCAGCATGGCTTGGCCGCCATCGGTCGATCCGTTGTCCACGACGGTCACGTCGAAGCGGCTCTGCAAGCCGCCTGCATAGAGCGATTGCAGACATGGTTCGAGGTAGCGTTTGTTGTTCAGGCAGACCAGCACAATCGAGAGATCGGGCACAGGTTGCTCTGGAGTGGGGTTGTTTTTCTGCATATTCTTAACCCTCGCGCACCCGCTGGTCGAGTTCCATGATCTCTTCATAAGTGCCCAGGTCGATATAGCTGCCCCGGGCCATGGGCACGCCGCGGAAGCGCAGCCCGGTCTGGATGGCGCTGTTCATGATTGCCGCAAAGTCGGAGCGCCCGTCACATACCGCCGCATGCAGATATTCGGTAAAGCGCGGCCGCCAGATGATGCAGCCCCACATCAGGGTCAGGTCGGTCTGGCGCGGTTTGTCGACGATCTCCTGCACCGTGCAGTCGCCGTCCACGCGCACCATGCCGAACTTTTCCGGGCGGGTAGTGGGGAAGAGCGCCAGGATCACGTCATCCTGGGGCTGCGCCGCGGCCAGCGCCCGCGCAAACACATCGGTGGGCTGCATAATCGTGTCCGCCATGCCAAAGCAGACGGTCTTGCCGCCGACCAGGTGATAGGCCGAGTCGAGCGCGTGGGCCAGCCCCGGCGAGGTGGATTGATCGTGGCCGTTGGTCTGTTCTTGCACCGCATAGCTGATATGGCAGCCAAAGCGTCCGCCGCTGCCAAAATAGCCCAGAAGCTGATGTTTGGTCTCGTTGACGACAAAGACCACATGGCGCAGCCCGGCCTGCGTCAAATTGTCCAGCACATATTGCGCCACCGGTTTGTAGCGGTTGTCGCGGATGATCGGGTACAACTCTTTGGGGTAGGGCAGGCCGAGCCGCACGCCTTTTCCGGCAGCGGGAACCAGCCCGATCAATTCTTCCGGCATCTTATCTCTCCTTGGCTATGTCGATGCGCGCCTCTTCGTCCACTGTCGCTGCGGCTTGCCGCTGTACCATCCGCTCGATGCCCATCACGCCTCCGAGGAAAAGCCAGCCCAACATGCTGCCCCGATAGCCGTTTAGCCCGATGTTGTAGACAAAGGGCAAGATCCAATCGACCAGCACGCCCGCCGCCAACATGCCCGCCACCCCCGCCAACGCACCGTAGATATAGGCCCGCGCAAATCCCGGCGGCGCGCGCCGGCGCAGACGCCACGCAGCGACCGCCACCGAACCCATAAACCACAGGAACGCGGCCAGCCCGACCAACCCTGTTTGCGCTACGATGTCCACATATTGATTGTGCGAATTGAACTGGACGGCGTAGCCGCGGATCGGAAAGAGCGGCGTATACCAGTAGTAGTTGGCCGGGCCAAACCCCAAGATGGGACTCTCCCGCACCATAGTCAACACAATGATCCACGCATCCAAACGCGTCGAATAGCTGTACTCGTCGGAGGCAATGGCCTGCGACGAGATGTAGATCGCCAGCACCGGGCCGACCAGCGCCATCAGCAACGCCGCCTTGGGCGAACGCAGCGCCACCAACACCCCGACCGCCACAAAGGCCGGCAGATAGCCCGACTTCCACTCGCCGTTGATCACAAAGGCGACAAAGAGCGTCGCCAGGGCCAGCCCCAACAAGGCAGCACGCGCCGGGCGCTCCAGCTTTTCGTTGAACAGCGCCTGGCTCAGGGCGAGGGTCACGATCCACAGCCAGAGCATGCTGTTGGCGGTTGCGCCGAATTGGAACAAGGGGCGCGTGAGCCTGTCGACGCCGGGCAGCAGCCAGCCCCCGATAAAGAGCGCGCCCAGCGCCAGAAAAGCCCAGGTCAGGCGCGCCAGCCAACGCGGGTCTTCAAATTGGTGGCCGACCAGCAGAAAGGCCCCCGCTGACAGCACATAGATCGCCAGCCCGCCAAGCTGTGAATCCAGCGGCGCGTGGGGCGCGGTGGGAAACCAGGCAAGCTGGCCCGCCACAAATGCCAGCGCCGCGGCCGCGACCATCACCAACAGCGGCCGCGTCATCGGCGAGTCGAAGAGCTTGATCTGCCGCCGGCGCACCGCCATATCAAAGAGCCACAGCCCCACCAGCAGCCCCAGCAGCAGGACCGCCACGTTCAGCCCGCCGGGCAGGCGCGGCGACGGCACGGTCAGGGCGACAAGGACCAGCCCCACCAGCCCCAGGCGCGGGGCCTGCATCAACAGCAGGACGCCGCCTACCCCCACCAGCGCGGCCAGCAGCAGCATCTGCAGCCGCTCCGAAAGCTGAAGCGGCGCAGCCGCGGCCAGCGCCAGCGCTCCCGCCATCAACAGCCGGTTCAACCAGGTCCGGTTGAGCACGCCGCCCAACCGGCCGGCTGTGCTTGCGCCTGCCATAACCCGATGGATCATCGCCCGCGGGCGCCCGCCACGCGCTCGACCAGTTCCAGGAGACGGGGCGTCTTGGCGCGCCAGTCATACTGCGTTTGCACCAGCCGATAACCGGCGTCGGCCAGCCGGTCGCGCAGGCCCGGCTCTTGCAGCAGGCGCAGCACCGCCTCGGCAAAGGCGTGCGGCGTGTCGGCGATCAGCAGATGGACGCCATGCTCCACCGCCAGCCCCTCCGCGCCCTTGGTCGTCGTCACCACCGGCGTGCGCAGCGCCAGGGCCTCCAGAATCTTGAGGCGCGTCCCGCCGCCGCTGAGGATCGGGACCACGCTGCACCCAGCGCGTGCGATCCAGGGCCGGATGTCGTCCACGATCCCCGTCTGTATCATGTTGGCGGCCGGCGGCAGCGATTTGCCTGCCGGGTCGCCGGTGATGGTGAGCGTGACGTCGGGGACCTGGGCCTGAATCTGCGGATAGACGGCGCGCACAAACCAGTCCATCGCCTCATGGTTGGCGAAGTAGCGAAAGGAGCCGGTGAAGATCAGGCTGTGCGCTGCCGGCGTCTCGCTCACATCGGCATAGGCGGCCAGGTCGACGCAGTTGGGGATGACCTCAATCGCGCCATAGCCGGGGACCGCTTGGGCGACCAACGCCTGCTCGCGCGCCGAAACGACCGTGCAGGCGCAAAAGCGGCGCAGCGTGCGCGCCAGATAGCGCCGGTGCTTGGCCCAGGTGAGATGATGGCGCAGCCGCTGCTGGAGCGAGGCCGCCCGCGCCGCTTGTTCGGCGAACAGCCCCACTTCCACTTCCTCAAACAGCGCCGGGTGGCCCTGGAAGCAATCGGCATAGCGCGCCGTGCCCAACTCCGACGCGATCACCAGGTCGACGCGTTCCTTCGCCAAGGTCTGCCGGATGCGCTGCGCCATCTCCGGCACATAGGTCGCGGCCAGCGAGCGCGGCGTCAGGCCCATCAGCCCCAGCCGGGCGCGCCAACTCTGCGGCACATAGGGCTGCCAAGGCACGGTCTGAACCTCCCGGCAGATCGCCTGGAGCAGCCCGGTTTTCTCATTGGCGTGACCTTTCTGCGTAAAGCTCAACAAGCTGACCTCATGCGTCTGCGCCAGGCCGCGCAGCAGATGCAGCACGCGCAGCTTTGACCCGTTGTCGGGCGGGTCGGGATACCAGCTGGAGAGAAAAAGGATTCTCATCGTGTGGGGTA
>JADLFO010000271.1 GCA_020845455.1 Caldilineaceae bacterium
CATGATCAAGCTGATCGACGACCAGGTGGGGCGCATGTTGGATGCGCTGGAGGAGACGGGGCAGCGCGACAACACCGTGGTGATCTTCATGAGCGACCACGGCGAGATGTTGGGCGACCACGGGCTGCTGCTCAAGGGCAACCGTTTCTATGAAGGGCTGGTGCGTGTGCCGCTGGTCTGGTCGTGGCCGGGCCGGTTTCCGGCAGGGCTGGTGAGCGATGCGCTGGTGGAACTGACCGACATCGCGCCCACGCTGCTCGAACTGGGCGGCGCGCCGGAGTCGGCCCAGGCGGGCAGGATGCCCATGGCGGGGCGGTCGCTGCTGCCGATCCTCAGCGGCCAGGCTGACCTGCACACCCACCGCGACGCGGTGCGCTGCGAATACTATCGCGCCCTCAACCCCGACGGTCCCGGCCGCGGCGAGGGCGATTTTCACATCCACTTTGGTACGATGTATCGCACCCGGACACACAAACTCTGCGTCTATCACGGCCACCCACACGGCGAACTCTTTGACCTGGAGGCCGACCCCTGGGAGTTCGAGAATTTGTGGGATGACCCGGCCCATGCGGGCGTGCGTTTCGATCTGCTCAAAGCAAGCATGGACGCGCTGGCGCTGGCGGTGGACCTTGGCCCGCCCCAAGTGGTACCGTTTTAGCGGTTGGAGCTAGACCCCAGGCGGCGCTATACTGGCGGCTGATAGAGGACGTCTATACCGGCCGGCGCCCTGCTCGGCGTCACGGCGCTGGCCTTTGGCGTGCTCGTCGAGATCGAGGCCACGGCAGTCAAATAGTTGGTCAAATGAGCTATTCAATGAGAGAGTAAGAGAGGACCATGACATCGCTGCCCCACTGGGACCTGTCCACCGTCTATCCAAGTCTGGAATCAGCGCAACTGGGTGAGGCGGAACAAGACCTCCAGCGCCGGATCGACGACCTGGCCGAGTTGGTCTCCACGCGCATCGCACCCACCCATGCCGAGACGCCGCCCGCCGAACTGGCCGGTCTGCTGGGCGCAAGCCTCGACCATCTCAACGACATTCTTGAGGTGGGCCGGACGGTGCGCGGCTATCTCTATTCGTTTTTTATCACCGATTCGCGCAACCGGCTGGCGGCCAAAAAGCTGTCGGCGTTTGAACAGCGCTGGGTGCGCGTGCAAACCCTCAACACACAACTGCAGGCCTGGGTGGGCAGGCTGGGACCTGCACTGGAACAGGCGATCCCGCTGGATGCCACGGCCCAGGCCCACGCCTTCACGCTGCGCGAGACGGCGGAACAGGCGCGCTATCTGATGAGCGAGGGCGAAGAGGGCTTGGCGGCAGAACTGGCGTTGAGCGGGGCCACAGCCTGGCGCAAGCTGCACCGCACCGTGACCTCGCAGCTTACCGTCGCGGTCGAAGTCGACGGACAGACGCAGACGCTGCCCATCACTGCGGTGATCAACCTGCGTTCGCACCCCGACGAGGCCACGCGCCGCCGCGGCTATGAGGCCGAAAACACCGCCTGGGCCGGCGTGGGCGAGTCGCTGGCCGCGGCGCTCAATAGTGTCAAAGGGGCCAGCCACACGCTCAACCGGCGGCGCAAGCGCGAAGATGACCTGCACCCCGCGCTGGACGCGGCACGCATCGACCGGCCCACGCTCGAAGCGATGCTGGCTGCCATGAAAGATTCATTCCCCATGTTTCGGCGCTACTTTAAGGCCAAGGCCAGGCTCTTGGGCAAGGAGCAGCTACCCTGGTGGGACCTCTTTGCGCCGGTGGGCAAGACCGACACCGCCTACACCTGGCCGCAAAGCTGCGCGTTTGTGCTGGAGCACTTCGCCGGCTTTTCGCCCGACCTGGAAGCGTTGGCGCGCCGCGCCTTTGACCGGCGCTGGATCGACGCCGAGCCGCGCGAGAGCAAGGCGGGCGGCGCGTTCTGCATGGGGCTGCCTGCCGTGCAGGAGAGCCGCATCCTGGCGAACTTCGACGGGTCGCTGGACGGCGTCTCGACCATCGCCCACGAACTCGGCCACGCCTATCACAGCGACTGCCGCTATCGGGCGGGCAAAACCGAGTTGCAGAGCAACACGCCCATGACGCTGGCCGAAACTGCCTCGATCCTGTGTGAGACGCTGGTCATGCAGGCGGTGCTGGACCAGGTGCAGGAGCCGCAAACGGAGTTGGCGATCCTGGAGACGATCCTCAACGGCCAGGCGCAGATCATCGTGGATATCTATTCGCGCTATCTGTTTGAACAAGAGGTCTTTGTACGCCGCGCCCAGGCCGAGCTATCGGTCGAGGACTTCTGCGCCATCATGGAGCAGGCGCAGCGTGACACCTATGGCGATGGGCTGGACGCGGCCTATCTGCAGAAGTATATGTGGACGTGGAAGCCGCACTATTACGACGTGGGGCTGTCCTTCTACAACTTCCCCTATGCCTTTGGGCTGCTCTTCAGCACAGGGCTATATGCGATCTATCGCGCGCGCGGGGCGGCCTTTGTGCCCGACTACGAAGCGCTGCTGGCCTCGACCGGCGAAGCCAACGCCGCCGACCTGGCGGCGCGCTTTGGCATCGACATCCGCAGCCGTGGCTTTTGGGATGCGAGCCTGGCGACCATCGGGCAGACAATCGACCGCTACTGCGCGCTGGCCGATGCCACGGCGTAAGGCCTGGCCGCCGAGCGCCAAAGCTCGAGACCGGCTCATTTTAGGCAGTTGCGCCCAGAGGATCTAGTGATACAATGCGATTGAGCTTCCCCGGAGCGTACAGACTAACCGCGCGCGCCTAAAGACCTGCCCAACCTAAGCCTGTGTTCCAACTCCTGATCTGCATCTCGGCACTAGGCATCTCGGCACTAGTTCAATGCCTTCCTCGTCGTGGCGGGCGGGAAAATAGATCGAGCCGGCAAAGTGAGTGGGATCGCTGTAGTCGCCATAGACGAATGAGCCGCCCGCGGTCTCCCGGTTAGCAGTCATTCGGCGCGATGAATCTCGATCCCTAGCTCGCCCAGGCGTGCGAGATAGGATTCGGGCGCGCCCCGGTCGGTGATGAGGACGGAAATCCGCTGCAGGGGCAGGATGGGAGAGAGCGAATGCACGCCGAACTTGCTGCTGTCCAGCAGCAGCACCACGCGGTCGGCGCTGGCCGCCATCTTCTGCTTCACCTGGATCTCCAATGGGCTGGGGTCGGTGATGCCTTCGGGGAAGACCAAGCCAGTTGCGCTCAAAAAAAGCGTCCCGGCGCGCACGGTCTGGAAAAACTGTTCGGCCTGCGGACCGACAAAAGTGTAGGAGACATCGCGCAGAATCCCGCCGCAGCCGATCACGGTCAGATCGGGCACCGAAGGCGCGGCCTCGGCGAGCGTCGCCAGCCCGTTGGTGATCAGCGTCAGGTTGCGCCGGTCCAAATACTTGACCATGGCCGACACCGTCGTGCCCGCTTCTAGGATCAAGATATCGTTGTCGCCGACAAAGGTCTGCGCAGCGTAGCGCGCGATCGCCTCTTTCTCCGCCGAATGGATCACCCGTTTTTCGGTAAAGAATGGTTCGGATGCGGCCTCGTTTTCGACGCGCACCGCGCCGCCGCGCACCCGCCGCAGCGAACCGGCGTTTTCCAGCGTGGTCAGGTCGCGCCAGATGGTCATGTAAGAAACTGCAAAATCCGCCGCCAACTCCTCGGTGGCAACCGTTCCATGTTCCAGAATCCGCTGTGATATCAACCGGCGTCGCTTTTCGGCGATCACGCGCTGTTCCTCTCTGGCGTTGCGGCGCTCTGCATCAAAAGAACGAGTCGCAAAGGACGGGCAGACCTCGTCATGGCACTTTCATATTAGGACGAGAATCTGCTTCTGTCAATACATTTATGTTATAACTTGTTATATTTCCCGTTAAGATGTGATATTTGGGGCTTGACATGCGTTTTGAATTGTTATAACCTGGGGGCAATCGTAGCCGCTCTATCTGCTCCCAAAATTCACAGGCCACACGCCGAACGTCTGACCCGCCGCAAAGACGCTCATCGCGCAGCGTCTGTGCCGTCTTCTGCGGCTTCCAAGGATGCACCATGCTATTGGCTGCTCATCTCCTCACACGCTTTGACCCGCATACGGGGACGATCCCCGGTGTGGGCGAGAGCGTGCGCCGCTTGAGCGAGCTGGCCGGCTACTTTGCCGACGAAGCTGCCTATGGCGCGGCACTGTCCAAAGGCGATCCCATCGTCTACGCGACCAGCGGGGCGGAACCCGCTGCGGGCGCGGGCGATCTGCACTACGCCTTGGCGCGGCTGATGCCGGGCCGGATCGGCGGCGAATACTACATGACCAAGGGTCACTATCATGCGTGGCGGCCCGCCGCCGAGGTCTATGTGGGGCTGAGCGGCAGCGGGGCCATGCTGCTGGAGGATGAAGCCGGCGAAGAGAGCAGCCTGGTCCCGCTGGAGGCCAACAGCATCGTCTATGTGCCCGGCGCTACGGCCCACCGCACGATCAACACCGGCGCGACGCCGCTCGTCTATCTGGGCGTCTACCCGGCAGCCGCCGGCCATGACTATGGCGCGATCGCCACGCGCAACTTTCGCAGCGTGGTGGTCGAGGTGAACGGGCAGCCCACCCTGCTGGATCGGCGTGAATACCTCGCCGCGCTCGGCCAAGGGGCCGGCGCTTACCGTCACCCATGAGACATACCTGAGATCGAAATCATGACCGACTATGTCACCAAGCCTATCCCAAGCGAGCCGCCGCCGGTCGATTTCGTAACGCGGCCTTGGGGTGCATTTGAACAGTACGCCCACAATCAGGAAGTCACCGTCAGCCTGATGGCTGTCCGGCCGGGGCAGCGGCTCAGCCTGCAATCGCACGCCGGCCGCGCCGAACTCTGGATCGTCCTCGACGAGGGCGCGGTCGTCCAGGTGAATGACGACGTCTATACCCCCACGCCGGGCGACAAAATCTGGATCCCGGCAGGGGCGCGCCACCGCTTGAGCAGCCGCGCGACCCCCGGCGGAGCGGCCGTGCGTGTGCTGGAGGTGGCGTTTGGCAACTGGCAGCAGGCCGACATCACGCGCTATGACGACGACTACCGGCGACCAGAGCAGGGGGAGTAGCATGCATCCTTCCGGCGACGGCTGGCGCAAAACCATGCAAGAACTGCTGCCCGCAGCCCATATGCCCACGCCCGCCGGCCAATATGACCTCTACCCCGGCTTCCCCATCGGCGCGGGCAAGATTAATCTCGGCTGGGATGGGCTGGCGGCGCAGCTTTGCGGGCGCAGCCAAGTGGTGATCGACGGCTACGGCGGCGTCTATTGGGAACACCTGCGCCGGCAGTTGGGCGCGGCGTTGGCGGCGCGCGGCGTCCAGCCGCGCTGGATCGACGTGGCGTGCGCGCTGGGCAGCGGTGAGCGCATCGAAGCCTTGGCCGAGCCGTTTTTGGGCGGCGACGACCCGCTCTTCGGCACGCGCTTTACGGGCCGCCTGTGTGATTTCTTTGACCCCGACCGGCTGGCAGCGCTGCTCCCCGACCCCGCCGCCGATCTCTCGATCCTCTATGGTTGCGGCGCGGCTTTGGCGGGCTGGGATGCGCCGCTGGTCTATGTGGACGTGCCCAAAAATGAAATCCAGTTTCGCAGCCGGGCAGGTAGCGTCTACAACCTGGGCCGCAGCACGCCGCAGCCTGCCAAGCAGATGTATAAGCGCTTCTACTTTGTGGATTGGGTCGTGCTCAATCAGCACAAAGCCGATCTGCTGCCGCGCATCGACTGGATTGTGGACGAACAGCGGCCTGACGACATAGCATGGATGCGCGGCGAAGACCTGCGCGCCGGGTTGGCGCAGATGAGCCGCAACTATTTTCGGGTGCGTCCCTGGTTTGAGCCGGGCGTCTGGGGCGGCCATTGGATCCAGGAGAAGATCCCGCAACTGCCCCAAGACGTGCCGAACTATGCCTGGTCCTTCGAGTTGATCGTCCCCGAGAACGGGCTGGTCTTCGAGAGCGATGGGCGTCTGCTGGAGGTCTCGTTTGACTTCCTGATGTACTGTGACCACGAAGCGGTGATCGGCGCAAGCGCCGCCCGTTTTGGCTACGACTTCCCGATCCGTTACGACTTCCTTGACACCTTTGACGGCGGCAATCTGTCGCTGCAGTGCCACCCGCGCCCGGAGTTTATCCGCCAACACTTCGGCGAGCGCTTCACCCAAGATGAAACCTATTACATCCTAGACGCAGAGCCGGACGCGATGGTCTATCTGGGCTTTCAGGAGGAGATCGACCCCCCGGCGTTTCGCCAGGCGTTGGAGCGCAGTTTTCACGAGGCCACGCCACTCGACGCCGAGCAATTTATCAACCGCGAACCGGCGCGCAAACACGATCTCTTTCTCATCCCCAACGGCACGATCCACTGCTCCGGCAAGAATGTGATGGTGCTGGAGATCAGCGCCACGCCCTATATCTTCACCTTTAAGATGTACGACTGGATGCGGCTCGACCTCGACGGCAAGCCGCGGCCGCTCAACATCGAGCGCGCCTTTCAAAATCTCTATTTTGAGCGCAAGGGCAAACAGCGCATCCGGCAGGAGTTGGTTTCGCACCCCACACTGCTGGCGGAGGGCGCAGACTGGCGGTTGATCCACCTGCCCACGCATCCCGAACACTTCTATGACATCCACCGCTTCGAGTTCGACGGCGAGGTGACGGCCACCACAGACGGCTCCTGCCACATTATGAGTTTGGTGGAGGGCGCGTCGGTGATTCTGGAGACGGCCAACGGCATGCGCCGGCGCTTCAACTATGCGGAGACCTTTGTCGTGCCTGCTGCGGCGGGCGGCTATCGCCTGATCAACGAGGGTGCAGGCCGGGCCAAGGTGGTCAAGACTTTTATTAAGCCCGATCGCAAACCACACCAGCCGGCGTAGCAGGGTTCCAGAGACGCAGATGGCAGCGAAATGATGGCAACGGTATTAGGCGTAGACGGCGGCGGCACAAAGACGCAGGTCACGATTCTGGACGAACAAGGCCATGTGCTGGGAACCGGCGTGGGCGGCCCGTCCAACTATGACGACGTGGGCCGGCGCGCCGCGCAAGAGGGTATCGGTCAGGCCGTGGGCGCGGCGCGGCGGATGGCCGGTCTGCCCGCACAGCGCTTCGCCTCGGTCTTCTTGGGTATGGCGGGCGTGGTCTCGCCCCAGGATCGACAGGTGATCCGCGACATCGCCCAGGCGCTTGATCTGGCCGCGCCGGAGGCCATCGGCGTCGACCATGACTGTCGTATCGCGCTGGCCGGCGGGCTGACCGGGCGGCCCGGCATCGTGCAGATCGCGGGGACGGGGTCGTCGACCTTTGGCCGCAACGCCGCGGGCGAGGCGTGGCGCTCCGGCGGCTGGGGCCACCTCTTGGCCGACGAGGGCAGCGGCTACTGGCTGGGGGTGCAGGCCATGGTCGCGGCGGTGCGCAGCTATGATGGACGGCTGCCGCATACGCCCCTGGAAGAGCGTGTGCTGGCCGAACTGGGGCTGGCCGACATGGATGAAATCATGCACCGGCTCTATGTAGATCATCTCTCACGCAGCGAGATCGCGCGCCTGGGGCCGCTGGTTTTGGACGCAGCCGCAGCGGGCGATGCCCATGCGCGGGCGCTGGTGCAACAGGGCTGCGACGATATGGCCGACTGCGTATTCGCCGTGGCGCGGCGGCTGGGCATGGACGACGGGCCGAGCGAACTGGCGTTGACCGGCGGCATCTTTCGCGGCGGAGACGTGGTGCTGGTCCCATTCAAAGACGCCGTACACGCTCGCCTGCCGCACTGCCGGGTCACGCCCGCCGAACTGCCGCCGGTTCTGGGCGCGGGGGTGCTGGCGCTCGAAATGCTGGACATCGCCATCGGCGAGCAGATCTTCTGTGCGCTCCAGGTGGGCGCGCAAACGCAGGCCAACCGAGGGCGATAGGCCAAAGCATACAAAACAGACTGTGTACCATGAGATATGCGCCATGAGAGGATAAGGATCGACGCGTGGACCTGGAAACCAAGATCGGTCAACTCTTTATCTATACCGCCGGAAAGTCCGCACAGGTCGGCCACACGGAGCGTGATTTTCTGCGCCACTACCGGCCCGGTGGTCTCATCTACCCCAGCGGCCCTACTGCCCATCACAACCGCCAGCAGATCGCCCGCTATCTGACCGATCTTCAGCGCGTCAACGCCGAGCTGGGCTTACCTGGCCCGCTGATCGTCTGTGTCGATCACCGCGGCGGCGATTCGTCGCTGCTGCTGCCGGAGGAGGACGGTCTGGAGTTTCCCGCGCCCATTGCCCAGGCCGCGCTGGGCGCGGCGGCGGAGCAGGCCGGGGAGGAGATCGGCGCCGCCATCGCCCGTGATGTGCTGGACGTGGGCTATAATCTGAACCTGGCCCCCTATGCCGACTTTCTTGAACGGGGCGATATCGAGAAATTCGTCTTTGGCAACTCGATGATGGGCGCCGACCCCGCCCTCAACGCTGCGCTTGCCGTCGGGTTGACGCGCGGCATGCAGGCCGCGGGGCTGCGCACGACCTACTGCGTCTTCCCCGGCGGCTACGGCAGCCTGCCGCGCGACCCGCACCACTTCGTCGGCGTGATCGATGCCGACCGCCGCACCCTTGCCGA
Source organism: Caldilineaceae bacterium (assembly GCA_020845455.1). GTDB lineage: Bacteria > Chloroflexota > Anaerolineae > Caldilineales > Caldilineaceae > QEUY01. The sequence continues at coordinate 8,617 of JADLFO010000271.1, forward strand.
CCGCTATTTTGTTGCGCCGCGCGCCGCCTTTGCCGCCGGCGTCGATGCGGTGATGCTCTCGCATTTCCAGTTCCCGGCGCTTGACCCGCAGTCGCGCCCGGCGACCTTCTCCCCGGTGATCATTCAGGATGTGCTGCGCCACGAGATGAGCTTCGACGGGCTGATCATGACCGACTCGATCCGCATGCAGGGCGCGGTGGCCGTGGCAGGCAGCCGCGGCGAGGCCGCGGTGCGCGCCGTCGAAGCCGGGGCCGATGTGGTGCTGTGCGCGCTGTGGGAAGAACGCATGGCCGTGGCCGAGGCCGTCCGCAACGGGCGCATCTCGCACGCGCGGCTGGACGAAGCGGTCGAACGCGTGCTGGCGCTCAAGGCAAAACTGGCGGCAGATGTCCCCGGCGCACGCCCCGGCCCGCACCCCATCGACCGCGGGCGCATGGCCTATTGGATCGGGCAGTCGATGACCTGGGCGCGCCGGCCTGCCGGCTGGCGGCCGCTCAAGCGTATGGCGGCCCCACGTGTGCTGGCCCTCGCCGGGTGGTCCGAGTTCTTGGACGCTGCGGGTGAGGTTTGTGGCGAGGATGTACGGGCGCTGCGGCTGACGGTCGCCAACACGCGCGATATCGTGGTCATGGACGAAGAGATCGCCGCGCTGCTGGCGATGAGCGAGGGCTATGACTGCGTGCTCTTTGGCACATCCAATAGGACAGACCTGGAACTAGCGCGGCGTTTGCATGCCGCGGGCCGCACCGTCTGGGTGGCGCATGCCGGCCCTGTCTTTGAGGTCGAGGCTGCGCCCGAACTGCCGGTGGTGCTGTTGAGCTACAGCCACGGGCCGCTGGCTTGTCGCAAGGCGGTCGAAGTCCTGGCCGGTCTATTGGATGCCGCGGGCCATGTGCCGGTTCCCCTCAAGACGGCCGCGCCGGCGCCGGCCTCAAACTAGAGACGGAAATGGATCATCATGGAACGACGTGTGAGCCTCAATGGCGTTTGGCAGTACACGCCGCTGGCGTGGACTACAGTGCAGCCCGACGGGTCGGTGGTCGCATCGAGCGAGAAACTGCCCGCGGGCGGCACGATGGAACTGCCCATGAACTGGCAGTTGCGCGGGCTGGATTCCTTCGACGGGCGGGTGCGTTTTACGCGCCGCTTTGCCTCGCCCCAGCCTGCCGCGGGTGAACGGGTCTTTCTCGTTTTTCACGGGGTGGACTATTTCGCCGATGTGACGCTCAACGGTGATTTTCTGGGGCGTCATGCCGGCTATTTCCAGACCTTTGCCTTTGAAATGACCGATCGGCTGCAGCCGGGCGAAAACCAGTTGCAGGTGGATGTCGATTGTCCCAAGGAACAGCCCGGCACGGTCTGGTATGACAACAAGTGGCTGATCAAGGGCATCCTCTCGCATTGGGATGCGCGGCCCGGCAGTTGGGATCTGGAGACCGGCCAAGAGCAAAATTCGGGCGGCATCTGGGGAGATGTCTATCTGGAGGTGCGCCCGCCCACCTTTGTGACCAACGTGCGCGCAGCCGGCAAGCTCGTCCCGCGCCAGGCCAGCAGCGCGCTTTTCACCCATGACGAGCCGGCCACAGGTCTGCAAGCTCAAGTGCGCGTCGAGTTGGATGTGGACAGCGCCACCGGTGGGGACTTTACGCTGCGTCTGGCGTTGGACGATGTCGCCGTGACCCTGCCCATCCGTGTGCCCAAAGGCGTCAGCCGCCAGGTCGCGGTCGTAGCCGTGCCGGAGCCGAAACTCTGGTGGCCGTGGGACCTGGGCGAGCCGTACCTCTATACGCTCGCCGTCGAACTCCGGCAAGAAGGCGCGGTCGTCTCGCGCTTTGAAACCGAGTTTGGCATCCGCGAGCTTGCGCTCGACCCGCACAGCGGCGCGTGGACGGTCAACGGCGAGCGCTTCTTTGTGCGCGGCACCAATGTCATCCCGACGCTCTGGCTGGGCGAATATGACGACGCCATGATCGGCCGCGATATCGAGATGCTCAAGGCCGCCCATATCAACGGCGTGCGCGTCTGTGTCCACATCAACCGCGATGAGTTCTATACGGCCTGCGACCGCGCCGGGATCATCGTCTGGCAGGATTTTGCCCTGCAGTGGGGCTACACGACCGACCCTGCCTTTACGCATGAAGCGGTGCGCCAAGTGCAGGAGATGATCCACCTGCTCTACAACCACGCCTGCATTGCCCTGTGGTGTACGCAGAACGAATCGTCGTTCCACAACCGCATGATCCTCAATCCGGTGCTGGCGCAGGCAGCGGCGCAGGCCGACTCCTCGCGCTATGTGCGTGCTACTTCGGAGTTCAGCGAACATGCCTATCCCGGTTGGTACGGCGGCCATGTGCGCGACTATCTGACGCTGCCCGGCACGCCGATCCTCACCGAGTTTGGGGCGCAGGCGCTGCCCTCCGCCGCCGAGGTGCGCCAGATGCGCGGCGGCGGCCAATGGCCGCCGGACTGGGCCGGGCTGGCCTATCACGATTTCCAGTATGACCAGACCTTCCATGTGGCCGAGATCGAGCTAGGCGACAGCCTAGAAGAGTTCGCAGCCAACTCGCAGCGCTATCAGGCGGATCTGCTCAAGTTCGCCGTCGAACACTACCGCCGCCACAAATATACGCGCATCGGCGGGATGTTCCAGTTCATGTTTATGGACTGCTGGCCCTCGATCACCTGGTCGGTCGTCTCCTATGCGCGGGTTCCCAAGCGGGGCTATCACACCTTGCAGCAGGTCTATCAGCCGGTGTTGATCGGAACCACGCTGGGGCGGCGGAAAATCCTGGTCGGCATGGATCGCGGCGGCCATCCCCGGCCCCTATATGTGGGCTGTTGGGTGGTCAACGACCGGCATGAGGCGCTGGAAGAGTGCCGCTATACCGTCGCGTTGGAGAAGGAGGGGGCCGCCGTCGCCCAAGCAGAGGGCTGCGCGCCCGCCATTGCTGCCGACGGCGTCGTCACGCTCCCACGTCTGGAAATTGCCCAGGCGGAAACGCTGCCGGCGGGGTGCTATGAACTCACGCTGGCGCTGCGGCGGGGCGGTGAAACCCTGAGCCGCAATCGCTATCCGGTCGAATTGGTGAAGGCCCCGGCCTAGCCTGGCTCAAGGCCTAGGCCTGTTTAAGGAGACGCGCAGATGGCAGCAAACACAGCCGGGCGGCGGATTTTCGGCGTGCGCAGGCTCGTCTTGATCGAAAACCTGTGGTTCTACCTCTTTATCTCGCCCTGGATCATCGGCTTTCTCGTCTTCACCGCCGGGCCGATGGTCGCGTCGGTTGTCATCTCGTTTATGCGCTGGGAACTGCTCTCGCCGCCGGAGTGGGTCGGTCTGAACAATTGGACGGCGATGTTCAAGGACGATCTCTTCTGGCAGTCGCTCAAGGTGACGTCGATCTACACGGTCTTCAACGTGCCCGTGGCGCTGACCTTTGCCTTTCTGCTGGCGCTGCTCATGAATGCGCGCGTGCGCGGCATCTCCTTTTTTCGCACACTCTACTATCTGCCGTCGTTGGTTTCGGGCGTGGCCGTAGCGATGCTCTGGATGTGGCTGCTAAACCCCAAGTTTGGGCTGATCAACTGGCTGCTCAGCCTCGTGGGCATCGCCGGCCCGGAGTGGATCTATTCGAAGACCTGGGTGATCCCCTCGTTCGTGATGATGAACCTGTGGGGCGTGGGCACGTCGATGGTGATCTTTTTGGCCGGTCTGCAGAGCGTGCCGGGAGAACTCTATGAAGCGGCGGAGTTGGACGGGGCAGGGTCGCTGCGCAAGCTGTGGAACATTACCATCCCCATCGTCTCGCCCGTGATCCTCTTCAACCTGATCATCGGCATGATCAACTCGTTCCAAGTCTTTACCCAGGCCTATGTCATGACCGCGGGCGGGCCGGGCAACGCCAGCCTCTTCTATGTGCTCTATCTCTATCGCAACGCCTTTCAATACTTCCAGATGGGCTATGCCTCGGCCTTGGCCTGGGTATTGTTTGTGATCATTGCGTTCTTCACCTATCTCGTCTTCCGCACCTCGCGCGAGAGGGTGTTTTACCAAATGTAGGAGAGGGTTAAAAGATGGCGCAGACCAAAGCCCAACCGTTAGTCCACATGCGCACGTCGGTCTGGGGCAGGCTCAGCAGCCGCAAGCTGGCCGGCACGGCGCTGATTTACCTGCTGCTGATTGCGGGCGGGCTGCTCTTTGCGCTGCCCTTTTTGTGGATGATCTCCAGTTCGCTCAAGGCGCAGGTCGAGGTCTTTCTCTTCCCGCCGCGCCCGCTGCCCAAGGAGTTCCTGTGGCAGAACTACCGCGATGCCCTGACCGCCGCGCCGTTTGGGCGCTACTTCCTGAACAGCGCCATCATCTCGGCGCTGGTCGTCGCGGGCGCGGCGCTCTCGTCGTCGATCATCGGCTACGGCTTCGCCCGCATTCGCGGCTGGGGGCGGGATGGACTCTTTGCCATTGTGCTGGCGACGCTGATGCTGCCCAGCCAAGTGACCATGATCCCGACCTTTCTGATCTTCCGCGAACTGAACTGGATCAACACCTTCCTGCCGCTGACGGTTCCCTTCTTTTTCGGTCAGCCCTTCAATATCTTTCTCTATCGCCAGTTCTTTATGGGCGTGGCGTCGGAGATCACCGACGCGGCCAAGATCGACGGCTGCAACCACTTTGACATTTACTGGCGGATTGTCATGCCCATGTCCAGGGCCGCCACGGCCACCGTCGCCATCCTGGCCTTTTTTTGGTCGTGGAACGAATTTCTGCTGCCGCTGATCTATCTAAACTCACAGAAGCTTTACACCGTACCGCTGGGGCTGGCAATGTTCCGCGAGTTCTATTCGGTGCAGACGCCGTGGCACTGGCTCATGGCGGCTTCGGTTGTCGCCGTTCTGCCTTTGATCGTGATCTTCTTCTTCTCCCAACGCTATCTGATGGAGGGGATCGTTATCGGCGGCATCAAATAGCTCGGCCAATCGGCTCGAGCCATCGCCGGGTAAATCGCAGCCTGTGGCGCGCGCAGGGCGCGCGAGGAAGGAAAGGTGCACGAAGACGATTCAGCGCGATGACGATTCCCCGGTGCATATCACCACCCCGAATAAGGCTATTGCTTTGGTCAGACTTCCACTCAAGGAGGGAATTCAGATGCAGAACAATCGACTGTCTCGACGTGAATTTCTCAAATGGACCAGCCTGGGCGTCGCCGGGCTGACGCTTGCGGCGTGCGCCCCTGTGCCTGCGGGCACGACAGGCGGCACGGGCGAACAGGGCGGCGAGGCCGCCCAACCGGCGGGCGAAGCCGCCACCCTGCAATACTATATCGGCTTTGGCGCGGGCCGTAACCCCGACCAAGTAACCGCGGTGCAGGAGTTGTTTGCTAAGTTCACCGAGGGCAACGCCAACGTGGCCGGTGTCGAGCCGCTGGTCGTGCCCTGGGAGGAAGCCCCGCGCAAGTTTCAGACCATGGTGGCCGGCGGCACGCCGCCCGATGTGATCACCATGGGCATGAGCCAGTGGGACTTTGCCGCCAAAGGCGCATTCGTCGACATCAAACCGCTGGCCGAGCGCGATGGCGTCGACCTGTCTGAATGGGACCAAAGCGCGATCGACGCCTACACGGTCATGCCGCGCAACAACATGCTCTACGGGCTGCCCTTTGGCCTCAACGACCAGTGTATGGTCTATAACAAGACGCTCTTTGACGAGAAGGGCGTGGAACTGCCGCCCACCGGCTGGCAAGACGAAAGCTGGACGTGGGACAGCTTCCTCGACAAAGCGGGCCAACTCACCAGCGGCGAAGGCGTGGACAAGGTGTGGGGCGTTGGCGGCATCGGCGGCAACTGGGTCGTGCCCTGGTGCTATGGCGGGGCCTGGGTGGACGAGTCTCAGACCAAGATCATCTTGGCCGAACCGGAATCGATGCAGGGCGTCCAGCTCAACTATGACTTGATGCAGACACACGGCTATATGCCCACCACCGTTGATGTGGATGCCATGGGCGGCGGCAATATCTTCCTCTCCGGCAAGGTCGGCATCTACACCGAAGGTTCTTGGGGCGTCACGACCCTGCTGCAGATCGAGGATTTCGAGTGGGGGTTGGCGCCGATCCCCTATGCGCCCGGCGCCGACATCAACAAGCGCGCCTCCTCCTACTATCCGGACGCGCTGGTCGTCTCCTCCAACAAGGCGATTGACCAATCGTGGGACCTGGTCAAGTTCATGGTGCTGGACGACGAGAACTACAAGACCTTCTTGCGCATCATGACCATGATCCCGGCGCGCAAGGCGCTGCGCGGCTGGTTTGTGGACGAGTTCTGGAAGGGCGAACGGCCCGACGTCAACTGGGACGCGTATATGGACGGCTTCAACTATGCCCAGGTGCAGCGTCTCTTCCTCAACATCAACTGGTCCGAGGTCAACAACACGCAGGCGGCTGCGCTGGACCCGCTCTGGCTGGGTGAATCGACGCCGGAGCAGGTGATCCCCGGCCTGGCCGAGCAACTGCAAGAGATCTGGACGCGCGGCGTGGAGGAACTGCCCGCCAGCTAACGGGCGCGCAGCGTTCAAGGGGCGGCAGCGCCGCGTGATGCTGCCGCCCCTGCGTTGCGTCCCAAGGCGCATGTATCACCGCGCGCTATCGCGCCGATACACGGCGGTATGCTACCGCCGCTACGGAGTACGCATGCCTCTGCCAAGCCCCATGGCTGGGGCGTCGCGCTTTAGCCCGGACGTTTTAGCGCCGGGCGGGCGAGCCGATGCTATCCAGCATCATATGACGGAGCGTTGGATGAGCGCCTTTGAAGAACTCTTTCGCCGCAACTATGGCAGCGCCCGCATCGGCGTCTTTGGCTGTGGCTGCTGGTTTTATTGGGATCAGTTTGCAGGGCTGAAAGAGCGGCTGCTCGACCATCAACGGGTCTTCGAGCAGCGTTTGCGCGACCAGGGCATGGAGATCGTCTCCGCCGGTCTGGTCGACACGCCCCAGCTTGCCGCTCAGACCGGCGACTTCTTCCGCCGCGAAAACATCGATTTTCTGATCTGCTATATGAGCACCTATGCGCTGAGCAGCACGGTGCTGCCGGTGGTGCAGCGGGCGGGCGCGCCGATGATCATCGCCGCCTTGCAGCCGACAAAGGCAATGGACTATGCCAATGGCACGACGTTTATGCAGTTGGAGCATGATAACCAGACCAGCCTACCTGAGATCGTCTGTGCGCTGGAGCGCGCCAACATCCATCTGCCGGGCATGGTTGTGGGCACGCTCTACGACGACGAAGCGGCCTGGCAGCGCATCCTAGAGTGGTGCAAGGTTGCTCGCGTCCATGCAACGGTACGCAATGCGCGCATCGGCGTCATGGGGCATGTCTATGAGGGCATGCTGGATATGAATTCGGACGCCACGATGTTCGATGCCTTTTTCGGCATGCACTGTGAGCACATTGAACTGGACGACCTGCATGTCTGTGTAGACGCGGTGAGCAACGCCGAAGTGGAGCGCAAGCTCGACGATATCCACGCGCTCTTCGACTTTCCCGAACCGGGCAGCGATCCCATCGCCGGGCCTGCCCAACCCGCAGATGTGGCCTGGGCGGCGCGCGTGGCGTGTGGGCTGGAAAAACTGGTGGAGCGCTTTGCGCTGACGGGGCTGGCCTATTACTATCGCGGCTTGAACGGCAACGCTAACGAGCGGCTAGGCGCATCGCTCGTGGTCGGCAGTTCGATCCTCACAGGGCAGGGCGTGCCGATTGCCGGCGAACTGGACATCAAAAACTGTCTTGCCATGCTGATCGTGGATCGGCTGGAGGCGGGAGGCAGCTTTGCCGAGATCCACCCGTGCGACTTCGAGCATGAGATCGTGCTGGTCGGTCACGACGGGCCGCATCACATCGGCGTCGCCGAGGGTAAGCCGGTGCTGCGCGGGCTGCGCGTCCTCCACGGCAAACGCGGGTCGGGGATCGGCGTCGAGTTTCAGATCCGCAACGGGCCGATTACCTGCGTGGCGCTGACCCAGACCTATGCGGGCAAGTTCAAGTTGGTCGTCGCCGAAGGGGAATCGCTGCCCGGCCCTATCCCGCCCACGGGCAACACCAACACGCGCTGCTGGTTCCCGCCCGATCTGCGTACCTTTATCGAAAACTGGAGCCTGGCCGGGCCTACCCATCACTTTGCGCTGGGCGTTGGGCATATCGCCCGCCAGATCGAGATGCTGGCGCGCTGTTGGGGGATCGAGTACGTCAACGTCACCAACCCGCACTACCGGCGACCGCAGTACATCCGCTGAGCCGGCTAGAGAGGGTGAGCCAGAGGGGAGGCCGCACAGCGTCGTTCAGTAGGACGGGTGGGATTCGAACCCACACGGGTTGCCCCGACGGATTTTAAGTCCGTTGCGTCTGCCGTTCCGCCACCGTCCCATG